>PMOV01000030.1 GCA_003161195.1 Acidobacteriota bacterium | reverse complement strand
GCGGACCTGATGATCGTCGCCGGTCGCCTCTCGCAGAAGATGGCTCCTATCGTTCGCCAGCTTTACGACCAAATGCCTGAGCCCAAGTGGGTTATTTCCATGGGCGCGTGCGCCACGAGCGGCGGCGTCTTCAACAATTACGCCATCGTGCAGGGCTGCAATCAGGTCATTCCGGTCGATGTGTATGTGCCCGGCTGCCCTCCACGCCCCGAGGCCCTGCTCTATTCCATCCTGCAACTCCAAAAAAAGATCGACAACGAAAAGGGTTCGTTCAAGCGCGCCCTGAATATCGGCCAATCTGCCTCGGTCGCTGAGCCTAGCCAAGGCCGCTAGTTCGCTCTGCGCTTTCACGCAACAGCTTCCCCCGGAGCCATTCCGCTGCCGCCATAGCCGCCTCGTTTTGCAATTTTGCTTTCCTTGGTTTGCAGGGTTGGCCTAAAAACATTGTTTGGGCGGGGGACTGAGTCGTTTGCGGAGGGATGGGAAACGTGCCGCCTGTTCCCGAGTTTCCGGGTTTCCATCGACCTTGTTAAGAGACAAGCAGCGCCGCCGTACCCCTTCGGCCACGGTGGGGCATTACCACGATTTCAACATCATGATTGAGTGACACGAGGAAAACGCAGCAGCCGTTCCACGGAAAACTGCTTGAAATCCCCCCGCAGCATTTTGGAAACAACAGGCTGTTTGACGCCGAGGAGACGGGCAGCCTCCGCCTGCTTGAGACCACGACCCTTCATAATGATGTCAATTTTGAAGACCAGTTGCGCCTTAACCAAATGCTCCTCGGCATTCGGAATTCCCAAATCCTGGAATACGTTTCCGCTTCCCAACTCGTAGGATTTTTTGCTCACGATGTTCTCCTCTTGGCTATCTGCTCGGCCTCGCGCAACCGACGCTCGATAAGTTCCGTGTCTCGGCGTGGCGTCTCGCGAACACGTTTCGAGTCCAACTTTCTCCATCGGAAATGAAACGCTACGCCATCCACTTGCACTACTGACAAGAGGTCTTTTTTACTTCACAAGGAAAGTCGAGGCAATCCATGAAACGAATCGCTCTATACGGACTCCCCACCGGGGTCCTCGCTGTCATTGCGTTCTCCATGTCCGGCTGTGGGTGTAAGAGCGGCGGCACGAACGCCTGCACCGCCGTAGGTGCGGCGCTGCAAGCTTCGCAACCCTCCCAGCAGTCCGCCACCCGGCAAAAAGATTCTTCCGTGAAATCCAAGGTCGAAGGAGGCAGAAATGGGCAATAATATTCCCGCGATTTACCGTCTGCGCGTTCCGGCGCGTATTGCATTTCTGGCCGCGCTCTTCAGCATTCTCATTCTTCCGCTGAACACCCTCGCTATCGGCAGCACGCAAACCGTATGCATCGACAGCTGGTTCGCCACGGTCTGCGCCGATAACAACGGCTCGAGCTACACCGAGCAGGTGTCTATCCCTCTCGGTCCCAACGACTTCAATGGCGCGCTCGTCGCCAACAGTGCCGGAGACACAGTTGACATCTCCGCGACCTCTTTCACGGACGCCGGATCAGGCGCGGTGGTCGCCATTCTGAATGTTGACACGCTTTTAACCAATCTGGAAACTAGCGGCAAGAGCAGCCTGGTCGACGGTCTGGTCAACGTTTTCACCACGTGCCAAACTTCCGATGCGCCCACCTGCCAGGCGGCCGTCAAGGCCTTCTTCCCGTCCCTGTCGGAAGATCAAATCAAAAGTGCCTCCACTTGGTGGCACGGTTGCCAGCACTCCTCCGACGACGCCAGCAAATCCTTCACCGGACTCTCCGGCAGTTTGGGCTACGCGGTCGGGGCCATGACCAAGGGCGGCTCGAACGCCTCCATCACGGCCAACATCACGCATCATCTGGGCAACGGTCAAACTCAGACCCAGCGGGTTTGTGCCCCGCAGCAAACCGGCAAAATGCCCGCAGCCGGGCACTACAACAACGAGGTGATCGGTCACGTCAACATGAACGTCACGTCGCCCAACGGTGGAACTTTGTCGAACAAGGGGGTCACTGTCTGGTCGCCCGTCGCGCAAGGCACTTTCGCCGTCGACGCTTCCGGGAGCATCCGTTTCACCGGCACCATCACCGGCCCCAAGTGCACGCAGATTCCACGGCCGCAACCCATCCCGACGCCGATCCAGTAGCCAAGACCGGGAGCGCCGCCGCACAAACCAAAGAAGGGGCTCCCACCATCCGAGCCTCTTGTCCTTTTCCCTCTGCGATCCTTGTGCCTTCGAGACGGTTCCGTGCCAGGATCTCTGAGTACGACCCATCCCGCCCGCACGCGTTACGAAAAGCACTGCTTCTTCTTGATGGCACTTATATAGGCCTGCGCGAGCCGGCTGTCCCAGCCTCGGATTTTTGAGGCTGGGCCTTTCTTTTGACTCTGTTCTCGCTTGTCCCTCATCTCCTCTTCCCAAAAATTATTCTTCCTCTAAAGTCTCTGCGCTCTCCATGCTCTCTGTGTAACTCTTACCTCTTCGCTTTCCGCCGGCGCCGTTCGAATGATAACCACANNCTCCCGGCTTGACGTCTAGCGCCACACGCTGGCCCGCGAAGTCCACTCTTCGCAAGCATCACTTCTCCAACCGCCAGCAAGGCAAAAATCCAAAGGACGCAGCACGCCCGAGGCAAAAAAATCCAACGAAACGAGCACCCACTCTCATGCCCACGAAAAAGTCCCGCCCCACGTACCGCCAACCGCAACCACGCTGCAATTTCCAATTCGCCGACGGCCGCCGCTGCCGCATGCTCCGCGACCCGCGCCAGCAACTCTGCCTCTTCCACCATCGCGAACTCCTCCAACTCGAGTCCTCCGAGGAAATCGGCGCCGAACTCCTGGCCCTCGGCGGGGATTTCCAGGACCCCATCGCCCTCAACTTCGTCCTCGGAAAACTCTTCGCCCACGTCGCCACCGGCCGCATGCACCGCCGCCAAGCCAGCACCCTGGCCTACATTGCCCAACTCCTGCTCCAAACTCTCGACAAAAAGCGGTACAACATCGCTCGCGACCAACACGACTACCGCGCCCTAATCCCCGCCCTCAACGCTCTCTACGGCCCCACGCCCGCAGCCCGCCCCGCCAACCCGGGAGCCGGTGTAGCG
>PMOV01000306.1 GCA_003161195.1 Acidobacteriota bacterium | reverse complement strand
GCCTCGTGCATCAGCCGCATCACGTACATCGACGGGGACGCCGGCATCCTCCGTTACCGCGGCTATCCCATCGAAGAGCTGGCGGAAAAAAGCACGTACCTCGAAACCGCGTACTTAATCCTGCACGGTGAACTCCCCACCCCCACCCAGCTCAAGGACTGGACCGCGCATATCTCGAAACACACCTTCATCCACGAAAGCATCAAAAAATTCCTCGACGGCTTCCACTACGACGCCCACCCGATGGGTATGATGATCTCCGCAGTCTCCGCGCTCTCGACGTTCTATCCCGACGCCAAAGAAATCTTCAACGCCGAATCGCGCAAGCTGCAGATCTACCGGCTGATCGGCAAAATGCCGACCATCGCCGCGTTCACCTATCGCCATAATCTCGGCATGCCGTTCGTCTATCCGGACAGCGAACTCAGCTACCCCGGCAATTTCCTGAACATGCTGTTTCGCACNNTTCATCCTGCACGCCGACCATGAACAGAATTGCTCCGCCAACACCATCCGCGGCGTGGGCAGCTCGCACGTGGATCCTTACTCGGCCATGGCCGCGGCCATCGCCGCGCTCTTCGGCCCGCTGCACGGCGGCGCCAACGAAGAAGTGCTGCACATGCTGAACGAAATCGGCTCGATTCAAAAGGTGCCGGAGTTCATCAAGCGCGTAAAATCCGGCGAAACCAAGCTCATGGGCTTCGGCCACCGGATTTACAAGAATTACGATCCGCGCGCCCGCATCATCAAGCGCGTGGCCTACGAAGTCTTCGACCAAATGGGCAAAAATCCGCTACTGGAAATCGCCCTGGAATGCGAACGCATCGCGCTGGAAGACGAATATTTCGTGAAGCGCAAGCTGTACCCGAACGTGGACTTCTACACCGGATTGATCTACCAATCGATGGGCTTCCCGGTCAGCATGTTCCCGGTGCTCTTTGCCATCCCGCGCACCTCCGGCTGGCTGGCGCAATGGGAAGAGATGTTGCTGGACCCGGAACAAAAAATCGCCCGCCCGCGGCAGATCTATCTGGGCCACGACACGCGCCATTACACAGCCATGGACCTGCGTACCTAATCGCGNNGTGCGCATCTCCGGCCTCGACGCCGAAGGCAAGCAGTTCACGGAGGAAACCGATACGCTGGCGATCAACGCGCACGGCGCGCTGGTTCTGCTCTCGGCTCGCGTCACCAGCGGCGGTAAACTGCGGATGCGCCACGAACGTACCCAGGAAGAGCAGGAATGCCACGTGGTGTTCCTCGGCCCGGTGCGCAACGGCAAAGCCGAAGTGGGCCTGGAATTCATCGAGTCTCGCCCCGCCTTTTGGCGCGTAGCGTTTCCCCCGGAAGATTGGTCCCCACGCCACCCCGAGGCCCGCACCGCTACCCACACGCAGACCCGCGCCACCCCCGAAAAATAGCTGCCCACTGATTCTGACTAGCCGTGGGTACAAAAGGCGCCCGCCTCCCCGGTTTCACCGGGGCAGGCAGAAGGCCGCCGCTACAACGACAAGACCAAAGAAGGCGTGCAAATATTCCCCTTGCTTACCGAGGGAACGCATGCGACACTCACCTAGGAAACCGATATGAGCAAGCCCACCGACCTCGTCCAAGGCACCCTCGACCTCCTGCTGCTCAAAATCCTCGCCCTCGAGCCGCTGCACGGCTGGGCCATCAGCCTCCGCCTGCGCGCCATCTCCGGCGACGTGCTCCAGGTCAGTGAAGGCTCGCTTTACCCAGCGCTCCACAAGCTCGAACAAGAAGGCTGGATCACCGCGGAGTGGAAGCAAACGGAAAACAACCGCCGGGCCAAGTTTTATTCGCTCACCCGCATGGGGCGGCAGCAACTCGAATCCGAAGCCGCCAATTGGCACCGACTTTCGACCGCCATCTCGCAAATCGTCCAACTGGCGGAAGGACAGACTTCGGAGGCTTAAGACCCCGCCATGCGCATCGCACACAGTACGCGCCTGAAACTCCGCTCCATTTTTCAAGGCCGGAAAGTCGAGAGCGAACTCGACGAGGAACTGCAGTTCCACCTAGAAAATAAAATCGCCGAAGGTGTTGGCGCAGGCCTTTCGGAGAAAGCCGCCCGGCAGGCCGCTATGCGCGCCATGGACGGCCTGGAACAACAAAAAGAACGCGTCCGCGACACTCGCGGCATCCACTGGCTCACGGACTTCACCGACGACGTACGCTACGCCATCCGCAGCCTGCACCGGACCATCGGCTTGACGGCTTTCGTAGTCCTCACCTTAGCCGTCGGCATCGGCATGGTCTCCGCCACCTTCAGCATGCTGGATGCGCTCATCTTCCGCCCCTATCCCGTGCCGCATCCCGGCAGCGTTCTTACGCTGGTCAGCACCACGCACGACAACAGCTACGACGATTTCTCTTACCGCGAATATCTGGACCTGCGTGACAAAACCACCAGCTATGACGGCGTCATCGCCTACGCCGACATGCAAGCCGTCGGCTTCAGCGCCAATCCGGCCGCCACGCCGCGCGTTAGAGGCGGCATGCTGGTTTCCGGCAATTTCTTCCAGGTCCTCGGCGTCGAGCCCCGCATTGGCCGCTCCTTTCGCGCCGACGAAGACCAAGTCCCGGGCCGCGATGCCGTCGTGGTCCTCGGGCCGGATTTCTGGCGGCACGAATTTGCCGGCGATCCCTCCGTGCTTGGTCGAAAAGTCCGCCTGAATGGCGTGGACTTCACGGTCATCGGTATCGCTCCGGATTCTTTCCCCGGCCTGCAGATCTTCGGCCATCCCGATTTCTACATGCCTATGGCGATGGTGCGTTCCTTCTCCACCAACCCGCAAAAGAATTTTCTCGAAGACCGCGACGATCGCGAAGTAAATGTAAAAGCCCGTCTCAAACCGGGCGTTACCCTGCAACAAGCGCGCAATGAACTCGCCGTGCTCGCGAAAAATTTCGAGTCCGAATACCCGCAACTCAATCGCGCGCGCGGCGCCGCCGTGCACAGCAGTTTTGAAATGCGCACTCGCGCCGACGACGTAAATTGGAAATTCGGCGTCATCTTCGTGATTCTGGCGCTTTCCGTGCTTCTGGTGGCCTGCACCAATGTCGCCGGCCTGCTCCTGAGCCGCGCCCGTTCCCGGACGCGCGAAATCGCCGTGCGTCTCGCTATCGGCGCCGGACGTTTCCGCATTATCCGACTGCTGCTTACGGAGAGCTTGATTCTCGCCTTGCTCGGCGGACTCGGCGGCATCGTCATCGGCTACGGCATCGTGCAATGGTTCCACAGCTACCAAAGCGTGATCCTGATGTCCGACCTGCCCGTCGCCATCCCCTTCCAAATGGACGTCCGCGCACTGCTGGCCAGCTTGGCCCTTGCGCTGCTGAGCGCTTTACTCTGCGGCTTAGCCCCTGCCCTGCAAAGCACGCGCGCCGATTTAGTGAATGGTCTCAAGTCCGCCGACGTCGACGTGCCCGGGCGCAAACGTCTCTGGGGCCGCAACGTTCTCGTCGTGGCGCAGGTCGCCGCCTCCCTGATGCTGCTCACCGCCGCATTCCTTATGGTTCGCGGCTTCCAGCATGGGGTGCTGGAGAGCACGAATTTTCCCAAAGACCATCTCTTGCTGGCCAGCTTCGACCCGCGGCTTATCCAATACAATCCCTCACAGACCAAACAATTTTACAAACTGCTCACCGAGCGCGTGCGTTCCGCGCCCGGCGTGCAAGACGCCACACTCACGCAGAACATTCCGCTGGGCTTCGATGATTACGAGTTTGAGCCCCTGGCCTTCGTCCCGGAAAATTTTCAGATGCCGCGCGACCGCCAAAACTTTTCCGTGCTGACCGACACCGTCGATGAAGCGTACTTCCGCACCATGCAACTTCCCATCCTGCATGGCCGCGTCTTTCGGGAATCCGATACTTCTGAAACGCCGCGCGTCGCCATCGTGAATGAGCAGTTCGCCAAACACTATTGGCCCAATGCGGATGCCGTGGGCAAACGTATTCGCCTGGACAGCGCCGACGGTACGCCCGTTGAAATTGTCGGCGTCACGCAAACCCTCAAGTACCAGGCCACCGTGGAAACGCCCATGGACTTCCTCTACCTGCCGCTCGCGCAGCACCCCGTCACGCGCATGACGCTTACCTTGCGTTCCGCGGGCGATCCACTGCAGTCGCTCGGCCCGCTCAAGGACGTGGTCCGTTCTCTCGATCCCAATCTACCCATGCTGCTCACCCGCACCTACGAGGACTACTACATCAACAAAGCCGTCAAAGGCCCGAGCGTGGCCATAAACCTCGTGGGGGCTATGGGTGTAGTGGGAATGCTGCTCGCCGTGGCCGGTCTGTATGGATTGGTCGCCTACAACGTCAGCCGCAGGACACGCGAAATCGGCATCCGCATGGCCATCGGCGCAAACCGTTCCGACGTGCTCCGCCTCATGATGGGCAAAGGTTTAATCCTGGTCGGTATAGGAATCGCGCTGGGCCTCGGGATGGGTTTCGCCGTCGAGCGCCTGATGAACGCCATGCTCTTCGATTCCGGCGGCGTGGACGTGCTAGCCTACGCTACAGTTGTGCCGGCCATGCTGCTAATCACCGTCCTGGCGACCTACCTGCCTGCGCGTAAGGCCACGCAAATCGCCCCCACACAAGCCCTGCGCTACGAGTAGCGCCCCACCGCGCTCGCCCGATGCTGAGTGCTTTTCACAACCCCGCCGGATTCACCGTCAGCAAGCGCATCTCCGTCATCTCTTCCATGGCGTACCGCACGCCTTCTCTTCCAATCCCCGAATCCTTGACCCCGCCATACGGCATATGATCGATGCGAAACGTCGGCACTTCCCCCACCATGACGCCCCCAACCTCCAGGGTCTCGAACGCCTTGTTGATCTTCGTGAAGTCCCGCGTAAAAATTCCTGCCTGCAACCCAAAATCCGAGCGATTCACTTCGCGCAGCACGGCCTCAAAATCCGTGAATTTCTCGAGCGTCACCACCGGCCCGAAAATCTCCTGGCAATTCACCCGCATTCCCGGCTTCGTCCCGATCAGCACCGTCGGCGCCACCGTCGACCCCGATCGCGTACCGCCGCACAACACGCGCGCTCCGCCCGCCAGCGCCTCCCCAATCCATTCCTCGACTCGTCGTGCCGCCGCATCGTTGATCAGCGGACCGACATCCGTCCCCTCATCCAAAACATCCCCCACTTTCAACTGACTCACTCGCCCGACCAGCTCCTCCGTAAATGCATCGAAGACGCTAGCCTCCACAAAAATCCTCTGCACTGAAATGCATGTCTGCCCCGCATACACAAACCCGCCCGCCGCGCAGCGCTCCGCCGCAAAAGGCACATTCCCATCCGCGCAAACAATCACTGCGGCATTTCCACCCAATTCCAGCAAGACGCGTTTCTTGCCCGCGGTGGCCTTCAAGTGCCAACCCACCGCGGTGCTCCCCGTAAAACTCAGCAACTTGATCCGTTCGTCGCGGACCAGCGCGCCGGCATCTTCATTGGAAAGCGGCAGTACGCTCAACGCTCCCGCGGGCCATCCGGCCTCCTCAATAATCCGCGCCAGCCGCAACGCCGTCAGCGGCGTCTGCGGCGCCGGCTTCAGCACGATCGTGCACCCTGCGGCCATCGCCGGAGCCAACTTGTGCGCCACCAGATTGATCGGAAAATTAAACGGCGTGATCGCCGCAATCGGCCCCACCGGCACGCGCCTCACAATTCCCCAGCGCCCGGCGGTAGCCGCCTGCCAATCCAGCGGCAAATATTCCCCGCCCAGCCGGACCGCCTCTTCTGCGGCCACATCAAACGTAAACGCCGCGCGCTCGACCTCCAGCCGCGCCGCCTTAATCGGCTTCCCCGCCTCGAGTGCCAGCGTGCGCGCCAGCTCTTCTCGCCCCTCACCGACCAATCGCGCCACCGCACGCAAAACCCGCTGCCTCTCAAACCCACTCATCCGTCGCGTCTTCTCAAACGCCCGCACCGCTCCCGCAATCGCCTCTTCCAGCCGCGCCGCGTCCGCCCGAAACGTTACGCCCGCCACTTCCCCGGTTCCCGGCGACAGAATCTCAACCCGCTCCCCCTTGACACACCACTTCCCCGCCACAAAAAATCCCAAGGTATTAATCTCCGTAGCCGTAGGCATAATTCCCTTCTCGCTCAGCGGTCACGCGTGCGACAATTCCGCAGTCTTTCGTTCCGCCACGGACGCAATCGCCGCTTCCAGCACGCCCAGTCCCTCCTCAAACTGCGCATCCGTGATCGTGAGCGGCACCAGAATCCGGACGACATTCCCATACGATCCGGCGGTAATGGTGATCAATCCATGCTCGTAGCAGTAATGCGCAATCTCGGTAGTCTCCTTGTCAGCCGGCTCGCGCGTCTCCGCGTCCCTCACCAGCTCGATCGCGCACATGCCGCCCAAGCCGCGCACCTCGCCAATCAGTGGCCACTTCTTCTGCCACGCGCGCGCCACGGACGCAAAGCGCTTGCCAATCGCCGTAGCGCGCTCGAGCAATCCGCCATGCTCGATCATGTCGATCGCCGCCAGCGCCGCCGCACAAGACAGAGGATTCCCCGCAAACGTGCTGCCGAGGCCGCCCACCGCTGGCGCGTCCATGATCTCCGCGCGCCCCGTCACCGCCGCAATCGGCAATCCGCCGCCCAGGGACTTCGCCGTCAGCAGCAAATCCGGGGCAATTCCATAATGTTCGATAGCGAAGAATTTCCCCGTGCGGCCCAGACCCGCCTGCACTTCGTCCACGATCAGCACGATACCGTTCTTGCGGCAAATCTCCTGCAAGATGGGAAAGAAATCCTTGGGCGGCGCCATGAAGCCGCCTTCGCCAAGCACCGTCTCGACAATCACCGCCGCCACCGCGTCGGCAGGCACCACGCGCTTGAAGGTGTCTTCGAGGTGTTTGGCGCAAGCCACCTCGCACGAGGGATACGTCAAGCCATAGGAGCAGCGATAGCAGTAGGCGTACGGCACACGGTAAATGTCCGCAGCGAAAGGAGCGAATCCCGCTTTATAGGGGATGGTCTTACTGGTTAGCGACATGGCCAGCATGCTCCGCCCGTGAAACGCATCCTCAAAGCAGATGACAGCAGGCCGCTTGGTGTAGGCGCGCGCGATCTTAATGCTGTTCTCCACCGCTTCCGCGCCGGTGTTCACGATGAAGGTTTTCTTGGCAAAGTTTCCCGGCGCCAGCGCGTTCAGTTTTTCCGCCACCGCCACATACGGCTCATACGGCGTAACGCTGAAGCACAGATGCGTGTACTTCCCGAGCTGCGCGCTCACCGCCGCCGTCACCGGCTCCGCGCGATGCCCCATGTTCAGGCAACCGATCCCACCCGCGAAGTCGATGAATTGGTTGCCGTCCACATCCTCAATCACCGCGCCTTCGGCGCGTGCCGCGAAGATTGGCGTCGAGTGGTACGGCCCGCGCGGCACCGCCGCTTCGCGCCGCTTCATCAACTCGCGCGATTTTGGTCCAGGAATTTGCGTGCGTAATTGTATGGTCGCCATTTCCGTTTCTTTCTTCCTACTGCGTTACTAGATTCTAGTACCAAGCAATAGGCGCTTCGTCGAGATTCACGAAGACCTGCTTGGTCTCGAGATACTCTTCGATGCCCGAAGGACCGAGCTCGCGCCCGAAGCCCGACTGTTTGTAGCCGCCCCATGGCGCTTCCACGTACGTAGGCTGCATGTGATTTACCCAGATGATTCCCGCACGNNGCGTCCGGTTCGCTCTCAAACGGAATCACCGACGCAACGGGACCAAAGATCTCCTCGCGGGAAATGCGCGCTTGGTTGTCCACATCGTAGAAAATCGTAGGCTCCACGTAATAGCCTTTGCCAAACGCGGCCGGTCGTCCGCCGCCGATAGCCACCTTGGCCTCTTTGCGGCCCAGCGCCAGGTACTCGCTCACGCGGTCGTACTGCTCCTTGCTCACCAGCGGACCCATCTTGGTCTCGCGCTCGAGTGGCGGACCCAGCTTGATGCGCTTGGCCTTTTCCGTCATCGCTTCGACAAACTTGCCGTAAATCTTTTTCTCCACCAGGATGCGGCTGCCTGCGGAACAGACTTCGCCCTGATTGATGAACACACCAAAGAGCGCGCCGTCGACGGACGCTTCCCAGTCCGCATCCGCGAAGAAGATGTTTGGCGATTTGCCGCCGAGTTCCAGAGTGACGCGCTTCAGCGTGTCGGCGGCACTCTTGACGATCAGCTTGCCGACGGCAGCGCTGCCCGTGAACGCCACTTTGTCGACGCCCGGATGGGCGACCAGCGCGGCGCCAGCCGTCTCACCTGTTCCATTCACCACGTTCACCACACCAGGAGGAAAACCCACCTCGGCGAACCACGGAGCCACTTGCATCGCGGTAAGCGGGGTCTGCTCCGCGGGCTTCAGCACGCAGCAGCAACCCGCGGCCAGCGCGGGCGCCAGCTTCCAGGAAGCCATCACCAGCGGATAATTCCACGGCACGATCTGCCCGGCGACGCCGACCGGTTCGCGCAACGTGAAGCTCAGCGCGTTGGCGGGAACGGGATTCACGTGGCCCAGGACTTTGTTGGCCATGCCCGCGTAATACTCGAAGCAGGTGGCGGC
>PMOV01000010.1 GCA_003161195.1 Acidobacteriota bacterium | reverse complement strand
TTCACGATCTTGCCCGATTGGCTGGCACCATCGGGACACTACAGCCTGCGGTGCCGACAGCAATCCTGCGAGCGGATCGCCGGAGGCGATTCAGTCGAGCAAGCAGCACCGCACTGCAAAGATCCGACACGCTTGCCCGATCTCTCCACTGTGCGCCGATGGGCACAAAGGCGACTGCTCAGCGTGTGGTGCTGGGCGAAGGGCGGCACTCAAGACGAGCACTTTTTGCGGACGCCCACCATCCTTGCCTGGGATCTGTGCGCGCTATGCCGTATTCTGCCGATCGAGGCAAGAAGTCCGTGAGTCGTCAAGCTCTCGACGAGTTGAAACAGCAGATTCCACTGCTGGAGTATCTGCAGACTCATGATTGGCAGCCGGCCCGACAACTCAGCCGCGGTCGATTAATGGGACTGTGTCCGCTGCACGTCGACCACAAACCAAGCTTTCTGGTGGATCCCCTCAAGAGCCTCTTCTACTGTTACGGCTGCGGTCGTGGCGGTGACGTGATTCGTTTCGCCGAACTGTATCACCAGGTGAAGTTCCCACAAGCGCTGGCACTCCTCCACCAGTGGCGCGGCTTGGCGCCATTGCTGCATGAAGTCGCAAGATTCTATCGGGTGCAGTTACACCGGCACGGTGACGCGGTTGCCTATCTGCGCCAACGCGGAGTTCGCTCGCCGGAACTGATCGAGCACATGCAGATCGGCTACGCGCCCGGCGGTTGCCTGCGCAGTTGGCTGACGCGGTTGGGCTACCCGCTCCAAGCCCTGCGTCAAGTCGGTTTAGTTACTGCGGCTGGCTACGACGCATTCATACATCGCATCGTGTTTCCGCTGGAAGGCAATCTCTACGGCCGCAGCATCTCGACATCAGCGCCGCCTCACCGCTTCTTGCCGGGCGCCAAGGGTGGCTTGTATTTGTGGCAGCAGATCCGGCATTGTCCGGAGGTGATTCTTGTCGAGGGTCTGTTCGACTACGCCGTCCTGTGGCAGGCCGGTTTTCACAACGTCACCTGCTCGATGGGCAATCATCTCAATGCCCGCCAGTATGGGCAACTGTGCGACGGTCCGCGAACCATCTATCTGGCTTTGGATGCGGACGCCAACGGCAGTGGTCAGCAGGCGACGCAATCGCTCGCCTGTCGGCTCACAGAGCAAGGCATGAACGTTCGCAGAGTCTCGCTGCCCGATGGCCATGACCCGAACAGTTTCTTTGTCGAAGATGGCGACGCGCGCCAGTTCCAGTTGCTGCTGGAGGCGGCGCAGTGATGACCTTCCGCGTAGTTCACAAGCCCTCCAACAATCACGTGCGCTGCCCATATCGCATTGTCGAACAGACCACCGGCCGTGAGATTGACTGGATCAACCAGTACCTCGACTACGAAATGCTCCGCCGCTTAGCCGACACCACCCTGCGAACATATGCGCACGAGCTGTTGCACTTTCTCCGGTGGTGGGAGGGTGTTCACAGCACTGACGTGGTTACCAAAGATGCCCTCACCCAAACGACACTGCTGGACTATGTACGATTCCAGTCTGGTCAGGAACGTGAGTTGACCGGTGCCACCATCAATCAGCGCGTTGCCATCGTCGATCGTGCCTTGCGCATCGCCTTTCCTGACGCACCTCACCAGGTCGCGCCGGCGTTACAGACGAACTACTGGCAGCGGGCACCTATGGGCATCGGCAAACCACGGCCCGCCTTGAGCCGGTTGCGAGTAAAGACTCCCAAACGAACCATCGTGCCCTTGTCGGTGGACGAGGTGGCGCGATTTTGGTCCAGTTTTCGCAACTCCCGGGACCTGGCCATCGTGGGATTGATGCTCCTACAGGGGCTCCGGTCGCAGGAAGTCCTGAATCTGAATCGCGACGATCTTCTGTTGTCCGAAGCGCAGATCCGTGTGCGCGGCAAAGGCAATAAGACCCGTTTTCTGCCGCTCGCTCCGGAAGCGAACCAACTCCTTGACCACTATCTACGGCTAGAGCGGCCACAAACTTCGACCGACGCTTTGTTTGTTTCTCTCAAGGGGCCGGCCCGCGGCGCGCGGATGACTCCCGCGGGGTTGCGCTCACTGTTTCGATATCATCGTCGGACCACCGGCGTAAAGATTGCCAACCCCCATCGGTTCCGACACACCTTCGCCTCCGATATGGTGCGCGCCGGAGTCAGCCTCCCGGCCCTGATGCAGTTGATGGGACACGCACAAATCGAAACGACGATGGTCTATGTGCAAGTCACTCCTCTGGAGGTCTATCAGCAGTATGCGCGAGCCGTGTCGCAGCACATCAGGCCCGTGCCAGGAAAGCTGTCGTGAGGCTCTCCCGCTATGCTCCACTGGAACATCCGCTAGCACACCAGTTCCAGCGGGCCATCGAGTCCCTCACTGCCGCACTCGTTCCGGACTCATCCCGTCAGTATCGAGGCGCGGCGCGCCACTTCCTGATCTATCTCAGCGAAGATCATCCCGCAGTTTGTTCGTTAAATCAGTTGCGCCGTGACCCGCACATCCTCGGCTGGTTTGCCCATCTGCGTTCACACACCCCGCCCTTGGCGCCGGCTGTCTACGTCTGTCGATTACTGTTTGTGCGTTCCATTCTGCAGGAGCTTGCCTGGACTGCACAGCTTCCCGATCTGGCTCATCTGATCCGTCGCGAGGACATTCCGCGCATACCACAACGTTTGCCCCGCCCCCTGACGGCAGAGCAGGATCGATTAATCCAGCAGGAACTACTGCGCCGCAATGATCTGCCGGCCAACGTGTTCCTGCTGCTGCGCCATACCGGCATGCGTATCGGAGAATGCGCTGACCTTTCCTATGATTGCCTCCACAAGGTGGGCTCGGATCGTTGGGCGATTCATGTGCCTCTCGGCAAACTGAAGACGGAACGAATGGTACCGGTCGATTCGTTCGTATGTGAACTCGTCCAACGCTTACGCTTCTTCCGTTCTTTCGACCCTCTCCCTGACGGCTGGCTGCTCGCACGCCACAGCGGCAAGCAGACCCTCATGAAACGCTTGCGCCCCTACCTATCCGATGTCGCGGCCGCCGTCGGTATTTCCACTCGCATCGTTCCGCACCAGCTTAGACACACGTATGCCAGTGAAATGGTTCGCGCAGGCGTAAGCTTGCCTGCGTTGATGACGCTCCTCGGCCATGTCAAAGCGGAGATGACGATGAAGTACGTCCTGGTCGCCGGCGACGACCTGCAGCGTGAGTTCCATCTGGCCCGCTCTCGCCCTCGGCATCTGGCACCGCAGCCGAAGGCGCCAACCATTTCGCCTCGCGCCGGTTTGGAAGGTGTCGTCGATTCTCTACTCTTCGCCCAACACGCTATCGAGATGTTCCGTCGCTCGCTCCCGGACGGCCCGCCGAGACATCGCCTCGATCAGCTCTCCAATCGGCTGACCAAGATTCTTTCCGAAACCCGCAAACTCAACCCGGCAGGATAACGGGCAGAGATTGGCCGGATAAG
>PMOV01000111.1:279-13554 GCA_003161195.1 Acidobacteriota bacterium | reverse complement strand
CAAAACGCGGGCGACCACGCGAAAGTATTATGTCCCGTGTACACTACGGGAATATTCGTAAGCGGAGAAATGAGATTCGCCAGCATCGCCAGCCGCCGGTGATGCGCGTGGACAATTTCAATCTGCTGCTCCCGCAACCAGCGCGCAAAGCGCCGCAGCTCCCACACCAGCCTCAGCGAACGGGGCATCAGGTCGAACTCCGCGTATCTTCCCGCCGGCATCCACGACAAATCCTGCTCTTCGTCGTGCGTGATGGAAGACTGGTATTGCGTCCCCGCAAAATAGAAATCTATGCCCGAGCCCGCGCAAATCTCGTAGATGCGGCGGATAATAATCGCCGAGCCGCTGCTGCGGTAAAAATTATTGTGGAGCATACAGATTCTCATGGTTATTTATCCGGCGAACGCCCATTCGCGCCGCCTACGCTGCGCTGTGTCGCAGTTCCTTGCTGCCCCGGCGCGCGATCAAGAAATTGCGAAATCCCGGCGACGTAAACATCAGCGCCACAAGCAGCGTCAAGGATTTGCCCGTCGGCCGGCATTTCACAAAAAACTCGTAAATCGTCCGCAGCGCCAGCCACGGCTGCGCAAACAGCCGGATGCGCGGCGCCACCTGCGTGGCCAGAAAAAAACCGCGCGCCTTCCGCGTCAGCAGTTGATTCCCGCGTTCCCACTGAATCGAAGGCAGCGCGCTCGGCGAACGGCTCACCGACGTGCGCGTCACCTCCAAATTAAAAATCATCAGCGGCTCCCACGCCCACACGAGGCCCGTGCCGGCCACCTGCGTGGCGCGCAGCAGCCAGTCGGTATCCTGATGCCGCGCCACATCCGTGCGAAACGGCACCTGCAGCAGCAATTCCCGCGAAGCCAGCAGCATCGACGTGATAAACAGCCCTTCGCCCTGCGCCATCCTCGAGCGGCAAAATATGTATTCGCTGAGCGGCTCGTTCGCCGCCGGCGGCCGCGTGGGCCACACCTCATTGCTAATCCCGCGGTTCACCAGAACCCGACATGCGGCAATGGGATGACGCAGGCCCGACTCCTCAACGATCGCGATTTGTTTCGCCAATTTTTCCGGCAGCCACTCATCGTCGTCGTCCAGCAGCGCCATCCATTTCCCCGCCGCCGCCGCGATCCCCGCATTCCGCGCCGCGCACCCGCCACCCTTTTCGCTTAACACGATCAGCCGCACGCGCGGGTCCGCCAGCCGCTCCACAGCCTCTTCCGTCGCCGCGTCCGGTCCGTCCGACACCACAATTATCTCCAGCGGCTCGTACGTCTGGCGCAACGCCGACGCAATCGCCCGCACCACCAGATCGGCTCTCCGGTACGTCGGTATCACCACTGTGACCGAGGGGTTCATAAAATGTCCGCCGCCTACCGCCGCACTCCGACCTTCTGCAATAGCCGCTTCGCGTTATAGGTAGCCAGCTCCCAGCTCCACAATTCCCCACGACGCAGCTTCCGCCACAACATCACGAACGCCCCGCCCCGCCGCATCCACTCGCGGTTGCGCGCTGCCGCCGCCGTCTGCTTCTCCGCCGCCCAGCTAAACACCCGCTTCTCTTTCAGCGGCTTCGGCGGCAGCCCAAATGCCATGATGTACGCCAGCCGCGGCGTCGCCGATTCGTTCCGCGTCGAACCATGAATCGTGCGCGGCGCATGGATCACACAGCCCCCCGCCGGCATCGGGCACAACACCGCTTTCTCTTCCTCGAAAGGCTCCGACACATACACCGCATGCGCCTTCGGATCCCCGTTCACCGATCGATGCTCCTTCAGCGCTCCCTTGTTCGATCCCGGGATGTACCGCAAACACCCGCTCTCTACCGTCACGTCCTGGAGCGGCACCCAAATACTCAGCTCCCGGTATTCAAAATTCGCATCGCGGTACGCTTCATCCTGGTGCCACGGCGTCCCCGCGCCAATCTTGGGCTGCTTCAAAATGGACAAATCAAAAAAGAAGCGCACTTCCTCGCCCAATAGCTGTTTGGCCACGCGATAGGCATTCTGGAAACACTGCGTCTTGTGGAGCCGCGAACTATAATTGTTAGGGTTGAAGATTTGCGGCGAGCTCATCTGCGCCTTGCCGTCCGCCGCCACCAAATCCAGAAACGCCCCTTCTTTTTCCCCCGCCTTCTTGGCGAACATCTCTTCCAGCAATCCCTTGATCTCCGCCACCTCCTCCGCGCTCGTCAGCGCGTTTAGGCACAAATATCCCTGCTCTTCGTAAAACTTTATCTGCTCGCCGGTCAACTCCACCGTTTTGCCGGCACTTTCCTGTTTCGCTCGTGCTACTAACGCGCTCTCGCCCGCCACGCTCAGGCTGAGGTTTGGCGTTTGCATTTTTATTGACCCTTCCCAAGATCAACGTTTAGGGGGACTTATTTCGAAACAAATTAACGCGGCGGCGCGTTCTCGAAGCTCCTGGCAATCGCTTGCCAAGCCGGTTTGGCATTCATGTTCGCGTCAAAGGGCAATGGCACAAACGGCGCACCGTCCTTACGAGGGAACCTATATCCGTTATTGAGCCAAGTATGTTTGTCGGATAGACCCCAGCTCACGATCGCAATTGTCGACCTGTGCTTAAGTACAATGTCCAGGTACTGCTGGTATTTCGCTGCCACCACTTGACTCCTGTGATTCACGTCAGGATCCGGGGCGCCATCAGCGAAATCCAATTCAGAAACAATGATCTTCAATCCCATATCGCTGACCTGGTGCAGAAACCTGTTGAATTGCTCACCCGGGAATTTGGGATCGGTGGCATCAAGATGCGACTGAATACCGATCGCATGGACAGGAACGTTGCGTTTGCGCAATTCCCGGAGATTTTGCAGGAAAGCCTGTCTCTTTGTCTCTGCCGCGTCCGACTCGTTCTCAATGCCATATTCGTTCCAGCAGAGTATCGCCTGGGGATCCGCCGCCGCCGCCGCCCGAAAGGCGGTCTCAATGAAATCCGGACCCACGAGCTGCAACCAGATCGAATTGCGCAACCCGTCACTGCGATTATCGGTAGGGAGTAAAGCCTCGTTGATCACGTCCCAAGACTGCATCTTGCCCGCATAATGCGTCACCACGGTATTGATGTGGTTCAGCATCAATTGTTTGGCGTTCTGCTGCGTTGCGTAGCCTTTGAACCACTTGGGCAGCGCGTCCCACCAAACCAGTGTGTGACCTCGCAGCTTCATATTATTTTGCCGGGCAAAGTTTAGGTTCCAGTCACCCTGGCTAAAATCGAACGTCTCCGGCGTCGGCCTCAGGACATCCCACTTCAACGCCAATCCAGGAACCAGCAGGTCCGCCTGGCTGACCACGAGTGCCTTGTACGGCGGGTCACTCAGTTCGCTTAGAGTCGCTTCGCAGCCATATAAAAACCCTTTTTGTTCCGCCAGCGTTTTGAGCGGCGTGCTAACCGGGTCGTCTCCGCCGCTACCCATTCTCGCAGTGCCCGCCTGCAACGAGGCTTGCCCCAAAACGAGACACCCCGCCGCCCCTGCCCCCGCGGTCTTTAGAAATACACGTCTATTTAGTCCCTCAATCATTGCCAGCTCCCCTTATAGTATCTCGGCGTATGCCTTCAGCGTCTGCCCTGCTATCCGCGTCCACTCCAAGTCGTCTAGCGGCGCCTCCTTTGGCCTGGGCGCCGTCGCCCAAGTCAAAGCCTGCGTAAGCTCGTTGTCGTCGAGGTTCCCTTGGTACGTTCGGACCCAATCCATGCCGACGCTGGCCTGTAACTCACCCATCGCCCCACGTGCCGGCACAAGGATAGGGCGATTGAAAGACAGCGCTAACAATGCTGAACCGGAATTAAGAATGTCGCGATACGGCAATACAACTAGGTCTGCAGCGCGAAACAAAAACTGTACGCGCTCTTTCGGTATAGTTTGCATGTGTAAGCGGATCCGCGAATCGCCTGCTGCTTCCCGCTGAAGTTCCTCTGACAAGGATTGTGGATTCGGCCGACCCGCAATGCAGAGGACCATATCCTTGTCCTTCGTGCGTCGAAAAACGCGAATCAGCGTTGGAATGTTTTTATAGTCCCGGATTTGCCCGAACGACAGGAAAACCTTTGCCCCGGAAGGAATATTCAGCTCACCACGCGCATCGATATCGGCATCGACCGGATATTCTCCGCGATAATGCCCGTGCGGAACGACGAAGCCCGGAACTCGCGCTAACCCCGGAAAACGCTCTTTGGCCGCTTCCCGTCCCGAGCTTGTGAGGGCAATATAGCCATCTACGCGCTTTATGAACTCCGACCAGAACCAACGCTCTAGCCTGGGGTGCATGACATCGTGGGACTTAAGGTTGTGAACGGTCCATACAATCCTCGTGCCGCGCGCCCGAATTGCATCGATCAGCGAGAGCTTCAGCCGCAAGCGAGCCGCCGCCTTGATCGAGCTGCGAAACGCATTCAGCTCCAATTCCGGCCAGTGAATGTGGAAGATGTCGTATCGTGCCGCCAAGGCCCTGCGATACGAGAAGTCCGTGACATCCGCGGCCATGTGCCGATACAGCAGCCAGGTATAAGGGTTATCGTTTCGTGCGTTGAATGCTGGCTGTGCGATAACCCTCATGTCGAACAGCGGTCAGGTTCCATATCCTGGGAGCACGCCGTTCGCCATGCGGCCTGTCCCAAATGCAACGCCGCCAACTATTTCGGGACCATCGGCTGTCGCGTCGTGTTTTTTAGCAGCCATCAATCCCAGTGATACATAGATGGTTACGTATGGTATCCACAGAAACGTCGTCTGGCGGAGAATACTGCTCTCTCCCATGTTGAACACAGCAAAGAAAACTAGCATTAACAGTGGCCATTTAGCCCCGGCTACGCAATCGGACCGAAACAGCGTGCCAGCACGCCACACGCTGGTCAGAAGACCCGCCAAGAATACTATGAGCCCGACTATTCCCATCCCGAGCAAAACGTCCAGGTAACCGTTATGGGCATGGGGCGGTAGATATCCGAGTACATACCTCACGGTGGCTAAACTCGCCGTGAAATTATTCCAGAAGATGTCATGCCCGTACCCGAACCAGGGGTGTTTACCGATCTCACCGAGCACCACCTTCCATATGGGTATGCGACCGGTCAGCGTGTTGTTACGCCCCGTGGCCTCTACCACAAGACCATAGTTGGACATAACGAGGAATAGCCCCATCGCAAACAGTGGAACAAACGGAACCCACAGGGGAAGGGTTTTCTTTCCAGAAAACTTCAGAAGATGAAGGATCGGGTACATTAAAACGCACGCGACCATCGCGAGAATTGAGGTCCCTGCGTTTGATAAAGCAAGCAAGCCGCAACCGATTACGACAGTGCCAAACCGAAACCAACGGGGTATCCCGAAAGGTTTCGCAATCGCCAACGTAAGAATTGCAAACACCACCTGTCTGCCAAAGATGTTCTTGTGAGGAAAAAGCCCCTTCACAGCGCCCGCATGAACGTCCTGAGAAATCCCGTACGATGGAATAAACACAGCCATGAAGCAGCTCCCGACAATAGTAATAACCGACAGCCAGCCGAACAGATTTAGTTGCTCCTCCCAGTCGAAGCAAGACGCTATGTAGATCGCAAATAGGGTTAAAAGGGACAACAGAAGGGCGTGCCGCAAGGTGTAAATCCTCTTGTAAGACCAAGCACTGGAAACGCCCGCCAAGAAACATATTGCAACGATCCAGCCCGAGCGTAGCAGCCCTTGAATCATTTCTCTCCAATGAAAGAGCACTAAGGGCATCAGAATCGCATAGATAATCACGGCTCCGACCTGGTAGGCGTAGTCCGGACCTGTCCGAGCGGTTGGATCATTCTCGGCCACGGCGCGCTGGATTAGGCCGCCGGCGAAGAACAGCATAGACACCACAACATAAACCTTTTCGAACTTTCGCAACATGATCTGGCCTGCGATGGCGAGTCGGCTACTCAAGCATGCCTCCTATTTTAAGCGTCAGCGGTGACAAACCTTGCGCGCACTTTTCGCAAGGGATTTTCCACCGCGTACCGCATTACCGCTGCGTATAGCGCGGCAAGAATGAAACAAATCACCCCGATTTTGAGAACGTGCACACCGAACTGGCTTTCAAACTTCAAAAGGATCGTGTCGTGGATCAAATACAACGAGTACGATGTCCAGCCGATCCAGCGCAGCGGCTTCCAACTCAGCCACCGGATAATCTGGGCAGAGGGAGAGGCCACCGCGTAATAAAATATCGGGTACAGCGCCATGCTTTGGATGGTGTAGCGGAACGTCTCGCGATAAGCCGGATTACGAATTAGCAGCGAGGCCACAATCGTGGCCAGCCCGCCCAGGGCCAGATACCCCCGATATTTGCCCAACAGCGGCGAGCGATCCGCGAACCACGGATTGTTGCAAATCGCCAGCAGGCAGCCCCACGCGATGGCGTCGAAACGGCAATCGGTGGCTACGTACGTCCAAGGCGGATCGACGGTCAGGGAGATGTGTATCCCGTAAACTAGGATTACGCGCCACAATAGCGCCACAAGGCAAGACGAAAGCAGGATCGCCGCCTGCGTCTTGGCCGCCACCCGGCGTCGGACAAAGGCCATGTACACCAGAGGAAACAGCAGGTAAAAATGCTCTTCAATCGCCAGCGACCAAACCACTCCCAAACCCGTCGGCAATCCCCCATGCGAAGGCGCCAGAAGTTTGAAGTAGTTGAAGCTAGACAAAATCGCCGCCAAACAAGCCTGCCAGCGGCCCGGACTTTCCAGGATGTGCGCCGCGCCGAGCGCTGCCACAAACGCGATGGTGATATACAGCGGAGGTAGAATGCGAAACGCCCTCCGAATGTAGAAACCTTTCAGCGAAATTGCTCCTGTGCGGTCCGCTTCCAGGCGTAACAGCGTAGTGATCAGATACCCGCTGAGAAAGAAGAAAACCGTTACTCCAAAACCTCCGGGAACGACCTTATCAAGACCCGCGTGGGCCACGAAAACCAGCCCGAACGCCACCGCGCGAATGCCGTCCAACACCGGTACATAAAACCGTTTGGTCTCGGCAAGAGGAACCTCCGCCACGACCGTTTCGATTTTGTACGGGATATCCACCGCCGTCGCAACGTTACTGTGCGCGACCCCAGAATAACCGGTGTCCCAAACCTCAGCACGCAAACCCATAAACCTCACTCATCCTTAGTCTCTGGCCCCGCGGGGCGGTCACACCGGACCTGTACCAGGCCTGTACCAAATCCTTATTGATTCCATCCTAGGCTTCGCTACACTTACTCTTGCAGGCATCAAATCGTAGTAACTATCTGTGCAACAAGAAAGCGGTGCAACCTGTTTAGAATGAACACTTACATAAGTTAGTGAAAACAAATAACTTTAAGTCCTTTGCAATCACACACTTTTGCAAAAACCTAGGGGGGGGTGGTCATACCCGTTCCGCCGAAAGCTGAGGACTCAATCGCGCCTCCTTGGCGGCCACGGACATCAGTACACCATACATCACGACCGCCAGCAGCCCGTCGCACGCCAAACTGGACCACGCCGCGCCGCGCCACGAATATGCCGGGATCAGCCAGAAGTTCAGCCCCACATTCAGCACGGCCACGAACACCTGCGCACCGGAACGCAACCCCTGGTACCCCGCACCCGTCAGCGCGTCGGAAAGAAAATAGTGAATGGTCTTCAGGAGCGGCAGCAGCGCCAACCAGCGCAACGCCTCCACGGTACGCGCGAAATCCTTGCCGATGATCAGCGGAAAGAGCGGCGCCAACAGAAACAACCCGGCAAACGCCACCACCGAATAGCCAATCATGCGCGGCAGCAACTTCTTGGCGTACGCATAACTCGCTTCAATGCCCTGCTGCCCGCTGCGGAAGAAGTTCGAGTACGCCGCGTACAGCACCGAACGCACCGGCGTAAACGCCACGTCAATCACCCGGTACGCCGCGGCATAAATGCCGGTGGCATCCAGCGTCGAGAGGCTGGCCAGCATGGTCTTGTCGATGTCGTTGTAAACGGTCTGCGCGCTGAGACCCGCGCTAAAGTAGAAGCCTTCGCGCATCTCCGCGGGAATCCGCGAAAGCTCCAGCCGCGGCGCTCCCAGCTTCCAGTTCGTGATGCTCACCGCGATCACGCAGGAAACCAGGGTGCTGCCGAGGTAAAACCAGCCCCAGGTCATGGCGGACGCGCGATGCCACACCAGGAACACGATGGCCGCCGAAATCATGCGCAGCAGATACGGCAAAAGACTGAAGTTCGCCGTATATCCCAACTGCTCCATGGCCTGAAACGATTGCGCCGCCACATCGGCAATGCGCGCGCAAATCAGGTCCGAAAGGCAAATCAGCACGATCAGCAGCAGCGGAATCGTCGGAGGCAGAATCCAGTGCGACACCAGCACAATGCCGCCCAGTAGGAGCAATCCGGAAGCAAACAGCAGCACCAGCGCGTTGCCCCAATACACCGCGAAGAGCGACTTATCCCGCGCGACGTTCTTGATCAGCAGGTTTCCCGCGCCCAGCCCGCCAAACGGCGCCACAATATTGATCAGCGCGGTGGCGCCCACAAACGCGCCATATTCATGCGCCCCGAGCGCGCGTGCGATCAGGACGAAGTAGCCAGCCTGCACGATGATACGCACGCCATATCCCAGAAACATCCACACGGAGTTCCGCGCCAGCGCGCTCTGCCGCACGCGTTCGCTCCATGCTTTGGCGGTCGCCATCATTTAGCTAGCTCAGCATGCTCCTCGCTCACGACTCTGCCGACCGGCCCCGCGCTCATCGCCGCCACGGATTCCCGGCTCTGCGTAACGCGCCCGACGCTACCGGCGGCCGCCGCAACGGCCACCGGCTGCGCCGTCGCGCGACCGATGCTGTGGTACGTCAGCCCGGCTTCGCTCATGGCGTGCGGCGCGTACAGATTGCGCCCGTCGATGACGATAGGATACTTCAGCAGACTGCGCACGCGCCGCAAATCCAGCGCCGCAAACTCCGCCCACTCCGTGAGGATCAGCAGCGCGTCGCAACCTTGCGCCGCTGCATACTCATCCTGCACATAGGTAACGCCGGCAGCCGGCAACAACTTCCTGGCGTTGGCCATGCCAGCCGGGTCATACACCTTTATCTGCGCGCCTTCCTTGAGTAGCGCTTCGATGACGGCAATGGCCGGCGACTCGCGAACATCGTCGGTGTCGCCCTTGAACGCCAAGCCCAGCACGCCAAGTTGCTTCCCGCGCAAGGTCCACAACGCGTTGCGCACCTTCTTCAGAAAGCGCGAGCGCTGTGCGGCATTGATGCGCATCACTTCCGTCAACAAGCCAAAATCGCAGTTGCACTGCTCGGCCACCGCCCGGAACGCCTGCACGTCTTTCGGAAAACACGACCCGCCGTAACCAATCCCCGCGTTCAAGAAGCGCGAGCCGATGCGCGAATCCGAACCAATCCCCGCGCACACCTGCTGAATGTCCGCGCCCACGGCCTCGGAAATATTCGCCACCGCGTTAATGAAGGAGATTTTCATCGCCAGGAAAGCGTTCGAGGCGTGTTTGATAAGCTCGGCGCTCTTGGCATTGGTCACCACGATGGGCGCCTGGGCATGCGGGTAGCCCTCGAACGGAACGCGGGTCTGCTCGGCATAGTATTCGCCACTGGTCAGCGGCTTGTAGATCGCCTGCATCACCGCCGCGCTGGCCGCATCATCGCAGCCAACCACGATGCGGTCCGGATACAGAAAATCCGTCACCGCCGAACCTTCGCGCAAAAATTCCGGATTGGACACCACGGAAAACTTGCCGGACGCCGCGCCATTCAGCGCCAACGACTGCCGCAGCCACTCGCACGTGCGCACCGGCACGGTGCTCTTTTCGACGACCACCTTCGGACTATCCAGCGCCGCCGCAATCTCCGAGGCCACCGCCTCGACGTACGACAAATCCGCCTCTCCAGTCTCCGATTGCGGGGTGCCCACGGTGATGAATACCGCCTCGGACTTCCGCACCGCATCCTGCACCGAGGTCGAAAACGTCAGCCGCCCGCCACGATGCCGTGCCAGCAAATCCGGCAGGTGCAACTCATGGATCGGCGTCTCCCCGCGCTCCAACGCCGCGATTTTCGCCGCGTCGTTGTCCACGGTAATCACGTCGTGGCCAATTTCCGCAAAGCACGCCGCGGATACCAGCCCCACGTACCCGGATCCAATCACCGCAATCTTCATGAGCAAAACTCTCCTGTATTCGTTCCGCGCGGCGTACGCTGTCGCGCCGCGCTACCTTTCGCCGACTATGCCGCGCCCGAGCCCTTCAATACCGCGGGAATGGTTTGCGCCAGGATCTGCAGGTCCAGCCAAATGGACCACTTGTCGATGTACTCCATGTCCAGTTCCATCCACTGTTCGAACGGCAGCGAATTACGCCCGCGAATCTGCCACAGGCAGGTTATGCCCGGCGGCACGCTAAATCGCCGCCGCTGCCAATCCTCATTGAAACACTCGTAGTCGCGCACGGACATAGCCCGTGGCCCGACCAGGCTCATGTCCCCCTTCAGCACATTGAACAATTGCGGCAATTCATCGATGCTCGTCTTGCGCAAGACGCGGCCAATCGGCGTCACACGCGGATCATTCTTGATCTTGAACACCGGTCCGCTCATCTCGTTCAGGTGCAGCAGTTCTTCCTGAATCTTCTCGGCGTCCGGCACCATGGTGCGGAATTTATACATGGTGAATTGCCGCTTGTTGAGCCCCACGCGCTTCTGGCCGAAAAACACCGCGCCCGGCGAGTTAAACCTGACCAGCAGGGCAATCACCAGCAGTAGCGGCGAGAGCAACGCCAGCACCAGCAACGAGACGGTAATGTCTATCGCCCGCTTGAAGATGAAGGGCCAGCCTTCACTGACCACACTGGTGGAGGCCGCGATTTGCACGTTGCCATCGCTCTCGAGCACGCGCGGACGAGTGATCTTCAAATTAAAAATGTCGGTATCGAATCGCAGGATAATGCCGTGCTGCTTGCAAACCGAAGCCATCTGCGCGGCATGCTCGTAGAAGGAGCGCAGCGGCAGATAAATCGCCACTTCGTCCACCACGTTGCCGCGCAGAAACTCCGCTATTCCGGCACAACCGCATACCAGGGGCAGCCCCGTGGCCTTAAAATCGTCGAGGTGATGCCAATCATCGTCCACGAATCCCACCAGGCGATATCCTTGCTCCGGCGCCGCGGCAATCTTGCGCGCGAACTGAATGGCCCGCTCATTCGTGCCCAGAATCAAGATATGCCGCAGGTTATGACCATTGCGCCGCACGCTGGCCAGCCAGTAGCGCAACAGCAATCGGAAAACAGAGACGGAGGCCGTCATATAGATCCAGAAGAACAACAAGAAACGCGGCGTGGTCACCACGCTGAGGGAGAAAAACATAGAGATGGCGGCTATGCTGATCGCCGCGAGCGAAGTAGCTCTCAATACATCGTAAAGTTCCTGGCGTTTCGAGATAAAGCGACGCGATTCGTATAGGCCGCAAAGCGCAAATATCAGGTGGCAGAGGAACAGCGCGAGCGCAAAAATGGCGCAGTTGGAAAGTTTCACACGCATGGACAGCACTTGTCCGAGTGGCACGTTGCCTTGTGCGGATGCCACCACAAACATGGCGAGCCCAAAAGAGCAAAACACCAGGCCCACATCAAACAATTTCAGCGCATTTAACAGAAACCGCCGATTTACCTCGCTCACGGATTCTACTCTCTATGCGGGATTTTCTTCCTCAGCAACTGCGACTGCCCTGCATGCCGTAAATGCGGGTGGCGTAGCTTCGTGCGTTATCGCCGAGCTTCACGGGCGGGCATCGTTGGAACTGCCGATGCCCTGCGCGCGCACGGCGGGGCTGGTATGTTTTTTTAAGTCAGGCTGGGAATGTTGAAAAAACCTTGTCCGGGGTTCGCCGCGGCCAAAGCACCGCTGTATGCCGCAGACAAACTCGTTTCGTACATGGGCACGGAAAGTGTCTCCACCCCCCCCGCACCCGGAAAGTTCGTTAGGCGGCCTTCTTCGGCATCGTCGCCAGCACCGGGATGCGCAACGTCTCACTGACTTCCTGCGGCGTACGGAACGAAGGATCCAGATACTCCATCACGTAGGCCGAGGCGATGGCCACAAAGCCCGCGGCAAATAATCCGAGGAACATCACCAGGAACGGGCTGTATTTCGGCAGCAACGGCGTCACCGCGGGCACGGCGATGGCCACGTTGGCGATGCGCTTCAGGTCGAGCGCGTCGGAAGTACGCTCCTGTTCGCGCTTGCTGAGATACAAAAGGTAGTTTCCTTCATCGGCTTTGGCTTCGCGCTGCAACGCGGCCTGCGTCACCGCTTGCCCGTCCAGTTTAACCATCTCCGTTTGCATGCCCCGGATGCTGCCGACGAGCGCCGCGGCGGAGGCGCGCTGGGCCGCCAAATCTGCTTCCGTCTTCGCCTCATCCTGGCGCAGGAATTCGTAGGTCGGGTCCCGGTCCGTGGTGGTATTCACGTACTTCGCCTGCTCCGCCTTGGCGATAGCCTCCTTGGTCTCTGCGATTTCCTCGTCCGCTTCCTTCACCAAGGGATAGTTCGGGTCATACTTCAGCGCCAATTGCGTGCGCTTCACCTGCGCCGCCAGCAGTTCGGCCTGCAGATTCTGCATCAACAGGAACGAAGCATTGGAAACTTCCGAGGTATTGGAGCGTGCTGGGGTGGCCGCCATTTGCGCCTTCACGTTGTCAATGCGCTTCTGATCCGCCGCAATGGCTTGCTGCGTCTGATACAAATTCGCTTCCGACATCGCGAGTTGCTGCGCCATGTCGCCGCGCAGAATGTCCGGCGCCGCCACTTTTTCGGTCTTGCTGAAGTCCGTCAGGCGCTTCTCGGAAGCTTCGAGTGCCCGGTGGTATTTCTCCGTTTCCTGCGCGAAAAAGTCCGAAGAGCCCGCGGGCCGTTGCAGTAGGAGGTGCTTCTCGAGGTACAGCTTGCCGAGCGTCTGCAGCACGCACGCCGGCTTCTCCGGCTCGCCGACGCGGCCATACTTGACGTCGATCACGTCGGAAGTGGTCGCGGCCTCCACTTTCAGTTTTTTGGAGAGGCTGCGCATGGTGCTTTCCTCCTTAATCGCCTGGCGTTGCGCCTTGTCGCTGGGCAGGAAAATATCCGTCACCGACCAGCTATCGGGCTCCACCAGCTGGCACGTGCTGACCACCTTGCGCAACATGTCTTCGCCCTGCAGCAGGGCCACTTCGGAGGTCACCTGGTCCAGCGTGATGGGTTTGTTGTTGTTCACGTTGGC
>PMOV01000111.1:0-242 GCA_003161195.1 Acidobacteriota bacterium | reverse complement strand
TCCGGCATGGCGCCTTCGGCTCGTTTCTCGCGTTCGTTTTTCATTTCACTTTTCTCCACTCTGGAATTTCGTTTGCCCGGTCCGCCGGCCCTCAGTTGTGCCGGTTACTGCGGTAGCTTCTGGGAATTCGTTTAACCAACTCGCGTCGCTAACCTGCTGGTATCTGACGCGCCAGTGACTGCTTCCACGCGGTACCCACTGATGCGCATGGCCACCGATCGCTCGATCAGGTCAATCGATAC
>PMOV01000006.1 GCA_003161195.1 Acidobacteriota bacterium | reverse complement strand
GGAGCGGGCGATGGGAATCGAACCCAGCGCCGAACACCGCTAAGTTACTGATTTATTTAGTTGATAGTCGCGGGCTGGCGTCCATTAGCGTCCACAATCGAGGAAACCTTCTCGACTGCTTCCCTGTGCGCGTCCCCCACAACATGGCCGTAAACCTGAAGCGTCGTCCGCGCATCAGCGTGGCGGAGCTGGCGTTGAGTTACCTTCGGCGTGGCTCCCGAGTGGAGCAGGAGGGCCGTGTGCGCATGGCGGAACGCGTGGAGTCCGCAACGAGGAATCCCCAGCGCGTCAAGGATCGTCCAGAGACGATATTCGACTACTTTGTTTGAAGACGGCGGGCGACCGTTGCGAGTGACGAACAACAGGCCCTGCTCGTTTGGCTTCCATTTCGCTCGATAGCTCTTGAGGATTGCAAGCAGTGCTGCCGGTATGGGAAGCACCGTCTCACTGGCTTGGCTCTTCACGGTTTGGATTTTGCCGTACCAAGCCGAGCGGCGAATGTGAAGCAATTGGCGTTCGAGGTCAATGTCTCCCCACTGCAAACCCAACACTTCACCCGCTCGCAGACCTTCGAGCGTCAAAATGCAAAAGAGCGTTCTCCACGGCTCTTGAGCAATAGCGAGAATATTTTGCAGTTGATCGACCGTGAAGCACGGTGCCTCAAACCGCACCGAGCGTGGTGGAAGGCGCAATTTTTTCACGTCGATTTGTTCGCAGATGTAGCCCCAATCTCGGGCCGTTGAAAGGATTGAGGATAGCGTGCCTAGGACGTTTAGCACTGTTTTGCGAGAGACGCCCTTTTCAAACACGCGAGTGACGAAGGACTGCTGATTCTCTACCCCGAAGGACGCAAGGCGTAGTTTGCCAAGTTGCGGAAGGATGTAGCACGTCAGGTGCGATTTGACGGCGCGCGCGGAGGACGGTTGCTGTTTGGTGAGCACTTCTTCTCTCCACCTCTCGATAAACTCATCGAAGGTTGCAACACGCCCAGGACGGTAATCGAGTCCGTTGATTCGGGAAAGAACTACCTGCATTCGTCGCTCTGCCAGAGGCCTTGTCATCTCCCTCCTGCTTCCGAGAATGACCTCTCGCCGAACGCGCTTAGTTCCCTGCTCCGTTATCAAATCTTCCCGATACCGGCCTTTCCACTTGTCCCCGTCTAAGTAAATACTCCCCTTTTGATAGCGGGATCTTGCCATCGAACCTCTTTCGCTCGATGACTCGATTGTCTCAATGGAGACTCTACGCGCTGGGGCCAACAATCGCAACACCGAGGGAGCTCCAATCATTCGAAGGGAACCTTAAGTTCAGGCGATCCGATCTGGGCCGACTCTAAAACGGGGACGAAAGCCCGTCTAATACTTTGTCGGCCACGCCTTATAGACGGGCGCTATTGGGTGGTTGGAACACCGAGATTTTGCTTATGTTAAACGCAATCCGAATGTCCGCAGAGTCACCGCCGGAAACCGACTATGGCGGAGCTGCGCAATTTCGAATATCACGCTGTTGGAATATGTTAGACACCCGCCGTTTCTGGACGAACCGACACCGAAGACCCTGCGGCGAACGACTGCGGCGGTGACAATTCACAGTATGGAGGAGTGACGTGCCTAGAGGTTAGAGGCCACGGACTGATGGAGGAAAATGCCGTGTCGGGGCGCTTGCCAGGCCCGCCGCGTCGTCGCCCAGACCGACGTTGCGCGCAGCACAATTCGCAAATCCGGCGCTCTTTAGCTCGAGCAAAGGATTCATCACGGCTTAGTGAAAGCCCGAGAAGTCAACCACGTTGCGGCCCTGTCCCGCACTTATCGGTGGCCGAAAAAGGCCCAGCCGTGGCGGCCAACCATCGACGGGATGGGTGGATTCTGATCTTTAGGGGCGTTGGTACGGCGCGAAAAACAAGCTGTAAAGACCTTTACGGAGGCGCTGCAGTACGTGCGTTTCCGCGCGATTACTGTCTCAAAATCGAAGCGGAAAAAAAGTCTATTCGTTGCCGCCGTGACGAACCTAAGAACCGGATTTTTTCCGTACATCGCAAACGTCCACACCACACCGCGCCACTTCGTTGATCTCTTTCCCCGATTGTGAAGGGAGTGGGTTCACGCAACCCGCTGGTGGTCTTTACTTAGCCCTGAGTTTGAGCCAACTCGAAGCCTACCAACCCCTGTTCCGAGTTCTTCCGCGGCAAGAAATTGCGCTATTGGCTACATCGGAGCGCTTTCTTCGCGCGGCGGAATAACAGTTCCACCGAATCGTAAACAGTGACCGGAACTGCCGTCTGGGAACGACCCTCTCCACCATTTCTGCCTCCGAAAGCGTTGAGGATTGTAGCCTCTGAAGTCGTTGAATTAGACTCCGCAGGAAACAGTTTGCCGACAAAACTATAAGCCGCGCTGTACGAGAAATGGGTCGCGGGAACGCTACTGACCAAGAGGTGGTCAGCTCTCTGGCAACGTCAGTAACGCCAAGCGTAGGTGTATTACGAGCGGAAAAGTGGGGCGACTCGCTGTCCGTTTTCATTTGTGGAAATCCAGAATCGAGTGAAAACTGGAGCGAAAAATCATGCGAAGCGGTTTCACCCCAGTTTTCACCGGAGATTCGTCCGCGACGACCTGCAAGACCCAATGTATTCAAATGCTTAGCGAGCTACGGAGCACAAAAATCCACAGGCACAAAGCACGTGCTTGGGCGGTAGCGACCCCACTTTGTGCGGCTTCTCAGCCGCCCAACGCCTTCGGCGCCGGGGGTCGCTACCGCCCAAGTTGTTCATGCAAATTCTCTAGCTCCGTCGACAGCAGAACCGCAAGCAAACAGACCGAATTCATCGTTTTTAAGAAAGCCGCCTAAAATGCGGGTCTCTACGAATTCCTGTGCAGAGCCAGTTTTTCTAACTCGCGTTGCGCGAAGAAGTTAACCGAGAGCGCCGTCCGGCGCTCTACAGCGCCCAACTTGGGGTGATCTGATGAAAGCGCTGCTTAGCGCTTCGTGATGCGATAGCTTTCTCGTCGCACACGAGGAGGTGCCCAAGATGCAGCAGTTCATCGGATGCGATGCACACAAAAGGTTCTCAGTCTTTGTAGCCGTTGACGAGCGAGGGGCCGCTTCCAGGCCGGTTCGGATCGAGCATGTTCGAGAAGACTACGCTCACTTTCTCAGCCAACTCCCCGAAAGGAGCGAGATCGCCGTCGAGTCCACCGGACACTGGTATTGGCTCGTGGACGAAATGGAGCGCGCCGGCCATCACGTTCATTTGGCGAATCCCATGGAAGCCAAAAAGCGCATGGGCAGAACCAACAAGACCGACGCGCTCGACGCCAAAGGTCTGGCGATCCTTCTGCGCAACGGAACCCTGCCGGAGTCCTGGATTCCGCCGGGCAACTTGCGCGATCAGCGCGAACTCCTGCGCACGCGCATGGCTCTACGCGATTTGCGCTCCAGTCTCAAGCACCGCATTCACGCCGCCGTTGATCGCTATGGCCTGCACACCGACGCCATCGCGGACCTTTTCGGAAGCAAGGGCCGCGAATATCTTGCGGCTCGCCTGACTGAATTCCCACCCGAGACAGCGCGCATGGTGGAAGTTCAGCTTTGTGCTCTCGATGAACTCGCCGCCCACATCGAGACCATCGAACAGCGCATCCATGCGGAGATCGCACCCACCACCGAGGTCCAGCTCTTGCGCAGTGTTCCCGGCGTCGGCGAAATTCTCGCGCCGGTCATCGGGCTGGAGATCGGGGACGTCAACCGTTTTCCACGCGCCGAAAATCTGGCGAGTTACTCGGGACTTGTGCCGCGTGTGTTTTCCAGCGGCGGCCACACCCGGCTAGGTGGCATCTCGCGTTTCGTCAACCAGTATTTGAAATGGGCCTTTGTCGAAGCGGCGAACTGTGCCGTGCGCCTCAAAGCCCATCGTCAGTCGCACGTTGGATGTTTGTACCAGAGGCTCCTTGCTAAGCGAGGGCATGGCCGCGCCATCGTCGCCGTCGCCCGGCATCTGGCGGAGGCCAGCTACTGGATACTGCGCAAACAGGAG
>PMOV01000154.1 GCA_003161195.1 Acidobacteriota bacterium | reverse complement strand
TTCAGCGAACTGGACGCGCAGACCGGGCAGCAGGATTAGCTAAGCAGAAACGTACGACTGAAGGATTTTGGCTGGGAGGCCTGGACTCGAACCAGGATAGCCAGATTCAGAATCTGGAGTCCTGCCAATTGGACGACCTCCCAACAGTTTGCAACANNCTCCCGGGTAGCTCCCGAGGGAGTCCGGCGCGCGCATAAAACCGATCGATTAACTCGTTCCTGTCACAAGAATATCATGTGACGAAGGCCACCCGCAACGAACCAGCATTCGCGTTAACGAACAGCCACGGCAGCGCGCTCACGCCCGGCCACGGGCACCATGCGCCCCTGTCGGTCAACGGTATACGCCACACCACCCCAAACGATCCGATCGCCCACCAGGCTGGCCAGCCACACAACAAAATTGACCGCATCACGCAGCGGAACGAGCCAAATCTTCCGGCGCACTGTTTCGTCGCGCACCCCCCAAACGCCCACGACCCACGCCATCACCAGCCGCAGCAGCAGGTACGCGCCAAGATACGCGGCGCCCAATCCCCTGCCCGGCGCAAGAAAGAAGGCCAGTAACGCCCAAGGAAGACCGTGCGTAAAAATCAATCCTGCGTAAGAGAGTGGTCGGCACAACCGCACCGTGCGCGCCCAGCGCAGTTGATGTTCCCAAAATCCGCGCAACGTTTGCGCCGGATACATGGTCCAGACAATTTCCCGCGAGAGCCGCACCGTGCCGCCCGCCGCCGCGATGCGCCGCCCCAATTCATAATCGTCCGCCAACATGTCCGCGATGGCCGCGAACCCGCCTATCTTCGCAAGCCAGGTCTTGGTGGTGGCGATGGAAGCGCCCAGGGCAAAGTGCATGCCTTCCATCCAATCGGCCATCAGCACGCCGGCAAAAAAATCGCTGGCCGCGCCAGTAGCCTCAAGTTCCGCTCCCAAATTCTTTTCCGCCACGCCCGCGTAAAACGAAGTCACTGCGCCGGTTGTGTCACTTGGCCCTTCACCGACAGGGGCAAACGGCGCCGCAATCTCCCGCAAGTAATTCGGCCCCACACGCACGTCGCCATCGGAAAACGCCAGAATCTCGTAACGCGCTTCCTGCGCCATGCGCCCCAGTTTGTTTACCTTGCGATTTTCCCCAAGATGCTCGGCATCGACGAGGAGCCGGATATCGCACGCGGGAAACTCCTGCATCAACCGGCGAATCACCGGCGCCGCCGCATCTTCAGCGTCATTCAGGGCAAATAAAATTTCGTATTGCGGATAATTCTGCCGGCAGAAGCTCGCGTAATTCTCAAACGTGGCAAAATCCACGCCGCGTACGGCCTTTAAGATACTAATCGGCGGAGTAAAGCCTGGAAGTTTGCGAGACCGTTCGCGAGAGAAAAAACGCCATGCGGCAATCGAGGAAAAAACATAATATGTGAGCGGCGCCACGGCCACCAGCAGCACGGCATCCCGTAGCGCGGCGTGCACGCTCATCCCGCTCGGCCGCCCTTCACCCTTTGGCGACCAGCGCTACGCCAATGCACACCAGAATCACCCCGGCCCAGCGCGCCGTGGTCACATCCTCGCCCAAAATATACTTCGCGCCAAACGTGCCCACCACATAGCTCAGCGCCGAAGCCGGAATCACCAGGCTAATCGGTTCCCAGGACAGCAGCACCAGCAGCGCATAAAAGGCCAGCGCCATCAGCGGCGCGCCCACCCAAAACCACCCATTGCACAACGCGCGCAGCAAAAATCGCAAAAGTTCTTTCGGCCGCAGCCGCGCAGGCTCGCCCGCCGCTTTCATGCCATAGGTAATGGCGATTTCTCCGCCCGTGCTGCCCAAAATCAACAGCGCCAGCACAATCGCAAAACGCGTCATGCCGCAACCTCGCTAACCTCTTCCTGCACTTCCGCCGCGACCGTGGTGCGCGGCTTCGTCTGTCCCACCAGCAGCACGCCCACACAAATAAACACCACGCCAATCCACCGCCGCGTGGAAACCGCCTCATGCAAAAAGATCACTGCCAGCAGCGTCAGCACCGCATAGCCAAACGCCCCCGCCGGCATGACATAGCTGTAATCCGCCCAGCTCAGCACCGTCATGTAGCTGATCATGAAGCCCGTCAGAAAAATAATCCCGATCCAGATGCTTCCGTTCGCCACCGTCAAAGGAAACGCTTGCGCCAGGCCCGCCAGCGTCGGCTGCACCTCGCCGATGCGCGACATCCCGCGCTTCAGCATCAAGTCGCCGGTGTTCGCGCACACCACCATGCACAAGACCATGAACAGCGTCTTAATGCGCAACCGTCGTTCGTGAGTCATCTCGGGGAGGTTAGTCGCTTCCGCTGGCCGCCGGCGGCGCGGGAACGGAAACCATGGTCTTGCCGGCATCTCCGCCGGAACGCGCCCACTTCCAGCGTTCCGCGCGCAGCTTCAAAAAGGCCGTCGCTTCGTGATACAGGCGCTTGCGCTCGTAATCGTCCCACAGCGCTTCCTTCACGATGCGCCATACCACCTTCGGCCGGAAATAATATTCATCGTAAAAGCGGTTCACGCCGGTCATCATCTCGGTCTTCGAGAGGTGCGGATACTCGATGTGCGGCAACTGGTGCCCGCTCGAATCCGCCAGCGCCTCGACGCGCAGGAAGCCTTGCTCGGACATCGTGGTATGCAGTTCCGTCCCGGGCATGGCATGCGCCAGCGAAACCTGAATCGTCTCGCAATCCAGTTCCTTTGCGAAATCGATGGTCTTCTGAATCGTCTCTTTGGTCTCGCCCGGCAAGCCGATAATAAAGTCCCCGTGAACCTTAATTCCCACCTTCTTGGTGTTCTTCATGAACTCGCGCGCCATCTCCACGGTCGCGCCCTTCTTAATGTTCTTCAGGATCTGCGGATCGCCGGATTCAAAGCCCACGATGAACAGCCGCGCTCCGCCGTCCGCCATTTCCTTCAGCTCTTCATATTTACTGTGGCAGCGCGCCGTGCACGACCATTGAAACTTCAGCGGCTTGAACTTCTTGCTCAGCTCGATGGCCCGGTCCTTGCGAATATTAAAGGTGTCGTCGTCGAAGAAAATTTCCTTCATCTGCGGGAAGTGTTCGAGCGTGTTCTTCACTTCCTGTACGACGTTATCCACGGAACGCGTGCGCCACGCATGGCCAGAGATCGTCTGCGGCCACATGCAGAAGGTGCACATCGCCGGGCAGCCGCGCGTCGTGTAGAACGAAACGAAGGGGTGCAACAAGAACGGCACGTTGTAGCGCTCGATCTGCAAATCGCGTTTGTAGGTGTCGGTAGCAAACGGCAAGGCATCCAGCTCCGCGGTGTGCATCTGCTCGCGATGCATCGTGTGTACGATCTCGCCGTCCTTGCGATAGCTGACGCCCTTGATCTCGCTGAGCGGCTTGCCGTGCGCGTACTCCGTGACCGCGTGGTCCAGTTCCCCGTGCGTCACAAAGTCGATGTCTTCGCTCGCCTGCAAGGTTTCGTTCGGCTTGATGTGCCCCTGCGGACCGACGAACGCCACCTTCAGCGACGGATTCGCTTCCTTGATCTTGCGCAGCAGCTTGATATCGCTATCGAAACCCACCGTGGAGGTGAACAACACCAAAAACTCGTAATCCTTGCAGATCTCAATCGTCTGTTTCCAATCCACTTTGTGCGGAGAAGCGTCCAGCAACCGGCTCCCGGGAATCATGCCCGCGGGATACGCCAGCCACACTGGATACCAGTACGACTCGATCTCACGCGTCGCAGGCCAGCGCGAACTTGCTCCGCCGTCGAAATTTTCAAAACTCGGCGGGTTCAACAGCAATGTTCTTAGTACATCCGGCATTCATCACCCTCAGAAATTCGTTCGCTTCTCAGCCCTGAGCCTTCGCCGCTTCTCAGGCTTTGCTTTTATATTGGCGTCCCGTCTGGCGGGACTGCGCCCCAACTTGGCCGAGCGCTGCCATGGGCTCCCAATCGGATACAGTACCCCAGACGATAGTTTACAGGAGTTCTACCCATGGCCTCAAACCTTTCTGCGAACTGCTGTTATAGCCACCGAATGGCAAGCACAAGCATTTAGCGGGGTTTTCCCGCTCCGTCCGCCACCGCATCCGTCGCCGCCTCCAGCCTCTCCCAAATCCGTGCAATCCAATCCAAATGCTCCGGCTTCATCAGCACCGACCGCAGGCAGGTCATCGTTTCCCGATCCAACCGCATCGCTCCCGCCGTGGCCTCCCAAAACCGCGCCGGTAATTCCGCGATCGCCAGGTGCAGGCCCCGTTCCGCCGCCGCCGCAAAAATCCTCCGCGAATGCACCGAAGCCTCCGACGCCGTCGCCGCTCGCGGCATAAACACCACAATGTCCAGCTCCGGCGCAAACGCCGCCACAAACTTCTCGCTGTGCGAAACTCGGCGGTACAACTCCAGCGCCGCCTCCCGTCCGCGTTCGAGGCCCCGCGCAAATTCCCCATCCTTAGCCAGCGGCAAAAGCCTCTGGGTCGCCCACAGCGCTGCCGCCGCAGCCCCGGCCCGCGAACACTCCAGACTAATCTCCCCCAAATGCAGCTCCGCTGAACTGAAATACGTGTACGGCGAATCGTGCTTATACAATTGCCCCACCGCCGGATCGCGAAACAGCACACATCCGCACCCATACGGTTGCAACCCATGCTTGTGCGGGTCAACCACGATGGAATCCACTTCCGCGATCAGTGCAAACGCAGCGCGAGCCGCGTCACCGAGATTTCCCGCCAAAGCGAAGTACCCGCCATACGCCGCATCGGCATGCACGCGAAATCCATACTTCTCGCGCAACCGCAAAATCTCCGGCAAGGGGTCCACCGAGCCGGTCGCCGTAGTTCCCATCGTCGCCACCACGGTGCCCACATCCCCACGCGCCAGGCGTTCTTCCAGCGCATTCAAACCCATGCGGCCACACGCGTCCACTGCCACGCTCTCGCACGACAACTGCAGCACCGCCGAAATTCTCTTGTGCGTATAGTGCGCCTGCTCACTGGCCAGAATCGTCTTCCCCGCCCCCCGCGCGCCCGCTCCACGCTGCCCGGCCACCCACAACGCCTCCAAATTCGCCATCGTCCCGCCGCTGCACAAATGCCCCACAAACTCGCGCCATCCAAACATCGCGGCAATCTCCGCCACCGCTTCTTTCTCCATCGCGGACGTCGCCCGTCCCCCATCCAGTGCATGGTTGTTCGGATTAATCTGCATCGCCAGCGCATCCGCGAGCCGCGCTACCGGATGCGGCGGCTTCAGCATCTGCCCGGCATACAGCGGATGGAAATAAGGATAGTTGTTCTGCAGCCGTTCGGCGGTCAGCGAGAGGACGTCTGCCATTCGCTCCGCGCCGGGAACCGCCACATCAAACCCCGGTAAGGCCGCAAATCCCTCGCACAACTTTGCGCTGGCCTGCCGCAATAATTCCACGTCATCGTTATCGAACATGGTGATCAAACATCGTTGTCAGATGGTTGTTTGGAATCGCAGTATTTCCGGGCCTTATTGCCACACCTTATCCAGCTGCCCCGCCGTCTGCAGCAAGTCCAGTTCCGCCTGCTGCCGCGCAAAATTCGCATCCAAATATTCCATCCACCGGTCGTTCTCCGTCACCCGCGCCCGCTCCACTTCGCGCAAATTGACGCGCCCTTCGCCAAATTGTGACTGCAGCACCTCCACATCCTGCTGCGCCAGCTGTAATTGCAATCGCGCCACTTCCTTCGCCGCATCCTTCTCGCGTACCACGCGGCTCTTCTGCCGCACGTCCGCCGTCACTTGCGTCTTGCGATTCGCAAACGTGGCCTTCGCCGCTTCCAGATTGACGCTCGCCAGCCCCACCGCCGCCTTGGTCTTCGCGCTGAAGAGCGGCACCTGAATCTGCACTCCAGCATTCAAATTGTTCGCCTGAAAGGTCTTGAAAAACTCCGTGTAGTTATTAAATTTTGCCAGATAGCTGTACACGCCCACGAGTTGCAGCGTCGGCAAATAACCGCGCTTCTCCCCCACCAGGCGAAACTCGCGCGCCCGCACGTCCGCCGCCGCCAGTTGCAGCCCGGTATTATTCTGCATCGCCAGCGCCACCAGGTCCGCACCCTGCTGCTCCGCTTCTCCCGGCAAATCGTCGCCAGACACTTCAATCTGCTGCTCGTCGCTTAGTCCCAGCTGGCTCTTCAGAAACACTTGCAACTCGTCCTCGCGCCCCTCGAGCTGCAGAGTCTTCTGCACAATCTGCGCGCGCGTCAGTTGCGACTTAGTCACCTCCACCGGCAACTCAAACCCTTCTTCCTCGCGCTCTTGCGTCACCTGCAAAATTTTTTCCGCGCTCTCCAGTTCCGCGCGCAGCAGCCCCAGCGAATGCCGCACTTTCTCGAGTTCCAGGTACGCCATCGCCGTCCGCGAAATCACCCGGTTCCGCACCTCTGCCAGCGCAAACCGCTGCGACCGCGCCTGCTCCTGCTGCTCTTTCGACTGTCCCCGCAGCGGCTCATTGAAAATTTCCTGCGTGTACGTCACGTTGAACAGCGACGGGGCCCTGCCTCCCGGCGTTTCCGGAATGCCGTATGTATACCCCGCGCCCGACCCCGCATACAGATTCGGCAAAAATTCCGCCTTGGTAATCTGCGCGGAACGATCCGCCAAACTCGTCTGAATCTTCGCCAGCTGAATATCTTTGCTGTTCGCGAGCGCCATCTCAATCGCGCGCTTCAAAGTCAGCGTAATCGCCGCATCCGGCACCGGCGCCATCGCCGCGGACTCCTGAGCGTTAGATGGCGCCGCATTCTGGAAACTCATCGCCGCGCTAGCCGCATCCGCCGTCGCCACCGGCCGTTCCGGCAATTCCTGGGCGCCGCAATGTCCGCATACCGCGAGCAATCCCGCCATCAGCCAAATGCCCCTATTCAACGTGCCGTCCCTCATCCCACACCTCGCTGCGATCTCGCACAAAAATCCCACCCCGTCACTCGTACCGCAGTGACTCAATCGGCTGCAGCTTCGCCGCCTGATTCGCCGGCAAATACCCGAATAGCAATCCCGTCGAGCAGGAGACCACAAACGCCACAATCACGCTGCCCGGGGAAATCGGCACCCGCAAATTGCCAGGGAGCAGCATTTGCGCGGTCACTGGAATCGCAATGCCGATCAAAATCCCCAGGACTGCCCCGCCCCCGCTGATCAAAAACGCTTCCACCAAAAATTGATACATAATCTCTTGTCGCGCCGCCCCAACTGCCTTGCGAATCCCAATCTCCCGCGTCCGTTCCTTCACCGTCACCAGCATGATGTTCATGATCCCGATCCCGCTGATCAGCAGCGCGATAAACGCCACCACCACCAGCATGATCGTCAACCCGCGCGAAATATTCTGCGCCGCCGTCAAAATCGCGGTCAGCGTATTCACGTCATACACGGCCCCCGCGGGATGGCGGCTCGCCAGCAGCGCCGTCAATTGCCGCGACACGCTGTTCACATCCTCCGGATGCGCCGCCTGCACGTAAATCGTCCGCAAAATATCCGTCCCGGTGTAATACTTCATCAGCGGGTTAGGAATCAGCACCGACTCTTTCTGAATCTCCGTCAGTCCAAAAGTAGAAACGCGTTCCTTGAACACCCCAATCACCGTGAACGTCAGCTCCCCCATGCGCAGCGACCGCCCCAGCGGATTTTCCAGCCCATACACGCGATCCGCTAGATCCTTGGTAACCAGGCACACCTTGCTGCGCGACTCCACGTCCTGCCCATCGAAATATCGCCCACGCAGAATCACCAGGTGCCGGATTTGCTGGTACCCGTCTGTAACGCCCACCAGATTCACCGGACGCACCGTTCCGCCCACCACCACCGTCATGGGCAACTCGCGCAAACCCGCTACCAGGCTCACGTTCGCAATGGTAGCCTTTGCCGCTTCCAAATCCCCTCTACCCAATTCGTAATTCAGCGGCTGCGCCTTATCCGGAGACTGCACCAGGCTCGCCGATATCAAGTTCGACCCCACCGCCTCGATCTGCGAAATCACAAATTTCTGGCTGGTCAGCGCCACGGTGACTACCAGCACGATCGACGCGCTCCCAATAATCACGCCCAACGACGTCAGCATCGCGCGTAATTTATTAGCGCGCAGCGCATCAATCGCCACGGACACCGTCTCACGCAGATCCATCATGTTCGGATTCTTTCCTTGCGCCTGTTCACGGGAATAGGCGCCGCAGCCATGAACGCCTTCAGCTCTTCTTCACTTTCTTCAGCGCTTCCTGCGCCAACTTATTCTTCGGATCCATCTTCACCGCCGTCTCGTATTCCGCGCGCGCCACCTTATCGTTTCCACCATCTTCCGCCAATTGCCCCAGCCAATAGTGCGCCATCGCCGGCCGCGGATACCCTGATCGCATCGGCGCGACCTTCAGATACTCCCGCAAAAGTTTCTCCGCGCCCGCCGCATCCTGCTTATCCACCACCAGCCCCGCCGCGCGATAAAATCCCGCCCGCGGATCTCCCGGCGCATCCTTCGCTCCCAGATCCGCCACGGCCGCCAGCATCGCCGCCTCGCGCTGCCGCATCGCATAATCCCCTATGTCAAAAACCCGCTCGTCCGATTTCAGATACCCGGCGAGTGCCTTATTAAACTCCCCATCCGCGCCGGGAAAATCCTTCTTTTGCCGGTGGCAATTCCCCGCCGCGTAGTGTCCTTCCGCCGCATCCATCTTCGCAATTTCCGCAATCTCCGGCTGCGCCTTGTCCTCGCCCCCGCCCGCCATCGCCGGCGCCTCGCAGTCATACTCCACCAGCGATTGTCGCGCCGAGAAATTCTTTCCGTCCAGTTCCACCGCCGTCACAAATTCCTTGCGCGTCTTCTTCGCAAAGCCCAGCGCGCTCATAAACCCCGTGTGGTCCGCCTTCTCTCCATATGCGCGGCCCAGCCACTCGTGATAGACGGAATTTTTCCCATCGAGGGCCACGGCCTTCTCCGCGCTTTTGATCGCCGCGTCCCATTGCTGCAATTCAAGGTGCGTCTTCGTCAGCAACAGCTCAATATCGCCATTCTGCGGTTGCGCCGCAGCCGCTCCCGTCAACAGTTGCGCCGCCTTCGCATAGTCCGACGCCTCGTAAGCCTTCTTGCCCGCTGCGAACCCGCTATCGCCCTGCGCCGCAATTCCCGCCGCCATCAACGTCGCCGTGCCCAGTAATCCCAGCATTGCCCGCCAAGCCGGGAAAAATCCGCCCCTGCGCGCCGAATGCCCGAATTGTCGCTCACACTTTTTCCCCACTACCGCGTCCCCCGCACATACGCCGAATCCGTATTCACCACCTTCACCGCCATCCCGTCCCGCAACTCAATATCCCCTGGCAACGCCACCAAGTCCGTCTCCGCCAATCCGCTCAGCACCTCGTAACTCGCCGCATCCGCAATCCCCACCTGAATCTCCCGCTTCTCCAGCTTCGACTGTCCCACCGAAAGTTCGTTATTCTTCACCACATATACAAACCGCCGCGCACCCTCCGTCGCCACCGCCCCGCGCGGCACGGACAGCACATTGTTCCTTTCTCGCGAATTAATCTGCACGTTCACATTAGTATTCGGCAGCAACTCCAGCTTGTCGTTCCGCACCGCGCACAGTAATTCCCCCACGCTCCGCGTATTCCGCGCCACCACCTGCTTCGGAATCACTTCCGTCGTCCCATTCCACGTCCGGTTCGGCAGCGCATCCCAGGTGATCTTCACCGGCTCGCCCGGCTGCAACCCGCCCAGTTCCGGCTCATCAATAAACGCCCGCACGCGTATCTTGTGCAAATCCGCCATCGCCGCCAGCAAATCCCCCACCTTCACATAGTCGCCGGCCTTCACCGGCAACGAATACAGTGTCCCGTTGTCCGGCGCGACAATCCGCCCGTCGCGCACCTTCTCCTCCAGCGCCGCCACCTCGCTCCGCGCCTGCTCCACCTGCAACGCCGCCCGTCCCCCGCTCAGCGACAAATCCGAGCCAAACTCTTTCTTTGCCCCCGCCAGCCGCGTCACTTCCGCCTCCGCCTTGGCCAGCGCCAATTCATTTACCGCCAATTCATCACGCGTCGCCGCCTGCTTGGCCACCAACCGCACCAGCGCATCGTGAATTTTCTGCAGCCGGTCGCGTTCCGCCTGCGCTTTCGCCAAATCTCCGAACGCCCGCGCCGCATCATCCGCCCGCCCACCGGCCTGCGCCGTTCGCAAATCGTCCTGCGCCCGCAGCAATTTCGACCGCGCCTCCGCCAGCAACGCCGCCGCATCCGTCACATCCAGCTCCAGCAACACCTGCCCCTTCTTTACTTCCTGCCCTTCCACCGCACTCACGCGCGTCACAAACGTGTCCAGTTGCGCGCGCATCACAAAAGGCGCAATTGGCTCCACTTTGCCGTTACTCGAAATCGACGACACCAAATTCTCGCGGATCGGCGCCACCGCGGAAATCTTCGCCACAGGTTGCCGCCCGCTCAGCCGAACCAGCGCGTACGCTGCGAGCCCCGCCAGCACCAGAAAAATCAAAATCCGATTCCGCAGCCTGCCGTCCATATCTTCCTTTAACCCGTAACTTCACCACTCGTAGCGCGCTTTTTTTAGCGCCGGTCTTTGGACTGCGCCCGTGCGACGCACGACCACCGCGACACCATCCATACCCGACCCAAAAATGTCGTCCGGGGAACTGCGCATCTAGGGGGTCAAGGCGTGCCGGGACCGCCGCGAAGGCGCGAACTTCTTTTAGTCTAACAACTTCAAGCCGCGAACGAGAGCCTCAATCTTGTAGTCATAATAAAGATGCGACCCACACAGCGCGGGATGCTGCCTTGCGCGGTTCTCCTCCTCGTAGCACCAGCTTCCAGCCGGCGGGTTTCGCCGCACCTCGATGCCAACCCCTACCACGATTGGATGCTCCCCAACCAGCAACCCGGCACAACCACGCCAGAAACACCCGCGCCGCATCGCGCGTAACTTTCCGCCCCGCTCCGCGTAGTACACTCCAAGCGGCTCGGATTCCAAAACAAATTGTAGCGGGGTACGTCGGCAATGATCGAAGCTCGCGCTCTCTCAAAGAGCTTTCAGGACAAAAAACGTGGCATCATCCGCGCCGTCGAAAACGTCACCTTCACTTGCCGACCCGGCCAAATCTATGGCCTCCTCGGCGCCAACGGCGCCGGCAAGACCACCACCCTCCGCATGCTCGCCACCATCCTCGAGCCCACCTCCGGCACCGCCGTCCTCTGCGGCTACGATGTCGTCGAGCACCCGGAAAAAGTCCGCGCCAACGTCGGCTTCCTCAGCACCGCCACCGCCCTCTACCCACGCCTTACCGCTCAGGAAATGGTCGAATACTTCGGCCGTCTAAATGGCCTCGACGAACCCACCTTGAAAAAACGCATCGATGAAATCTTTACTCGCCTGGATATGAACAACTTCCGCGACCGCCGCTGCGACAAACTCTCCACCGGCATGAAGCAAAAAACCTCCATCGCCCGCACCCTCGTCCACAATCCTCCCGTCATGATTTTCGACGAACCCACAACGGGCCTCGACGTCATGACCGCCCGCACCATCATCGGCTTCATCGCTGATTGCCGCGACCAGGGCAAAACCATTATCTTCTCCACGCACATCATGAGCGAAGTCGATCGCCTCTGCGATCACGTCGGCATCATCCACGGCGGTCAGTTGCGCGAGGAGGGCACCGTTCCGGAACTGCGCGCTAAATACGCCGAACACAATCTCGAGGAAATCATCGTCAAGGTCGTTGGCCCGCACCTTGCCAACTCGGAGGTCTGAGCGCATGAACTTTCATTCCATCTGGGTCGTCTACCGCAAGGAACTCCGCGAATGGCTGCGCGACCGCCGCACGCTCATCTCCACTGTCGTGGTGCCCCTGCTCATCTTTCCCGTGCTCATCTCCGGTATGATTTCCATGTCCAGCGTCCTGATCGGCCAGGCGCAAAAGCAAATTCCCAAAGTCATGATCATCGGCGGCGAGGATTCGCCGGACGTCGTAGCCGCCCTGCGCGCCAACAAAGAACTCGAAGTCGTCCCCTACGCCGACAATTGGAAAAAGCAAATCTCTGAAAAAGAAATCCGCGCCGCCCTCGAAATCCCCAAAGGCTTCCAAGCCTCCCTGGAAAACGGCCCCGCCGAAACCATTCAGATCGATTACTACCTGGGAGAAATCAAGTCCGAGTTCGGCGCCGAGCACGTCGAATCTTCCCTGAAATCCTATCGCGACGACGTCATCAAAAAACGCCTGGCCGCCAGTAATCTCCCCGCCACCCTCGTCTCTCCCTTTGAGACCAAGAAAAACAACGTCGCCCCTCCTGAAAAAGTCGGCGGCGCCAGCATCGGCAGTTTCATCGGCTATATCGTCATCATCCTCTCCATGACCGGCGCCATGTATCCCGCCATCGACCTCACCGCCGGCGAAAAAGAACGCGGCACCATGGAAACCATTCTTTCCAGCCCGGTCTCCCGTCTCGATCTCGTCCTCGGCAAATTCCTCCTGGTCTTTTCCGCCTCTCTCACCACCGCTATTCTCTCTGTCACCTCCATGGGCATCTCTTTCGCCTACATGGGCCGCACCATCACCACCAATTCCGGAAACCACCTGGACATGAACCTCGGTCTCGCCTCCGTCATCGCCGTCTTCCTCATGGGTCTCCCACTTTCCATCCTGTTCTCCGCTGCCCTCATGACCATCGCCCTCTTCGCCAAAACCTACAAAGAAGCTCAATCCTATCTCACGCCCATGACCTTCCTCGTCGTCATCCCCGCCGTCGCCGCCGTTATGCCCGGCGTCGAACTCACCCCCAAACTCGCCCTAATTCCCATCCTCAACACCAGCCTCATCTGCAAAGAAATCATCACCGGCACCTACCACTGGAACTCCATCATCCTGATCTTCGCCTCCACCTGCGTGTACGCCGTCGTCGCCCTCTTCATCGCCATCAAAATGTTCCAGCGCGAATCCGTGCTCTTCCGTTCGTGAGCCAGAAACCCCAACCACGCCAAGGCGCAACCCACGCCCTACTCGGCGTGGCCGCGGCGGTGATTTTCTTCGCCATATTGGCCACGCCTCGCGCCCTCATCTGTACGCGCCAAGCCCAGGTCCCTGCGCACTTCAAGGTAGATCGCTAAATCGCCTCAAATCATCCGCATCGGGATGGACAAATCCAAAGTAATGAATTACTGCACGCATCGCGGATGGCGTTGCTATGACCAAGGCAGCAAGCTCGTCGCCGTCGATGATGCCGCCGATAAAAAATCATCATTCGTACCGACGTAGGGATCACCTTCAATTTCGATCCCACCGGAAAACTAGTCTCCTTCACTCCGAGGATCGCTGCACCGGCCCGTAGTCGACAAGCAGGGTATCAGCGGTAAACCTCGCGCCGATGTTTGACGGTGGCGATGCGAATCACTTTTCCCTGTTCATGGAAACGAATGCGGAGTCGCCAACGCGCAAGCGAAACTCAAGGGGCTCGATGTCTTGCAGGCGCTTGACGTCGCCTTCACCGCTATGCAAAAAGCGCGCCTGCGTGTGAAGGATACGGAGTGCGGGGGCTGGTCGATAGCGCGAAGCTGCGCCTTGGCTCGCTCGCTCCNNGATACCGGATCGAGCATGATCTCCAGCAGACCGACGACAGCAGCCACTTGCCCAGGCGCGAGTCGGTCGATCAGTTCATGAGCATGCTCTTTCGTTTTGGCCACATGTCCCTCTTTCATCCATTTTCCCACAACGCGGCCAAAAACCGCTTGCACTGGCCTTCTGAAACCAGGATCGGACCCCGCCCTGGCGGGCAGCTCTGCCCACCAGATTTCACCTTGGCAAATCACCATTCGCTGCGCTCAAGAACCCGCAGCGCCGCCGAAGCTACATAGACGCCAAATCCCCTAATTTTCTTGAAAAATTGAGACCGGTTCAGCGGGCCCCGAAGATTGGTGACGTTCGTGGGAAACGTTCGCGAGCGTTAGGTGACTTTCATGACCAAGAGGATGCGGTCGTCCTCGTACATGCCGCCTCTGGAGTGCTTCTCCACTTCGGCGATGACCGAGGCGAGGATTTGTTCGGGCGGGAGATGGCGTTTTGCCGCAACGCTGGCGGCGAGTTCGGGCTTGCCGAACTCGTTGCCGGCAGCGTCCATGGCTTCGGTGATGCCATCGGTGCAGGCCACCAGCACGTCGTCCGCGTTGAGCTGCACGCTGCCGCACTCGTAAGCCACGTCGGGAAAGAGCCCGACGATCATCCCGCCCGCTTCGAGGTACTCGATGTTGCCGTCGGCGCGAATGACCGCCGGGGGCACGTGTCCGGCATTCACGTAGCGCAGCATGCGGCCGCCGCACTCCAGCAAACCGAGGAACATGCTGAGATATTTTGTGTGCCGCCCGGCCGCCGCCGATGCGCGGCCGCCGTCCAATAACTTTTGGTTGATGGTGGCGGGCAATTTTTCGAGCGGCTCCACGCGATCGGCCAGCGCATGCAGCGTGGCCTGCACATTCGCCATCACCAGTGCGGAGGCCGCACCTTTGCCTTCTACATCCGCTACGACGATAAGGAGTTGGTCTTTCCCGTCGCTGTCGCTGCGCGCGGGAACCGGGAGGAAATCGTAGTAGTCGCCACCCACGCGTTGTGACGCGCGGTGCGAGACGGCGATGCTTACTCCGGGAAATTCCGGCGGCGCTTCCGGCAGAAAGCCGGCCTGGATTTCGCGGGCCAGTTCGAGGTCGCGTTCCAATTTTTCTTTTTCGATGCGTTCGCGATGCAGCTGCGCTTTTTCAAGCGCGATGGCCACGTGCGTCGAGAGTGTGTCAATGAAAGCTTCGTCTTCATCGGTGAACGGTTCTTTTTTATTCAGTAGCTGCAGCACACCGACGATGGCGTTGTCTTCATTGCGAATTGGCAGACACAAAAGGCGGCCGGTGCGGAAACCGAGTTGTCTATCGACTTCGGGCTCGAAGCGCGCGTCGTCGTAGGCATTTTCAAGACGCACCGGAGAGCCTTGGCACGCAACCCAGCCAGCGATGCCTTTGGTGATGGGCAAGCGAATGGCGTGCTGCTGCAGGCCCAAGCCAACCAAGGACCAGATTTCGTCGCGTTCCCTATCGAGCAGAAAAACCGTGCCGCGCTCCGCGCCGGTCTGCCGCGTGGCGATCTGCAGAATGATGTGGATGAGTTCGCCAAGGTCCAGCGTCGAGTTAAGGCGCTTGGTGGCTTCGACGATGCACGAAAGTTCTTCCATGGCGCCGCGGCGTTCGGCGAGCGCGAGGACCACGGCGGCGAAGCGCGCGAGATAGTCCAGGTGGCCGCGCACTTCGGCGGAGAGCGGCCGGGCGCCGTGAACTTCGAGGGCGCGCACACGGAAATCGTCGCTGCCGAGGGCGCTGGTCCACAGCGTGGGGTCGTCGCTTTGCGAGAGCAACGGACGCTCGCCATCGAGGTGGGCAGCCTGCGCGGGAAGTTGGCCTTCCGCGGCCCACACTTCACACTGGCCGCGCTCGACGCGCCAGAGACGGGCGCCGACAATGTCCCGCTGGCGCATGGCCGCGAGGACGACTTGGTGCGCGAGATCGCGCGGCGAGAGGCGGCCTTCCATCAGGCGGACGCCGGCCAGCAACGCAGCGAACAGCTCCGGATTGTCGCTGTCCATCTCGGCGCTACCAATCTTGGCGCTGTCGGTCTCGGCGTTGTCAATCTTTGCGCTACTTGGGGCTTCACTCATACAGGACGCGCAAGGGAGATTTGCGCGCTGGTAAGGGTAGCAGCCCGAGGGCACGGTTGAAAAGTATTGGGTGACGATGGTTGGTCGGCGTTACGGATGAAAGTCAAGCTAGAGCCGGTGCTCAAACGGCGCGCCTCGGCGGCTCGCCAAACCCGCCAATCCGGAGTTTCATCCCGCAGACTTCGCGGGATGGAAAAACGTAGGTTTTGGCAGGGAAAGGCGAATCTCGCGTCAGTGTGCGGTGGCGGCGTGATCGAGTTGTTGTTTGCGGGCTTGGGCTGAGGCGCGGCGGGCCGCGGCGGCGGAGTCGGCAAAGATGGACACGGACAGCGGAGCGGAGAGCGTGAGGCAGTGGATGGCGCCTTGAGATTTGGCGGCGTCCGTCGATTCGATGGGCACGACTTCGGAGTTGGGGCCGAAGGCGGCGACGATTTGCTGCATGGCGGCGGACTGGATGTCTGTTTCGTAGTCGTGAAATTGCGGGACCAGGATTTGGCGCCCGCCACCGGCGCTGACACGCACCAGCGCGTTGACGACGCTGGGGTAATACACGTGGCCATTGGGCGGAGTCTGCGGAAAAGGAGAAGGAACGGAAATGACTTCGTAACCGAGTCGGCGCAGCACGTCGGCGTTGGCAGCCATGGCTAAGGAGGCCTCGAGAGCGAGCCTGCGGTCCTCTTCGCTGAGGGCGCTCCAATATTTCTCGGCGAAGGAACTATCTAAATCATAGGAAGCGAGGAGCAGTCGATTGCCACCGGCGGGCAAGAGGAACATATCCACATGCTCGATGACCGGGCCGGGAAGCGGATCGAGAAACGTCACCTGTTTGCAGCCAGCGTACGTTTCCAGTTCGTGGACCACATCGAGATTTTGGTCCTTGTTGCGGACGCGGAGCGGGCGCGTGGTGAGGCAGCGGCCGTCATCGAGTTTGAAGAGGTTGCCGCCGTCGAGGGCGAGAGGAGAATTCTGAAACTGAAAATTTGGCGACGCGAGGACGGCGTCGGCGATGTCGAAGGCGGCGTTTTCATCGTTGGTGCGCTGTGGGGAAGTGTCGTTGAGTAGTTGGGAATATTCCTTGAGGACGAAGAGTTTGGCATCGATGGCGGAAATGGCGGACTGGTGGGACGCGGACGGGGATGGCGAAGACGGTGGAGCGAGAGTCTCCGGTTGATCCTGCTGTTGGCGAGCGGCTAGCAAATTCAGGCGGGCGGTTTCGAGCTCCTGCTGCTTTTCGCGCTTGGCCTCTTCGAGACGGAGATCGAAGTAGCGCCAATGGATGGCGCTCGCGGAATCACCAGCGGCGCTTATTTGCGGGCCGAAATCGCGGATCCATACACCATCGTGCCGGGCGACCTTGATGCGGACGCGGTCGCTGTTCAGGAGTTCGCAAAGGTGAAATTCCTCACAGCGATTCGCGACGGCGTCTTTGCTGGTTTCGTCTGGGGCGAGGAGCAGGACGGGACCGAAATTTGCCGTGGCTCGAACGATGCGCAGTTGCGTTTCGAGGAGCTGCTTTTCGACGTCGAGGTCGGCGGCGGTGCTCCCCAGCAGGCCGGCGCGAACGTTTTCGCGGGCTCGCGTTTGCGGGGTTAGCGCCTGCAGCGCGAGCATCACGACGTCGGCGGCGTGGTGCGGTGACGCAGGCGGCGTCTGGCTGCGAGACGCTGGCGCGGCGAGAAGAACGAGTAAGAAAAGAAAAACAGTGGGGCGTGCCGGGCGACGGCGTTGCGCGACGAGGCTCAAGCGACTTCTCCAGTCATCNNGGCGCTGGTGACAAATGGGAAGTGCAGGTGCGCAAGGGGTGCCTGGAGCTGGCGATACTGGCGACCCTGTGCCGGGAAAAACGGTATGGGCTGGAGATTCTGCAGACGCTGGAGAGGCAATGCGCGTTGACCGTGCCGGAGGGCACGATTTATCCGCTGCTGGCGCGGCTTAAGGCGGAAGGACTCCTGTCCGCGGAGTGGGTGGAGGCGGTGGCGGGCCATCCGCGGAAGTATTACAAGCTGACGGCGACCGGGCGGCGGCGGGCGGCGCGGATGGCGAAGTTCTGGGCGGAATTTGCGGGAAACCTGGAGGGATTGCTGGAGCCGCTGCGGCGCGGAGAGCGGTGAGATGTGTTCGTGACCCTTGGAGATGACATCGCCTTGACAATGGTCAGGTAGGGTATCTCCGGCAAGAAGATGCGGTAACGAAAGTTCGGTAAGGAGATGTCTTTGATGATGGACGCAGAGCAAGAAAGGATCGACGCGTACTTGCGGCGGGTGACGGCGGGGTTGCGCGGGATGCCAACGGAGCAGGTGCGGGAGATTGCGGCGGAGTTGCGCAGCCACATCAACGACAAGCTCATTCTGTCCGACCAGGTGGGGGCCGACGAAGACGGGCCAGACAAGAGCGACGCGACTGGCGCGACGAAAACCAAACGGACTGCGGCCGTGGAGAGCGTGCTGGCAAAACTGGGCGAACCGGCGAAACTGGCGGCTATGTACCTGAGCGAGGAATTGCAAACGCGCGCAGTGGCCACGCGCTCGCCGCGGGTGGTGCTGCACGCGCTGTTTCGCTGGGCGAGTTTGAGCTTTGCAGGTTTCTTCGCGCTGCTCGGTTCGGCGTGCGGATATTTTCTTGCGTTGGCGCTGGTGTGTTGCGCGCTACTGAAGCCGGTGCATCCGGCGACGGCGGGTTTGTGGGTTTATCCCGATGGGGCGGACCTTCATGCCTACAGCTTGCGGATGGGATTTTCGTCGCCGCCGGCGGGAGGGCGAGAGCTGCTGGGGTTGTGGATGGTGCCGGTCGGGTTGGTCGCGGGAGGTTTGGTGTTTTTACTGACCGTGCAATTTGGCTTGTGGTGCGTGGGGCAATGGCGGGCGCGAAGAATAGCGAGGACATGAGTGCGATGCGGGAAGAAAACGGAGTGGGAGAAAGAGGAGTGAGAGGAGAAGAAGAAACTTCCACCGCCGAGGCGCACAGTACGCTGAGGGACGCAGAGCGGAAAAACCAGCGATGGAAGAACGGTTGGCGGCAGAGCAAGTGGCTGGCGGCGCTGGATTTTGCGCTGGTGGCGGGGATTTTTATCGCCGATCAACACCACTTGATTTTTTTCAGTAAGACGCCGTACTTGCTGGCGCTGGGCTGGATTTCGCTGTGGGTACGCGGCATGAAGTGGTCGGACGTGGGGCTGACGCGCGGGCAAAGCTGGACGCGCACGTTGCCGCTGGGGATCGCGTGGGGACTGGCGCTCGAGTTGTTTCAACTATATGCGACGCAGCCCTTGCTCACCCGGCTGACCGGCAAGGGGCCGGACCTTACGGATTTTCTGGCGCTGCGCGGGAACCTGACGTACTGCCTGGTGGCGTTGGCGCTGGTCTGGACTCTGGCGGCGTTTGGCGAAGAACTGGTGTGGCGCGGCTATCTGATGAATCGCGTGGCCGGGTTGTTCCACAACGCGACGCCGAATGATTCTTTGCCGAACCATGCGATGAAGCACCGCTCGCGCGTGGCGTGGGCGGTGAGCCTGATAGTCGTAAACGTGGCCTTTGGATTCGCGCACAGCTATCAAGGGTGGACGGGGATCATCGAGGAAGGGTTGGCCGGCGCATTTTTGGGCGGCATGTATCTGGCGACGGGCAGGAATCTGGCAGTGCCGATCGTGGCGCATGGAGTTTCGGACACCTTGGATGTGGTGCTGATGTTTTTCGGCAAGATGCCGGGAGCCTAGAAAAAAATCCGACAAAAGAACTGCCGGCTAGACCTGCCGCCCACCCTTCGCAAAAATCGCGAAGGGCAGCACACCCTCAGGAGTCGGATTTTTTGCGGGCAACCGAACCTTCCACCAGCCATTCCTGGCTGATGCGGCGGATGGTTTCGCGCATACGCACGGCCAGCGCGGCTATGGTTTCGAGGCGTTGTGTGCCGCCGCGCGGGAGACGATCGTCCGCGCTGCGGCGGATTTCGGCGAGCAACAGTTCGGCGTTGCCGAGGATGCCGGTGAGAGGATTGTTGAGTTCGTGGCGGAGGATTTGGCCGAAGTCTTCGAAAGCGGCTTCGATGATGGGGTCGGCACGGTGGGCGGGCGGCCTGGGAGGCGGCGTGCCGGAGCTGGTTGCTTTTGGCATGCGCTCGACCTGCAGTGCGAGAGATTTCTGCGAGCCAGCGGCCTGCGCGGCGCCATTTCCTTGCGCGGCGATCACCGCGCCATCTCCCTGTGCGGCGCTTACTGCAGTGGACGCCTGCGAGACGGCCAACGCGGCATCGGGCGGCGGGACTTCGGCGCGCCCCGTGGCAGCCGTCGCCGGGCGCGCGGAATCGGCCTCCGGCGGGCTCGAAGAAGCGGTATAACCCGGCGCGTTCTTATGCGCCGCAAGCCCATCCTTGACTGAAAAAATGCTTTGACCGTTCATAGGAACCTCGTTCACTTTCCCGCCACATTTCTAGCGGCGCCAAACGCCGGTGGGGACGACCCGGCGGATGCCGTCATATGGGCGGCATCCTGCAAAACTTCCTTGACGCGCGCGCCGAGTTCTTCCACGCGAAAGGGCTTGGCGAGATGCGCAAGGTGGTGACGCTCGAGGAACGCGTGCGTCCCGGGGGCGATGACGTCGCCGGTGACGAAAAGGAAGCTGCGCCACAGGGGATTGCCGCTGGCGACGAGGCTCTGGAAAAACTGCTGGCCGTCGAGCCCGGGCATTTTCATATCGCAGATGACCAGATCGAAGGTCTGGTGCGCGGCCCGCTCGAGCGCTTCACGGCCATCGAGGAGCACGTCAACGGAGAAGCCCTCGTCCTGCAAAACGTCGGCGATGAGGCGCGCGACGGTGGGCTCGTCCTCAACGACAAGAACACGGGCTTTGGCGGGACCACGGCGCGCGGCGGCGGCAAAGGCGGGTGCCGCGAGAGTGGGACGCTCCTCGCCGACGGCGATACCGTTTTTGCGGGACTCGTGCGGGGCAGCCGGAACTCGGCCGGAGACCGGGCCGGGGGCCACACCGGAAAATGCGGGCACGGAGTCGACCCCTTCCGTCCGGGAAACGACCGCTTCTGCGACGGGCAGTTCCACGGAGAAGACGGCGCCGCCCTCCGGTGCGCGGCGGACGTTCACGCGGCCACCGTGTTCGCGCACGATGCTGAGGACGATGGAAAGGCCAAGACCCGTGCCGACGCCGGCGGCCTTGGTGGTGAAGAAGGGATCGAAGATGCGCGCGAGGATACTTTGCGGGACGCCGGGGCCGTCGTCCTCGACTTCCAGGAGCACGCGGCGACCGGCGGTCTGACTGGTGCGCACGCGAATGCGGCCGCTGCGGCCTTCCTGCTGGATGGCCTGACGAGCGTTGCCCACGAGGTTCATAAGCACTTGCTGCAACTGCGCGGCATCGCCAATCACCATAGGCAGCGCCGGATCGAGATCCAGCTCGAAGCGGATTTGTTCGGCGGCGATGCTCCACTGCTGGAGTTCGATAGAACGCCTAACCACCTGATTCAGGGGCACGCGGCGGCGCTCGGGCGGAGCTTCGCGGGCGTTGGACAGGAGTTGGCGGAGGATGCCGCCGGCGCGCTCGGCTTCCTGGAAAATCTGGCGTACTTCCGGGAGCTGGGCGGCCGAGTCTTCGCGGAGCAGCAGGCGTTGGGCATAGCCGAGAATGCTGGTGAGCGGATTGCTGAGTTCATGGGCCACCCCGGTGAGCATCTGGCCGAGGGCGGCGAGCTTTTCGGTTTGCAAAAGCTGCGATTGAAATACGCGGCGGGCGGTAAGGTCGCGATAGATTTCCACGCGGCCAATCTGGCGGCCGACGGCGTCGACGACCGGGCGGGAAGCGCGTTCGAGAATGCGCGGGGCGGGCTGGAGGAGGAGGACTTCATCGCGCGTGCCGCCTTCGCTCGAGTGGCGCGCCAGTTCGCGCCAGCGTTGGCCGAACTGTTGCGGCTCGGCGGCGCGGAATTGCATTTTGGCGATCAGTTCCTCGAGGGTCGCGCCTTGCGCGGTCTCGCTGGGTCCGAGCCCGGCGAACTGCTCGAAGCGCGTATTGCGCGCGCATACGCGGCCGTGCGCGTCGAACATGACCACGCCTTCCTCCAGCCACTCGATGACGCCTTGCAATGCAAGAGCCGGCTGCGGCTCGGCGGCGGGAGCGGCGGCGAGTTTTTCCAAGCTCAGCACCGTCTGACCCAGGGCGCTCGGAAGAGCGTGGCGCAGAAGGACTGGGGTGCCGTCGCGTAGGGGGAGTTCGAGGGCGTCTTCGCCGGCGGCCCAGGATTCGCGGGGAGAGTTGCCTGCAGCGTGGTCCGCCGAGTTGCGAGCATAGTCCCGCGGGCGGAGCAGCCACTCTGTGAGGCGTTGGCGATCGGCTTCGTTGTCACGGAACAGCTGCGCCAAGGGAAGGCGGGAGGCGGGCGCGACGGTTAAGGCGTTGGCCACGCCGACCACGCGGGAGGAAGTCAGCAGCTCCTCGGCGCTGGTACTGAGGTCGGCTAGATGGAACCCTTCGTCGAGCACCAGCAGGGACTCCCGGGTGCTCGCGAGGATGGCGCGCTGCTGGCGTGCGGCGAGCGTGGCCTGGCGTTCGCGCCGGAGTTGCTCGAGGACGAGACCGGCCAGCATGGCGCGGCGTTCGAGGCGCTCCAGCGCGGCCAGAGAGGTGGAACGGCGCGGCAGCCCGGCCAGGAGAATGCCGTAGAGTTGGCCGGCGGATTCGATGGGGACGGCGACGACGCGGGCGACTTCTCCGGCGAGCCAGGATGGTTCGGGCTGGATCCCGATGGTGTGGCGGGCGCGCAGCGCGGACTGGCAAAACTCGCCGAGAGGGCCGGCTTCCGCAGCGCGCAACCAGTCGGCGGCGCCACTCTTCCACGGAAATTCGAGAGGAAGGTGGGGGACTTCGGCAGGGAGCGTGTCGTGGTGGCTGGCGGCGCCCGTAGCGCTGGCGGGGGGTGCGGCGGCGGGCCAGGTGGAGGACGCCGCCGCCGGAACGCCGATGGCGGCGAAGGCGGCTTCCATGCCGCCCCCGGATGCGGGTGCGACGATGCTGTCCATTAGAAAAGAAAGTGCCGGATCGGCTTGGCCCGGCTGTTGCAGTTCGCTGTGCAACTTGCGCACGAGGGATAAATCGGAGTGGCGCTCGCGGGCCACGCGGCGTTCTTCGCGCCAGCCGAGTTGCAAAGCGAGCTCCGCGGCCACGCGCAAGGGCACGGTGCGCGACAAGGCCGGCTGGGAGTGGCTTGTGCCGCAGAGGAGCACGCCATATACATGGCCACGGCCGGCGATGGGCACCCACAGCGCGCGGCGCAAACCGATGAGTACGCCGATCAGAATTTCGGCCTGCGCGATTGGCAGTTCCTGTTCGAGTACGGTGGCGCCGAGCGACACTTCTCGCGGCAATGGTGCCTCGGCGGAGAGGTGTTCCCACTCCACGGGCGTGGCATCGCTTTCGCGATCCCAGACGATGCCGCGCCAGGGAGCTTCCTGTGGGGCGGGATCTGCTGCGTGTGACGCGTCCGGGCGGGGGCGTTGATCGGGGCGTTGACCGCCTGGATCGTCGCTGCCGTTGACTTGGGCGCAATCGGCCATCCAGATGCCGATCCGGTCGGCGACGCCGTCGACGCGCAATTCGGCCAGCGCGATGCGCAAGAGTTCGGCGCGCGGCGCGTCACGGAGGGCCGCCTGCGCCAAGCCGGGCGCGGGTTCTGCGGTGGCCGATCGTTTGTGCCAGAATTTCAAGGGCTGGTTTTTCTCTCCGCTCTCTCCGCAGCTGCGGCACGCTGGGGCGTGGCCATCGCGAGAGCTAAATCCGAACTCGCGCGCAAGCGCGCCGCACACGGCTACCGTTTTGCAGCGTTCCCTGGACCCCGTCCGGGCACGGCATTGGCGCGCTTGGTGTGCGTACAAGCTTCTTGCACCGTCGTATCCAACTGGCTCGAAAATTCGCAGGGCCAGCAGAATCAGAGAGATAAGCGGATTTTCGCGGCGGGGCGAAGGATTTTGTCATCCCATGTCGATACAACTCCACGGCGTTTTTCCCAGAGTGAACCGAAATGGCCCGGAGGGAAGAGTTGCGTGGATCGCCATTTGTAAAAAGCTAGCTTGAGCACCCGTTGCCACGATGCGCACGGGGCAGGGACACGAAGCGGCAAAACTCAGATGCGGAATTTCTACGGAGGGAGCTTAGAAGATTTCAGGAGACGGCCACGGGATGGGAAACGAACAAATTATGGAGGCTGGCGATCCCGGCGTGGCGCCACTTTCCGGTTTCTCCGCTGTGGGCTCGAGACGGGCGAAGGTGGTAGCCGTGCGGCGCAGTCAACCGCCGGCGGCAGCCCCCTGGGCTTCGCCACGGGAAGAATTCTCCATGTGGTACTGCTTTAGTTTGCGATACAAGGTAGTTTTGCCGATACCGAGCATGCGCGCGGCCTGCAGTTTGTCGCCGCCTGTTTCGCGCAGCATGCGGAGAATGGCGCGGCGTTCGAGTTCCTCGAGGGGCAGCAACTCGTCCTTTTCCGGGGTGCGTTCCGTGGTGGGGTAGTGCAGGTTGGAGGGCAGGTCCGCCACAGACACGATGGGGCCGGAGCCGAGGGCCACGGCGCGGGAGATCGCATTTTCGAGCTCGCGGACGTTGCCCGGCCAGTCGTAGGCGATGAGGCGGCGCATGGCGTCCTCGGATATGCTGCGCGGCGGCGCGTCGTTGCGCGCGAGTTTTTCCAGGAAATTGGTAACCAGGAGCGGGATGTCGTTTTTGCGGTCGCGGAGCGGCGGCAGTTTGATCTGTACCACGTTCAGTCGAAAATACAGATCCTGGCGGAAGGCGCCGGAGCGGATGGCGGCTTCGAGATCGCGGTTGGTGGCGGCGATGATGCGCACGTCGATGCGCTTGCGGTCGGTCGAGCCCACGGGCTTCACTTCATGTTCCTGCAGGGCACGCAAGAGCTTGGCCTGCATGTCCACCGGCATGTCGCCGATTTCATCGAGGAACAGCGTGCCGCCGTGGGCCGATTCGAGCAGGCCCTGTTTCGCCTGCAGGGCGCCGGTAAAGGCGCCCTTTACGTAGCCGAAGAGCTCGGACTCGATCAGCGTGGGGGTGAGCGAAGAACAGTCCACCGGCACGAACGGGCGATCCTTGCGCGGGCTCGAAAAATGCACGCTGCGCGCGACCAGTTCCTTGCCGGTGCCGCTCTCGCCGAGTATCAGGACGGAATAGTCGTGCTGACTGACCTTGCCGATGACCTTGTAGACCTGCTCCATTTTGGGTGACAGGCCGATCAAGCCGCCGAAGCCCGNNGGCTTGGTGACGTAGTCGACGGCCCCGAGACGGGTGACCTCCACGGCGGAATCGATGGTGCCGTATTGCGTTAGAACCATGAGCGCGATTTCAGGATAGAGTTCGCGCACACGCCGCAGGAGCGCCAAGCCGCTGGTGCCGGGCAGGTGCAGATCGGTGAGCAGGATATCGATGGGGGAGTATTCGAGGAGCTCGGAGGCTTCTTCGGCCGTGGGGACGGCCGTAACCTTCATGCCCAGCTGCTGGCCTACTTCGGTACACATTTCGCGGATGAATTGTTCGTCGTCGACGACGAGGAGATTCATGGCCGTCACCTCGCGGCGCGTTGGCTCGCGAACCATGCCAAGGCCGGAGGGCGAATCCAGAACCGCAGACAAGCCACGCAAAGATTGGGCCCGAACTGCCGCGTCATCGCTCATTTCGGGAGTCCCTTCCGCTGCTGGGATGCAGCCGAGGCCACAAATCAGTGCATCCGGAGTTCCAAAACGGAAAATAGCCTAATTACTTAGAAACCAGCTACTTTGCGAGTCTATGGACCGCAACTGGCAGTCCAATTCGGGAATACCCTCAACAGCACAGTACTCAATTGGAACTGATTGTCTGTTTCGTGCTGAACTTTTGCATCCTTTCTTCGCTGCTCAAGCAACCTTACTCGCTTCCAACACTCGCCCTGGCCTAAACCAGTCTGGCGCGGCGAAAAGGCGCCAAGCGGAACGTGGACGTGAGACGGCAACCACGAGATATCGGGCGAAGCTTCCGACAGGAAAAACCCTCGGCTTCCAGCATCGCGGTTGCCATAAGCCAGGACTTCAACCTTTCACGAGATCCGTAAGATTACAGATAAGTAAGTACTAGTCAAGGCCTATTCGCTAACTGGTTACGAAAATATGCGTCACGTTTATACCTTGAGCAGTCCACAAGCCTTCTTATGGATCCGCGGGAATCACGGAATTTGATCCGCCGGCAGCCGTAACAGGCCCTCGGTCAGGGACGCGGCCAGCAGGCTCCCGTCGCCGTTCTGGGCGGTTCCGGTGAAAAGGCCGGATTCGCTGCCGAGGTCGAGCCGCTCCCAGCTTAGTGCGCCATCGCGCGAGAGATACAAGCCGCCCGTGCGCATGGCGATGACGCAAAGTCCTGCGCCGAAGAAACTGGCTACCGGTTCGGCGGCGGGCAAACCATTCTGCACCAGTTGCCAGGACCGACCGGTCTCCGTGCGGCGATAGAGCCCCCTGGCAGTGGCGGCGAGCAACGGCGGCGAGGGTAACCCTGCCGTGCGGGAATTTGCCGCCGGGATAGCGGAGAAGGGGCCCGCGCGCATCCAGCGAACCTCCGCGCCGTGCACCTCGGCTGGCCAAGGAACAACATCCTCCTCCCAGGATTTCCCCGCATCCGCGGTGAATACCATCTTTCCGCCGGCCGCCATCCACATACGCGCCGCGTCGTCCGTTGGAGCGCCGGTTGGGGCGACCGGAGGACGGGCCGCCGCATTCGGACGCAAAATTGCTTCGCCGAGCGTACCGCTCCACAAAGTTTGCGGCGTGCTGACGAAGATGCGGGCTCCCAGGCTGCAAATGTCAAAAATATCGGCAGGGCCGGCGGGGACAGCGGCGGTTGACATAGGGGTGGGCCGCGCAGTTGACGCTGGACGGCCAAGGCGTCGCGCAGGCTGCCGGCTAGCGCGCGTGCGCAGCGACGTGCGTGGGGCGGCCACCTCAAATCGCCAAGGGGTCCACCGCGCCGCGCCGTCATCGTAGGAAAACAACGCGCCGCGCGCGGTGACCACCCACCACCCATTTGCGGCGGCGAATATGCGGGCCACGTCGGGTGGGCCGCTGCCCGCAAGCGAGCGATCGGCGAGCGGTTGCCAAGTTTCTCCGCCATCGCGCGTTTCAACCAGCGCGTCCGGGGCGCCGGGCAGCCACGCCAGCAAGTGCTGGCTATCGCTGGGATCGGCGACCAGACCTGCGGCGATGCGGTGCGAAAACCCGCGATTCGCGGGCGCGAACGTAACCCCGTCGTCCGCGCTAACCAGCACGCCCTGCGCTTCGGTGCCGAGCAGCACCTCGACCTTCGCGGGGTCGTTCGCTCCGCTAGCGGCGGCGCTGGCCGGCAGCACGACTACGTCGTTCACCACCCAATCGCGGGGTGTCGTGCGCGTCCAAGACTCGCCACCATCGCGCGTCACCCACAGCCCTTCGGTCGTGGCCGCGTAAACGATGCGCGGGTCGCGCGGATCCTGCACGATAGACTGCGTGCGGCGCGAGGAATAAGGGATACCTTGCAGTTTGGTCCAGCGGACTCCGCCGTTCTCGCTGCGGTAGATGCCGGAGCAGGCGCTGGCAAAAACGCGGTCGTGACGTATGGCATCCACACGCAGGCTCATGATGTCGGAATCGTCGATCATCCCGGCGGCGACCGGTTGCCAGGTGTGCCCAGCGTCCAGGGTTTTCCAGGGGAGATGATAGGTGCCCGCGTACACGATCCGGGAATCGCCGGGGTCGATGGCGATGGAATCGACATTGCGCAGTTCCGGGTCTCCCTCCGGGGAATCGCGCTGCCAGCTTTGTCCAGCGTCCGAGGAACGAAATACGCCGCTCCGCGTGCCCGCCACGAAGACGTCCGGCGCACTGGGCGATTGCTGCACGGTGCGCACGATCTCGCCGGTCAGCCCGGCCACGGTCCAGGTCGCTCCACCGTCGTTGCTGCGGTATAGCGCGCCCCCCGCTCGCACATCCTGGAACCACACCGCGGCAAACAAAACATGGTCGCGCTGCGTGTCGACGAGCAGCTTCTGAATCACGGCATCGTGACGGCTGCTCACGCGGCCGCGCAGCCGCCAGTTCGCCCCGCCATCCTGGGACACAAAAACGTGGCCATCGGCGGTTCCAAGATACACATCGCGGGCCGGCGACACTGCCAGGGAAAGGACGTTACCTCCCGGCGGCCCGACGGGCTGCCAGGCCAACTGCCGGGCAAAGCCCGGTGCCGACGCGAAGAAAAGAACCATCGCCAGCATGACCGAGCGGCCGCGGACGCGAGCTCCCGCACACCCATGCGGAGCACGCACTGAATCGTTGCAAGAAACACACGGCATGCCGATGTTCCTGTCCCAGATGGCGCCCTGAAAATGAAGCAGGCTCCGGAATGCTGCGCTCCGGAGCCTGCTCGGTTGCCTTCGAGTGGCGTCCACCGCGCAAACGCGCGCGGCAATCACCAGCGAGTATGGTTAGTAGGTCGCGCCTTCCGGCACGAAGATGAAGTCCACGCGGCGGTTGTCCTTCTCCGCACCCTTGGTGGCTTCCCCTACGCGGGTGGAAATGCGCGAGGCGTCGATGCCCTTTTCGCCCAAATACTTCTTGGCGAGTTCGGCACGCGCCGCAGCCAGCTTGGCGGACCTGGGCTCCTTGGGATCTGCAAAGCCCACGATAACCACCTTGGCGCTGGGATCGTTCTTAAGGCGCAGGGCCACGTCGTCGCCCACGCGCTTGCACAGGTTGTCAAAGCGCGACGCGCCAGCCTTGGTGTAGCCGCAATCGCCCACCTTGGTAGCCTGCGGCGGTGGTGGTGGCTGCTGCACGTCGACGTTGGTCGAAGCATCGGCGTTTCCGCCGCGCCCGTCGTTCACCGCGCACTTCACGGTGTAACTGCCGGCGGAAAGCCCGGTGGAGTCGAATTGTACTTTCGGTCCGCTGCCGCTGATCTGGCCGCCAGAGGTCGTATAGCTGTAGGTCAGCGGATCGCCATCAGGGTCGCTGGCCACGGAAGTGATTCCCGTGCGCTCGCCCGGCATAATCGGGCTGCGGTCGGTGGTGCA
>PMOV01000066.1 GCA_003161195.1 Acidobacteriota bacterium | reverse complement strand
CGCGACCTCTGCCGTGACAGGGCAGCGTTCTAACCAACTGAACTACGTCCCCAAGGGTATTCCGTCACTCTGCTGCGCACTGAATGGTGGGCACTGAAGGATTTGAACCTTCGACCTTTCGGGTGTAAACCGAACGCTCTAACCGCTGAGCTAAGCGCCCTTACACAATCATCGTACCGTATGCGGCGCGGAGCGTCAACGGAACGGGCCAGCGCACCGCAGGAAATCGCGAAGCGCGCCACCGCTCGCTGCGGGGAACGCCCGATTTGTTGCACTTTGTTTCCGCAGCCAGTAGACTAGATTTTCTACATATTGCGAATTGCAAAGGATTTAACCACGCATGCTGCTCAATCGCGATTACGTCGGATACATGGCCACGGAACTGGTGAAGAAGTTGGTGGACGGCGGGCTGATCGAGACGCGCGCGCCGGAAGCGGTGGCGTTGCGGTTGCGGCAGCGCATGAACGAAGAGCTCTCGGTGGAAGACCGCATCAACGAACAGGCGCGGCAGATCCTCACCGAGCATCAAGAAGAGATGCGGCGCACGAATGTTTCGTACCAGGATATGTTTAAAAAGGTGAAAGCGCAGTTGGCGCGCGACGGAAAACTGATTTTGCGCTGAACCGCGGCGGCTTTTGCCGTGGTCGGATTTGGGTTTTGCCTATAGGCTTTTTGGCGGGTACGCGGAATTGTGACGGGGAAACAAGACTGCATGCGCTTAAGCCGGGAAAAAATTGTACGAATTTCGCACCAGCTGACCGATGTGCTGGTGGCCAGCGACGACGTGGAGTTTGTCGACGATCGCGACACGATTCGCCGCCAGATTGTGGACATTTTGACGACCACACTGCGCGAGGAAGAAAAAGCGGAGCTGGAGGCACGCAAGCGTATCACGTCACAGAAAAAAGAAATCATCGAAGGCAGCGAAGAGTGGGATGTGTTGTACCGCAAATATTACGTGGAAGAGTTGCGCCGGATGGGCGTGGCCGCGGCTCCCGAAGAACATAAAAGGCAGCAGTCGGCGTACTAGCTCTGTCGTATCACCAGGTGGTCGCTCAACCTTATTTAGCAGCATTGAAAGGCAAAAAAGGCGGCTCAAGAGAGCCGCCTTTTTCATTTCGTTCGATTAAGAATTCTAATTCTGTGGAGTGTCCCCATCCGGACGGCGCTTCAGCGTCGGCCGGTCGTCATCCGTGCTGTTCGGGTCTGTCGATGGGGAAGGATCGGTCTTGCCGGCTTGTTCGGTCTTGGTGCGCAGCGTGGGCTTGCCCGGCCCGGGCTGCACTTTCTTCGCGAACATCACGTTCCGCAAGCGCGCCTTCACGGAATCGAACTCGGACGTCGTGACGATGTATTCCTGCTTGGCGGGCAGGATGGTGGCGATCTCTTTTTGCGTGCGCTCGATGCGCTCGGGCGTTGGCGGGTGGGTGGAGAAGACCTTTGGGATGGTGCCCGGGCGGCGCTTTTCATCCGCCTGGATGCGCTCGAAGAAGGTCACGTAGGCGTTCGGATCGTAGCCCGCTTTGTACATGTATTGCAGGCCGAGGAAGTCCGCTTCGCGCTCATCGTCGCGGGAAAACTTCAAGAACGAGAGCGGAATCGCGATGTTTAGTCCTTCGTAGAGCGCGTAGCCCGCCCAACCTACCGGTCCAAAAATCATTAGCGGGATGCTGGCGATCTGCGCAATGTCCCCCTTGGTGGCTTGTCGCGTGCCGTGGCGNNATCACTTTGATGGTGAAGGGCACCTTGGCATCGGAATTGCGCACCAGGTTTTGCCCTACGCGGTTTACGTACTCCGTGACGACCGGATCGTCGATCAGCTTGGACGAGCGTTCCACTTCTTGCGCCAGTTGCTTGCCCAGCGCGATTTCCCGCTCCAGCGAATAAAAATTCACGTGGCCGCTGACGTTGCGGTTGCCAATGGCGTCTACGTCGTCCTTGGAATTTTTCGGGTTTACGGTGTCTTGCTGTTGGACGGGCTGGTCGCTGGGCGGACTGTTCTTATCGGGGGGCGGCGGTGGCGGCGCGGATTGCGGCGTCCCGATAGGTTGCTGTGTCGGCGTTGGTGCTGTGCCGTTCGACGGCTGCTGCGTAGTCTGGCCGGCCGGGGGATTTTGCTGCGTCGTACTAGCGGGTTGACCTGCTGCTTGCGTGGTCTGACCGGAACTTGGTGTTTGACCCAAAGATGGGCCGCTGACGAGCAAACTGGTTAGCGCGAGCGTGGCGACTTGCTTGGCGAACTGCTGCATCCCCGTGTACCTCCGCCTGCCCGGCATTATACACCCCTGTAGCCCGACCGGCGCCAAAAGCTATTCCCCGACTAGGATGTGAGATACCTCGAGAAGGTTTTCTCGGCGGCGGTAGGCCGAACGCCCAACTTGCAGGCCAATTCGAGCGTCCCGAATCGCCTAGTCGACGGGTCGCCCCAATCCGTCCCTCTTTCCCCACAGCCTCCCATTTTCAATATGAAACAGCCTTCTCGCGACCAAGACAGTACCTGCATACCCGCCGGAAAACAGGTTTGCCACGGCTGTTGACACTCTTCCCATGCCCATCTACATTCAAAGCCTCCCTATGAGCGTCTCCAAGATTCAGAGCGGTCAGCTTTGGAAGAAAAACGACTCTGGCGAAATTTACCTGGTAACCCGTGTGTACACGGAAGCGCTTAGCAGCGTGGCCATGTTGCGCAAATCCGGCGCCGAGACCGAGCCGCTGATTCGTGTTCGCGTGGAGCGCACCTCGGGCGGACAGAACATTCCCGGTTTTACGCCCGCGCAAGAAGACGAAAAGTTTTAGACCCGATGTGTGTTTCGCGACGTTTCCCCTCGGTGCCTCGCCCAAAGCGCCCTCAGATCGATCGGACTTCCATCTTCACCACGTCGTCTACTTTGGCGAGTTCCTTCATCAAAAACGGTTCGCCATATTTCACGCCGATGTGATGTCCGGCCTGACGCGCAAGGCGGTTCATCTCCTCTTCGAGCTGTTCAAGGCCCAAGTATACTTTTGCCTTGTTCTCATTTTTGCGCGGACGGAACTGTGACTGGTACGACAGTATCGCTTTGCGGCGCTGTTCGTATTGCGAGGAAATGTCCACGACAAACGTCGGCCGTACATCCGCAAAAGCTGTCGAGTAGAGAATCTTGAAGGGACGGTACGGCTCACCAGCGATCGGCAATTGCTTCAACCCCGCGAGGAAGCACGCTTCGTAGCCCAGTGTGGACGCATTGTAATGATCCGGGTGGCGCGCCTCCCAGTAGGGAAGTATTACCGTTTTCGGGCGCAGTTCACGGATTTTGTCGGCGAGCCGCAGCTTGTGCTGGCGGCTGGCGGTGACGTCGGAGTCCGGAACGCCCAGGACGCCGCGCCACTTCACACGCAGCAACTTGGCGGCCCTGGCCGCTTCCGCCGCGCGGATTTCCACCGTGCCGCGCGTGCCCATTTCGCCTGCCGTGAGGTCCAGGATACCGGTCTGATAGCCGCGCTGCGCCATTTTCAGCAGCGTGCCGCCGCAGGTAAGTTCCACGTCGTCGGGATGCGCAGCAATCGCCAGCAAATCCAAGTTCATAAGGTTCCTCGCAAACTTTTATCGCTCTGTGATTCTAGCAGGCCGTACACTGTTCGCACCCATGACCGCTGCAGACCACGAACCGACGCCCGCAACTCCTGTGGCGCTGGTTACCGGCGCCGGCAAACGACTGGGCCGTGCCGTAGCGCTGCGGCTTGCGCGCGACGGCGCGGACATCGTCATTCACTACCGCGCCTCGGAAAGGGAAGCGCGCGACGCGGTTGCCGAGGTCGAAAAGCTGGGACGCCGCGCCGTGGCCATAGCCGCGGACTTGAATCAGGTGCCGCAGATCAAAAATCTCTTCGCCGAAACAGCCAAGCAGTTCGGTCGCTTGGATATCTTGGTGAATAGCGCCGCCACGTTCGTCGAAACAGCCTTCGCCGAAACCACCGAAGAAGACTGGCACGCTTCGCTCGATTCGAACCTCAAGGCGCCGTTTTTTTGCTCTCAAGCCGCCGCCCCCCTGCTGAAAGCCACGTGCGGCGTGATCATCAATTTCGCCGACGTCGGCGGCATTCTCGGATGGCCGGGCTTCATCCCGCACAGCATCTCCAAAGCGGGCGTCATCATGCTCACGCGTACGCTGGCCAAAGCCCTCGCGCCCGAAATTCGCGTGAACGCCATCGCCCCCGGCACCATCGCCATGCCCGGCGACCCGCCCGAGTGGGAACGCGACTTCATCCAACTCGCCCCGCTCCGCCGCACCGGCACGCCCGCGGACATCACCGAAGCCGTCTCCTTCCTGGTCAACGCCAAATTCGTCACCGGCCACATCCTCGTAGTCGACGGCGGCCGCTCACTCTAACGTACGCTCTGGCCGCTTCCGTGCCGCATCATTACAATTGCCCCGTGCACCATTTTACCCGCCGGTGTATTCTATTTGCTTATGGCAGCGATAAGCCCAGCAATAAAATTATCGCGCCGCGCATCACTCGCAACGCTGCGTGCACCGTGCAAGCCGGCCATCGCCGGCCATCATAGCGACTAAAAAGAAGGCCAAGCCCTCTCATGGACAACGAAACATCCATCCAATCGCAACGCAACATCGAAGACGTCGAAATTCAGGAGTGGCTCGAGTCGCTCGACTCCGTTCTCGAATCCAGCGGCCCGGAAGTCGCCACGGAAATTCTCGAACGCTTGCGCGCCCACGCCACCGTTTCCGGCATCGACCTGCCGTTCACCGCCAACACGCCCTACGCCAACACCATCCCCGCCCGCCTCGAACCGCTCTTCCCCGGCGACCAGGAACTCGAGCGCCGCATCAAAAGCCTCATTCGCTGGAACGCCCTAGCCATGGTCGTGCGCGCCAACCGCGTCGAGCACAACATCGGCGGCCACATCTCCACCTACGCCAGCGCCGCCACCCTCTACGAGGTCGGCTTCAACCATTTCTTCCGCGCGCGCACCCCCGAATTTGAGGGCGACACCATTTATTTTCAGGGTCACGCCGCTCCCGGCATCTACGCCCGCGCCTTCATGGAAGGCCGCCTCAGCCCACAGCAACTCGAAAATTTCCGCCGTGAACTGAAGCCCGGCGGTGGCCTCAGTTCCTATCCCCATCCCTGGCTGATGCCCGATTTTTGGGAATTTCCCACCGTTTCGATGGGCCTCAGCCCGCTCATGGCCATCTACCAAGCGCGCTTCAGCCGCTATCTTGAAAATCGCGGCCTCAAGCCACGCACCGACGCCAAAATCTGGGCCTTCCTCGGCGACGGCGAAACCGACGAGCCCGAGTCCCTCGGCGCCATCACTCTGGCCTCCCGCGAAAAACTCGACAATTTAATTTTCGTCATCAACTGCAACCTGCAGCGCCTCGACGGCCCGGTGCGCGGCAATGGCCAGATCATCCAGGAACTTGAATCCGCCTTCCGCGGCGCCCGCTGGAACGTCATCAAAGTCCTCTGGGGCAGCGAATGGGATCCCATCCTCGAGCGCGACTCGGAAGGCCTCCTCGTCAAGCGCATGGGCGAAATGGTCGACGGCGAATACCAGAAGCTCGTCGTCTCCAGCGGCGCCTACGTTCGCGAACAATTCTTCGGCAGCGATCCGCGCCTTCTCGCGCTCGTCGAGCCCCTTTCCGATGAGTCTCTCCGCCGCCTGCGTCTCGGTGGTCATGATCCACGCAAGGTCTATGCCGCCTACAAAGCCGCCACCGAGCACCAGGGTGGCCCCACCGTCATCCTCGCCCGCACCATTAAGGGCTACGGTCTCGGCGAAGCCGGCGAAGGCAAAAACGTCACCCACCAGCAGAAAAAACTTAACGAAGAAGAGTTGCGCGAATTTCGCTCGCGCTTCGGCGTCCCACTCAACGACAACGACTGTATCGAAGTCCCCTTCTATCGCCCGCCCGAGGACAGCGTCGAGCTGCAATACCTGCGCCACCGCCGTGAATCGCTAGGCGGCTACGTCCCCAAGCGCAGCGTACGCTCCACGCCCATCGCCGCCGATCACGACGAACTCTTCAAGGAATTTTTCGACGGTAGCGAAGGCCGCGAAGTCTCCACCACCATGGCCTTCGTCGGTATGCTGCGCAAAATGCTGCGCGACCCGGAAATCGGCAAGTTCATCGTGCCTATCGTCCCCGACGAAGCGCGCACCTTCGGCATGGAGTCGCTCTTCCGCACCGTGGGCATCTATTCCAGCGTCGGCCAGAAATACGAACCCGTCGACGCCAGCACGCTGCTTTATTACAAGGAAGCGCAAGACGGCCAGATCCTCGAAGAGGGCATTACCGAAGCAGGCTCCATGGCCAGCTTCATCGCCGCCGGCACCGCCTACGCCACGCACGGCATCAACACCATTCCATTTTTTATTTACTACTCGATGTTCGGCTTCCAGCGCATCGCGGACTTTATCTGGGCCGCCGCGGACATGCGCGTGCGCGGCTTCCTGCTCGGCGGCACCTCGGGACGCACCACGCTCTCCGGCGAAGGCTTGCAGCATCAGGACGGCAACAGCCACATCCTCGCGCTCCCGGTCCCGAATTTGCGCGCCTACGACCCGGCCTTCGCTTACGAAATCGCCGTCATCATTCAGGACGGCATCCGCCGCATGTACAAAGACGGCGAAAATATTTTTTACTACATCACCGTCATGAACGAGCCGTACGCCATGCCNNTCGCCGCCGATGTCTGGAGCGTCACCAGCTACAAGGAACTCTACGTGGACGGCAACGAGTGCGAACGCTGGAACCGCCTGCATCCCGCCGCCAAGCCGCGCGTGCCGTATCTGACGCAACAGCTCGAAGGCGCCGAGGGCGTCCTGGTTGCCGCCAGCGACTATCTCAAATCGTTGCCCGCCATGGTCGCTGAATGGATGCCGCGCCGCCTCTGCACCCTCGGCACCGACGGCTTCGGCCGCAGCGAAGGCCGCAGCAGCCTCCGTGACTTCTTCGAGGTGGACGCCCGCTTCATCACCCTGGCCACCCTCCACGAACTCTACCTCGAGAAAAAAATTGACCGCAGCGTGGTAGAAAAAGCCATCACCGACTTGGGCATCAACCCGGAAAAGCTAAACCCGGTCATCTCGTAGCAAGTGTTTGTGAGGCGTCCCGCATCGCGGGACTGCGCCCCAGCTTGCTGAGTTTGTGACGTCAAGGGGCCAACTGCTTCGGCCCGTCTTGATCCTCCGCCAAAATCTCTACCACCTTAATCCGCCCTGTCGCCAAATCCGCCACCAACCGCGCATTCGCCGCCAAAAAATCGTAACCGCTCAATTCTCTCGGCAACACCCAGGCAATCTTTTCAAACTCCTTCGCCGCCACATCGTCGCTGGCAATCCTAGCTGCAAAAAAGCGTATCTCTAGCTCCGTCGCCGCCGCCGCATACGCATGCCGCACGCGCGCGATCTCCGCGCTCTTCACTAGCGTCGCACCCAGCTCCTCGCGCAACTCCCGCGCCAGCGCCTGCTCAGGCGATTCTCCGTCTTCGACCTTTCCCCCAGGAAATTCCCACTTCAGCGGCGACGTATCGCCGCTCCGCCTCTGCCCAATCAGCAGACGCCGATCGCCTCGCTCAATCACCGCCGCCACCACCAGGTTGTGCAACGCTCTCTCCTGAACTTGTAATCAAACCGCCGCACTCTACATACCACCGGTATTTTGCCACCCGCTTCTCCCGCCGAATCTCCCGGCGGCCGGCCTCCTCAGTTGCGTCGATGCAAAATCCGCCATAACTTCTTAGCGCCTGCAACCAACGGCGGCCCCGGCGTGTTCAGCACCTCATCGCGCACCACAAACACCCGCCGCTCGCGAATCGCTGGCACGTCCTTCCATGCGCTGACACCATACGCCTGTTTCGTCTTGGACTTGTCACCAACCGCGGCCCACGCCAACACCATCACCTCCGGTGCCGCTGCGGCCACCTCCTCATCCGAAACTAGCGCCCCCGCCGGCACCACCATCTCCCCGCCGCAAATTTTTACTAGCTCCCCGACCCACGGCGGCGAACTAATCCGCGGATTCGGCCAAGCCTCGCAATACACGCGCACCGGTTTACGCTTCGCTCTTACCTGCATCGCCAGTTGCTGCGTCCATCGTGCGCTCCGTGCCGCCAGTGCCGCGAACTCCCGCCGCATCCGCGCTACGACGCGCTCCCCCGCCGCAGGTCGCCCCACGATGCGCGACAGCATCCGCACGTCCGCGTAAATATCCTCCAGCGTGCGGGGATTCTTCGCCCAAAAATCGACCGGCGCCTCCAGCAGCTTGGCCACCGTCTCCGCCTTGAACGGCATCGACCCAATCACCANNGCGCACCACTTCGTCACGCCCACCAGCGTCCGCCGCGCCCCCACGGCACACAAAATCGCCGTCGCACTGGGCGCCAGCGACACAATGCGCATCTCCCCGCCCGTTGTCTTTCCTTTTTTTCGCATATTCCCGGCCAAAAATCTTCTGCTTTGGGTCGTGTGGTAGTATCGCCACCATGCTACTCGCAATGCTCCTCATGTTTCATCCCATCTGGGCCGCACAGAAAGCGGAGATCGATCCTCAGACTCTGCAGAATATCGTACAGCGCTCCGTGAAAATCGAGAGAGCCTGGGGATCGCAAATGAATAGCCCCGGTGCCTCGGCCGATGTGACGGAAATTTACAGAAAGCCTGGGCAAGGCCAAACGCTGGTGGCTTACCACGTAAGCGTCCACGGCCTTCCAAGCGACAAAATCTACATCCTCGCAAAAACCGAAATTGTCACCGGAAAAGTAACGCCGGTGCTGCAGGGCGTCACTCTGGGCAAAGACGGCCTCCTCATTTGCGCTGGACGAGAGAATACCTGTGGCGACGCGGAGAAACCTGACGATCCCATCGATCTGGTGCTGCCCGCTCAGAAAGGTGAAGGGCACCACCTTGCGGTGATCTCCGAAGACGGTCAATCAAAAGCATTTTTCATGATCACGCCTTTCCCTGACATTGCGACGGATCATGGCTGCACGCTCGAATTGCGTCGGCTGATGCCGCAAGCAGCCCTGGTTTACGCGAAAGCTTCCGGCTTTAGCCCCGGCGAGACAGTAAAGCTGGAATCAGCGTCCGAGATTGAATCCCACGACGGAGCGGTAAGAGCGGACAGCGATGGAACCTGGGACTCTGCGTTTCTTCCCGCCGTGAAGGGAATGCAATCCGGAAAATTTCGCGTCACCGCCAGAGGCAAATCGTGCGCGCCTTCCGCCACAATGGACTGGGGACCAGCGTCGAACCACAATGAATAGCAGCCATTAAGCCACCATGAGAGCCATCATCTTCGATCAACACGGCGCGCCCGACGTCCTCCACTATCGCGACGTCCCCACGCCCACCATCGGCCCCAACGAAGTCCTCGTCAAAGTCCAAGCCTGCGCCCTCAATCATCTCGACCTCTGGGTCCGTCGCGGCCTCCCCGGCGTCCCCATTTCGCTCCCGCACATCCCCGGCAGCGACGTCGCCGGCGAAATCGCCGAAGTCGGCGCCGACGTCACCACTATCCGCCCCGGCCAAAAAGTCGTTCTCGCTCCCGGCGTCACCTGCGGCAAATGCCCCGCCTGCCTCTCTGGCCAAGACAATCGCTGTCGCAGCTTCACCAATCTCGGCTATCTCATCGACGGTGGCTGCGCCGAATTCGTCAAAGCCCCCGCTGTAAATTGCGTCCCTTATCCTGAAAATCTCTCCTTCCCCGAAGCCGCCAGCATCCCGCTCGTCTTCCAGACCGCCTGGCACATGCTCCTCACCCGCGCCGAACTCCAACCCGGTGAAGACGTCCTCATTCTCGGCGCAGGCAGCGGCGTGGGCACCGCTGCCATCCAAATCGCCAAATTTTTTGGCGCCCGCGTAATCGCCACCGCCAGCTCTGACGAGAAGCTAGCCAAAGCCAAGGAACTTGGCGCCGACCACCTCATCAACCACAAAACGCAGAAAATCCGCGAAGAAGTCCGCCGCATCACCGCCAAACGCGGCGTCGACGTGGTCTTCGAACACGTCGGCACCGCCACTTGGGACGACAGCATCGCCAGCCTCGCCTACGCCGGCCGCCTCGTCACCTGCGGAGCCACCACCGGCTACGACGCCAAGCTGGACCTCCGCCTACTCTTCGCCAAGCAACTCTCCCTCCTAGGCTCCTACATGGGCACCAAATCCGAACTGCACACGGTCATGCGCTTGGTCGCCTCCGGCCGCCTAAAACCCGTCCTGGACCGCACTTTCCCCCTAGCCGAAGCCGCCGCCGCCCACGCCTACCTGGAATCCGGCGCCCAATTTGGTAAAGTGGTTTTGACGTTATAGCGGCCGCCTTTTGCTTGCCCCGGTGAAACCGGGGAGGCGGGCGCCTTTTCGAGTAGTGGCACGGAATCGCCGTTCTGTAGCGCCCCTTCACCGCCCCATCAAACCAGTAGCTTTCTAGCCACGTATCGATTACTCTTCATCCATCCCCGCGACGCTAAAATCACCACGTCGCAAAACTGTCGATTCACCAAGCTCTCAAGGGACCCATGCCCCCAACCATCTCAGCCACTGCAGCGAAGCGTGTCGCCACCCATCTTCACCGCAAGCTCTTCCGCTCGCGCGCATTACCGTCCGCTTTCGCCATCCTATTGGCGCTCTTCGCCCTCGCGTCTCCACTTCGCGCCGACACCCTCTCCGGTACCATCAAGGACCCCTCCGGCGCCACCGTCCCCGCCGCCCACATCGAAATCTCTAGCCCTACTCTCACGCAACCCCTAGTCCTGACCTCCGACGCCGCTGGCAAATTCACCGCCCCAAATCTCGCCCCGGGCATCTATACCCTCAAAGTCGAGAAAGACGGCTTCGACCCCCTCGTCACCACCGTCGACCTCCACGGCGCCGCCGACCTCCCACTAACCCTAGCCATAACCGCCCAGCAAACCATTGTAACCGTCTCCGGCTCCAACCTAGCCTTCGCCAATTCCGACCATTTCTACCGCGCCCTCCGCGACGACGGTCTCGGCGAATCTTTTCGCGTCGAAAACGCCACTTTCACCCTCGATGCCGGCACCTTCGACCTAAAATCCGGCACCCTCACCTTCCTCGCCCCCGTCGACGGCAAACAAACCGGCGCTATCTTCGTCGGCCAAGGCCACTTCTCGCTCAAGCCTTTCACCACTATCGACGCCAAGGAACTCCAGCGTCGCGCTGGCGCACTCACCGTCGAGGAAGATCTCTCCGACGTAGTCTTTCGCTTCACACCCGGCGAAGTCTCCGTCTTCACTAAATTGCTCGCCGGCAGCGGCAAAGTCGACACTCCCGCCGAAGCCTCCACCGTCTACGCCCATTGGAAAGATAAAGTCCGCCATCGTCACGATGTCCCTGAGGGCTTTACCCAGGCCGTCCTCGAAAGCGAGGCCATCGACAACGTCGACGCCGACCTCCTTGCCTCCATCTACAATCCGCAGCACCCAGCTTTCCTCAACGCCTACCTCCAAGGCTCGCCGCACAAAGATCTGCGCTTCTTCCTCCGCGCCCGCGTCGGCGCCGTCCCGCAACTCGATTCCCCGGAAGAAGTCGGTCTAATCAATTGCGACGGCAGCGGCCAGGAAGACGGCATCTGGTATTCCCAGCATCTCAAGGCCGAGCTCCTCAACCACACCGCCAGCTCCACGCAGGACCGCCGCCTCTTCGCCACCCGCAGCTACAACATCGAAACCGTCATCGGCAAAAACGATCACCTCGCCAGCCGCGCCATCATCCGGTTCGAACCGCTGATCCCCGGCGAACGCGTCATGAAATTCTCCCTGCTCCCCACCCTCCGCGTTCTCCGCGTCGCCGCCAAAGACGGCCACGATCTGCATTTCATTCAGGAAAATCGTAAACAAGATGGCTCCTTCTACGCCATCCTCGACGCTGCGCCCGCCATGGGCCAGACCGATTCCATCTCCGTCGAATATGCCGGAGACAAAGTCCTCACCAACGCCGGCAACGGCAGCTACTACATCGGCTCTCGCGAATCCTGGTATCCCAATCTCAACGGCGTTGGCGGTTTCGGCGAAAAATCCCTCTTCGATCTCACCTTCAAGGTCCCCAATCCCAACGTGATCATCAGCGTCGGAAAACTCGTCGATCAGCACACCGAAGCCGGCTACTTGGTCACTCGCTGGGTCACTTCTGTGCCCGCGCCCGTCGCCGGTTTCAACTATGGCCAGTATCAAAAAATGGATTTTCCCGACGACCTCACCCACTACCAGATCTCCGGCTACTATCTCACCGACGTCCCCGACGTCCTCCGCAAATTCCAGGGCCGCGGACAATTTGGCGGCGGTGCTTCCGAGCCCGGCGACATGCGCAGCCAGGCCCTCGATAGCATGGCTCCCAGGTCCATGACCAAATACGCGCTCGACCAAACTCGCGCCCAAATGCAGCTCTGCACCTTCTACTTCGGCCGCGCCCCCTTCGAAAATATCAACATCACCGAACAGCCCAACTTTAATTTCGGCCAATCCTGGCCCAGCCTCGTCTATCTCCCCATCTCCGCGTATATCGACTCCACCCAGCGCTGGATGATGTTCGATAAAATTGATGACAACTTTACCGGTTTCGTCCGCGAGGTTACCCCGCACGAGGTCGCCCACCAGTGGTTCGGCCACAGCATCGGCTGGGCTTCTTACCACGATCAGTGGCTCTCCGAAGGTTTTGCGGAATTTGCCGCCGGGCTATTCCTACAGCAGGCCGTTGGACCGAAGTGGCAAAAGGATTACCGGGAGTTTTGGGATCGTTTGCACAAACGCTTGCTCGACAAAAACAACTTTGGCGTATCGCCCAATGACGCCGGACCCATTTGGCTCGGCGAGCGCCTGGTCTCGCCGCATTCCGCTCAAGCCTATCAAGGCGTCACCTACGGCAAGGGCGCCTTCATTCTCTCCATGCTGCGCTCTCTGATGCGTGCCGACGCCGGCGCCTCCGGCGACCCCGATCAGGCCTTCATCGACATGATGCACGATTTTACCGACAGCTACCGCGACAAGCCCGCCTCCACCGAATCCTTCGAAGCCATCGTCAACAACCACATCACCCCGCAGCTCGACATCCAGAAAAACGGACGCCTCGACTGGTTCTTCCGCGAGTGGGTTATGGACACGGAAATCCCCCGCTACTCCCTAAAATACGACGTCCAGCCCGACGGCGCCGGCCACTTCAAAATCCACGCCGAAATCACGCAAAGTGAAGTCGATCAAAACTTCGCCATGTTCGTCCCCGTCTTCGCCGACTTCGGCCAAGGCATGTTCCGCCTCGGGCAAATCGAAGTCGTAGGCAACTCCACCCGCCAAGCCAATTTCACCGTCGCCGCCCAACCAAAAAAGGTAGAACTAAACGCCTACAAAGACCTCCTGGAACGCTAGCCGCTTTTATGTAGCACAGGCTCTTTAGCCTGTGAGCTTTTCTTCAGCCCTGCCGAGCCTAAACCAAAAACGCCCGCATGAGCAACCTGGGCTGCTCCCCGCTCACTGCGCGAGCCACACTCTAGCCGTCACCTACGGCGCAATGTGCGCCTCCGCCACTTCCGGAACCACTGTCGTCCCCGCAAACGGTTCATTCGTCAGCAGCACCTTACCGCCGCTAGCCAGTACCAAATTGAGCCGCTCGCGCCCAACCAACCCTTCAAATCGCGGCAGCGTCATCCCATCCGCCACCAGGTAATACCGCTGCGGCGTATTCCACAATACGGCGAAGTCCGCGTCCTTAATAAACACGTTGGGCGCGCCAGGTGCATACGCTCCATACTCCAGGTTCAGCCGCTTCCCATTCAGCAGCAGCCCATCCGTGTTGGCATAGAAAAATACCGAAGAAAACGCGTAGTAGTGCCGGTCCGCAATAAGTTTCCCCGGCGGCGACTTCAGCAGCGCCTCCGCCAGTGGCCGCGACGACAGAAACGGATCGAATACCACCAGCGCCAGCCGCGCCGCATGAAAGAAAATCACCATCATCAACGCAGCCGCCAGCGCCGCCTTGAAACCTCTCCAACACAACGTCCCCAGTGCCCCAACCAAAAATGCCGCCGCCGCCACCGCCAGCGGAATCCGCAAATAGGCGAACGACGCCAGCGTTAAATCCTCCATGTGTCCGAGCGCCAGCGTATACGCCTTCGGGTGATAACCGAGCGCGCTAGAAATATCTCCGGGCGTGGCCACACTTCGCGTCAAAAACAAAATTGTCAGTGACGCTGCTGCTGCCACTGCAGCAATCACACCCAATGCCCTCGTGCCCCATTTCACCCAGGGCCCCTCGGACGCAATCGCCGAACCCAGCAGCAGCGCCAGCGCCGGGTAACAGGGCATCGAGTAATATTCCTGCGTAGTGGAAAACGTAAAGAATATCAGCAGAAACCCGGTAAAGCACAGCGCCAGCAGCCGCGTGCGTCCAGCGCGATCCACTGGCTTAAACGAAAGCTTCGCAATGGCAGGGAAGTACGCGCTCCAGGGAAACAGCCACGCCAAATGATACAGCCAGAAATACAGCCGCGGCACGGTGTTGTAATCCCGCGGATAGCGCAAATTCAAAAAGCGTAGCAGTTGCTCATTTACAAAAAAAAACCACAAAAATCCGTGATACAGGCCCGGCCCGCTCTTCAGCGTCCACACCCACACCGGCGGATTCCGCAGCGTCGCCAGCACATGCCACGGCGCCGCGATCAACAAAATCACCGCGACGCCGCTCACCGGCCCCAGCCGACGCCACGTCCGCCGCACAAAAAGCTGCTTGGTCAGCAGCAAAAAAATTCCCATCCCCGCCAGCGGAAACACCATCGCAATTAAACTTTTCAGCAGCAACCCGGCGCCGATACTGCCCGCCAACACCAGCGCCCAAACTCGCGGATGCGGCTCTTCTTCCTCCAACACGCGCAGAAAAGCCCACAACGCCAAAGTCATAAACAGCGTCAACAGCGCATCCGGCAGCAATATCCGTGTAAAAAGAAACAGCCCCACGCACGTCGCAATCACTAGTCCCGCATACAGCCCAGCCCGCTTCCCGAACGCCCATATCCCGAACGCCGCCGTCGTCCATGCCAACCCAATGGCCGAGAGCGCCACGGGAATTCGCGCCGCCCAATCGTGCACGCCCAAAATTTTGTAGGAAATTACGATCAACCAGTACAGCAACGGCCCTTTTTCCAGGTACGGAACGCCGTCCAGCCGCGCCGTCACCCAGTCGCCGGACGTCAGCATGTTTCGCGTCAGTTGCCCATGCACCCCGTCCACGTCGTCCATCAAGGACGGCGGCGAAACGCAGCAACCGAGATAAATAATGCTCGCGACCGCCACCACCAGGGCAATTACGCGCCAGCGATCGCCAAAGACAAACTCTCCCCTGTCCCCTTCGTTGTGGATTGCATTTTCCATCGTTTCATCCACAAGAATAGTATCAGGAGCCCCCACAAGTGGTAGCCCAGGTTCAATTCCCGCCGCAGGTGCCGCTGCATCAGCGCTTCCACCGCCGCGGCATCGAACAAGTCTCCGTACGTATCCGTGCCTTCGCGCAGCGTTTCCACCATCAGCTCGCGCAGTGGCCCGCGCAGCCACTCGTGCGCCGGAATATCGAACCCGTTCTTTTTCCCGTGCAGCAGCGCCGCCGGCAGCTTGTCCCGCCGCAGTTCGGCTAGCACGCGCTTCTGCTGCGTTCCCCGAATCTTCAGCTCTGGCGGTAGCGTCGCCGCAAACTCCACGATGCGATGGTCCAGAAATGGCGGCCGCACTTCCACTGCATGCGCCATGCTCATGCGGTCGCTCTTCACTAGAATATCGTCCGCCAAATAATATTTCTGATCGAACCACAGCATCGGCGCCAGCACATCGTCCGTCTCCGGCAGTTCGTCCATGGCGCCCAGCAACCGCCGAAAGCTGCCCGGCAGCTCCGTCCTGAGCAAAGACTGCTTCTGCTTGCCGTTGAATGTCCCGTTCCAGAATACGTGGGCGTCCCCGGGCGTCAGCAGACTGCCTTCGAGAAACCGCTTCACCTTGTATTCGAAGCTGATCTTTTCATCCGACACCGGCAGTTGCCGCGCCGCCGCCAGCGCCGTCCGCAACAATCCGCGCGGCACGTAGCGCGCCCGCCCCGCCAGAATGTCTGCGCGGCACGTCAGGTATCCTGCAAACAGTTCGTCCGCGCCCTCGCCGCTCAGCGCCACCGTCGTCGTCGCCTTACACAACTTCGATAGAAACCACACCGGCAGCGACCCGGCATCGGCATTCGGCTCATCTGAATAATAGGCAAACTCCCGAATCGCCCCTTCCAGATCTTGCTCGGGCGTCAAATCCAGTTCCGTATGTTCGGTCCCGTATTCCCGCGCCGCCAGCCGCACCATATCGCTTTCGTCGCAGCTCCGCCCGCGGTACGTAATCGAAAATGTTTTCAGCCGCGACGTTGTGGCCCGCGACGCATAGTGCAAAATCGTTGTCGAATCCATGCCCCCGCTCAGCCAAATCCCCAGCGGCACGTCGCTCAGCATGTGCTCGCTCACCGACTGTTCCAGCAGCCGGTGCAACTCTTCCTTCGCTTCCGCAATGCTGTAATCCACCGGCGCGGCAAACGGCAGCGCCCAGTATGTTCCCGTGGTCACCTCGCCGTTCTCCCACTCCAGCCACGTCCCCGCCGCCAGCTTCTCAATCCCCGCTACCAGCGTCCACGGCGCCGGCACATAGTTCAGCGAAAGAAAACAATCCAGCCCTTCAAGACTGATGACCCGGTCAATTTCCGGGTGCGCCAGAATCGCCTTCAACTCCGCCCCAAAAAATAATTCCTCACCTTGCCGTGCCCCTTCCCGAAACTCCCTTCGGAAAACGTACAGCGGCTTAATCCCCGTCCGGTCCCGCGCAAGCACCAGCCGCCTTTCTGACTCCTTCCATAGCGCCACCGCAAACATCCCGCGCAGCCGCGCAAAGCAATCCTTGTCCCACTCCACAAACGCCCGCAACACCGTCTCCGTGTCGGAATGCGACACAAACCGGTGCCCCAGCCCTTCCAGCTCCGCGCGAATTTCCAGGTGATTGTAAATCTCGCCGTTGAACGCAACCCCGCAGTCGCCGTCTTCCGTGCATAGCGGCTGATCCCCGCCCTGCAAATCAATAATCTTTAGCCGCGTCGCCCCGCACGAAAACATCGCTCCCGCATATACTCCCTGCTGATCCGGTCCGCGATGAATCAGCGTATCCGTGGCCTCGCGTATCCGCTCCACCGGCGGCCGCCAGTATTTATGTGTGAATCCTGCAATCCCGCACAATTTAAGCCACCTCCACAACGCCCGCCATCGGCCGCTCGACGTTTCCTTTGCGAACACACACCCGCAAACCTGCCGCTTGTTCAGATTTTCCCAAGCCGGCCTGCCCACTCGGACCGTTTCTATCGTCAGTTCTGGCCGAAATTCTCTGCTTCCGGGCAACGCGGAATCTTCCCTGCCGCTTGCCCGTACTGCACGCATTGCCACCTTGGATGCGGTCTTGCGGCGGTTAAGTTTTCTCGCCGCCTATCGAAATGCGCCGGGTGCCCCGTGCCCCGAACAAAAAAACGCCGCCACGCGCCCTTCCCTAACGGGAAAGTTAGAACATTCAGTTAACGTTACGTAGAAATACTGCCCGGCTGCACCCTATCACTATCCGCCCAGCGCTGGCAACGTCTGTAACAACGCCTTTGCTCCATTCCACAAAATCTGCACCCCGATGCACACCAGCAAAAACGACGACAGCCGCATCACAATCGTCATCCCATTCTCGCCCAGCACCGCCGCCAGCCGCTCCGCGAATCCGTAACACAGGAACACCGTCAGCGCGATCAGCGCCGAGCCAATCAGCGCCGCCAGGATCGACCAAATATTAATTCCAAAATGCCGCGGCCCGCTTGCGTTCGCTCCCAGCGTGATAGCAATCGAAATAGACCCCGGCCCCACCGTCAACGGCAGCGTCAGCGGATAAAACGCATTGCGAAACAAATCCGACGCATCCACGCTCTTGTGTACTTCGCTTTTATGTTCGCGATCATCTTTGCTTGTCAGCAGCGACCATCCCGTGGAAATCACGATCAGCCCGCCACCCACTTGCACCACCGGGATGGAAATTCCAAAAAACGCCAGAATGTGTGATCCGGTGAGAAACGAGGCCACCAGCAGGAAAAAGCTGTTAAACGCCACCTTGCGCGCCAGAACCCGTCTCACCGGCCCCGAATAGTCCGGCGTCAGCGAAAGAAATATTGGGGCGCTCCCCAGCGGATTCACGATCGGGAAGAGCGCGCTCACAATCAAAACAATACTCTTGGCCAGTTCCATCACGTAAGTATCAGAGTACGGATACTCGTCGCACAGCGTCAACCGCCGCCACGATCTTTGCCGTGGTTATCGCCTGCCCCACGTGCCGCTGCGTATGTTCGGCCATGTGTACCAGCAATCCTCCCAGCGTCGTCGGCAAGCGCTTCGTGCCCACAAAGCGTGCCGCTGCCAGATCCAGTGTGCTCAGCGCCAGCACGCGCGCCGCGCTTCGCTCCAGCGACGCCGCTAACTCCGCAAACAGCTCATCGCTCGTGCCCGCCCTATGCATCTCCGTCCGCAAACCCGCCGTTTCCGCCTCGGAAAGCCCGCGCCCCTCCGCGTACGCCAGCAAGCGGTCCAGGCTCCGCGCCATGTGCCGCAACTGAAATCCCACTGATGGCAAGCCAATCGGCCGCGCTTCCAGCGCGTCGAGTGCCAGCGGCACACACCAGCGCTGCACATCTTCCCGCGCCAATTCCAGCGCATGCAAAACCGCGCGCGCCACCGCCGGCACCTCCGCCAGCTTCCCGCGCAGCCAAGGCTCAGGTAAAAGCTCAGGTAAATTTTGTTGTGAAGGATCCATGCCAGGCAATCTACTTCAGCATGGTACACACCAGGAAAGCTATCCGCCAAAATACTGGCGCCGCGGGCTGTAACCGTCCCCAGGCTACCACCCGCGAGCGCCACCTTGATCGCACAGCATCAAGCCCGTTGAATAAAATCGCATCTGCCTTTGTAGCAGTCGCCTTTTGCCTGCCCCGGTGAAACCGGGGAGGCGGGCGCCTTTGCCTTTTCTTCTGCCTTTGCTATGCCTTTAGCGTTCGCCTCGGTACTGGCGTTCCGCCTTGCGGGACTGCGCGGTTTTGGAATCGCGCGCTGGATCTCGCTTCCCCAACCCGCCCACATGCACGTGATGGCCCATTGTTCTATACGCCGCGACGCCAAAATCGGATGTTCATTCGCAAAAATTCTCGCGAACTTTCACAAATTCTTTCTTACGGTAAGGGAATCCCCTAGCCGTATGCGCCACGAGGTGTGCAACTTCTTTCCGTTTCCCTCCGCTTTTTTGCCCTTCTCTGAGAACTTTGCTGCGTGCCGCCCATCTCGTCTGGTCCGTTTCGTCCGGGCGCCGTCCGCCCACTCCCCCCGCACTCTGACGCAATCTCAAAAACTTGTCCCGCCCCCCACCAATGCGCTACATTCATCCGCTCACCTCCATCAAGGACGCCAATGCGCATGCCCACATCCGCACCGCCCACCATCACTCCCAAAAAAGGCCGCCTCATCGACACCGGCAAGGGCGAGCACGTCCGCATCCTCATCCCCCGCGCCACCATCCACCGCCGCATCGCCGACATCGCCAAACAAATCCGCGCCGACTTTCCCAACGAATCCCTCCACCTCGTCGGCGTTCTCAAAGGCGCCGTATTCTTCCTGGCCGATCTCGCCAGACAAATCCGCGGCGAAGTTTCCTTCGACTTCATCGCCGTCTCCAGCTACGGCAAGGGCACGCACTCCAGCGGCCAGGTCCGACTCACCCGCGATCTCGATTCCAGCATCGACGGCCGCACCGTCATCATCGTCGAAGACATCCTCGACACCGGCATGACCCTCGAATACCTTCTCCGCATCTTCCAGCAGCGCAAACCCAAAAATCTCAAGGTCGCCGTCCTCCTTGACAAGCCCGACCGCCGCATCACCAATGTCCACGCCGACTACACCGGTTTCCAGATCCCTAACGAATTCGTCGTCGGCTACGGCCTCGACTACGCCGAGCGCTACCGCAATCTCCTCGACGTCGGCATACTCTTGCTTCCCGAAGCCGCCGCCGACGAAAAATCCGGCGCACCCATCTCCGCCAAGCACGCCGTCAAGCAAGCTGCAAAACTCATCGTCCCGCGAAAGGCCCGCGTCGCCCCATGACCATCCCCGCACCCGCCTCCCCTCAAGCCGTCGCTGCCTTGATCGACCACACCATCCTCAAAGCCGATGCCACCCAGGCCGATGTCGCCCGTCTCTGCGAAGAAGCCGTCGCCCACTCCTTCGCCTCCGTCTGCGTCAATCCCGTCTTCACCCTGCAAGTCGCCGCCGCGCTCCGCAACTCCACGGTTCGCACCTGCGTCGTTGTAGGCTTCCCCCTGGGCGCCAACCTCACCGCCACCAAAGTCGCCGAAACTCAATCCGCCCTCGCTCAAGGTGCCACCGAGATTGATACGGTCATCCAGGTCGGTGTCCTCAAATCCAATCTCGACGCCGTCTTCTCCGCGGACATCGCCGCCGTCTGCGCCGCTTGCCATTCCGCCAGCGCCATCTGCAAAGTCATCATCGAAACCTGCCTCCTCAGCGAAGAAGAGAAAGTCCGCGCCACCCGCCTTGCCGTAGCCGCTGGCGCCGACTTCGTCAAAACCTCCACCGGCTTCGGCACCTACGGCGCCACCTTTGATGACGTAGCCCTCCTCCGCACCGTGGTAGGCCCCTACCTCGGCGTAAAAGCCTCCGGCGGCATCAAAAACCTCGACACCTTATTGAAAATGGTCGAGGCCGGTGCCACCCGCATTGGCACCAGCAGCGGCGTAAAAATTGCCCAGGAAGCCCAAGCTCGCTTCGCCCACTGATCAGCCATCATGCCTGGCAACGCCTACGCCTTTCCATCCCGCGGAGTGTGCGGGATGAATCTCCGTATTGGCGGGTTTTGCTTCGGGCCATCTCCCAACCAAGCATTGGCAGGAGCCACCACCAGCCAATCGCCCGCTTCCTTCGCCCTGCTATAATGGATTCGCATGAGTCTCGAAGCCCCCACACCGGCCACCGCACTCGCAGAGAGCCCGCTCGCCGTCCCTGCCGACGTCCTCGCCACCCTCGCCGAGATCGGCGAGGAAGTAAACGCGTCTCTGGACCTCGACGAAGTCCTCGCCCGTTCCGCCGCCCTCATCAAGCGCCACATTGACTATGAGATCTTCGGCATCCTCCTCAAGGAAGGTGACGGCAGCTACCTCAAGCACCGCTTCGCCATCGGCTACCCCATCAACCTCGCTGAGAATCTCCGCATCCCGATGGGCCAAGGGATTACTGGCACCGCTGCCGCCACCGCCCATCCCGTCCGCGTCGGTGACACCGCCCACGACCCGCGCTACATCAATGCCATCGACCATGTCCGCAGCGAGCTCGCCGTCCCGCTTATGCTGCAAGGTCAGGTCATCGGTGTGCTCGACGTCCAGAGCCGCCATCCCGAATACTTCACCCCCGATCAGCAGCGCATCCTCACGCTGCTGGCCAGCCGCCTCAGCATCGCTATCGAAAACGCGCGCCTCTTCGAGCGCGTCCGCCAGCAAGCCAGCACCCTCCTGCTGCTCAACGAAGTCGGCCGCGAAACCAGTTCCATCCTCGACGTGGAAGAGCTGCTGCGCCGCGCCGCCGAACAGATCAAGCGCGTCATCGACTACCAGATTCTCAGCCTCATGCTCTACGACGAAGACCAGAAAGTCTTCCGCCATCGCATCGACGTAAAACATGGCCAGCGCGTGCAGAGCAAACTCCGCGTGCCCGCCGGCGCCGGCATCGTGGGCGCCGCCGCGCTCACGCGCGAAGCCGTCATCGTTCCCGATGTAACGGTAGATGACCGTTACTTTATGGTGAATCCAGAAACACGCTCCGAGCTCGCTATCCCCATGATCCACAAAGGCAAAGTTATCGGCGTGCTGGACCTCGAAAGCCCGCAACTCAATTACTTCACGCAGGACCACGTCCAGACGCTCAGCATTCTCGCCGCCAATCTCGCCGTCTCGCTTGAGAACGCCCGCCTCTACGAGCAAGTCGCGCGTGATGAAGCGCGCCTCGACCGCGACCTGCAAGCCGCCAAGCGCATTCAGGGCGCGCTCCTGCGTCCCGTCCCCACCGAAGATTATGGCTTGGACATTGCCGCGCGTTACCTCTCCGCCCGCGAAGTCTGCGGCGACCTCTACGAATTCCTGCGCTACGGTCCGCAGCAACTCGGCATCGCCCTCGGCGACGTCAGCGGCAAAGGCACTGCCGCCGCGCTCTACGGCGCCGTGGCCATCGGCATCATGCGCAGCCTCAGCCCGCAAAAACTCCAGCCTGCCGACATGCTCCGTGAGATGAATCACATTGTTGGCGAGCAGCGCATCGAAGGCCGCTTCATGACCGCTTGTTTCGCCACCTGGCAGAAAGGCCGCCAGAAGCTGCGCGTCGCCAACGCCGGCCAGTCACAGCCGCTGCTCTACAAAGACGGCCGCTGCGGCAAGATCGAGCTGACCGGTTTTCCGCTCGGTATCTTCGAGGAAGCCACCTACGACGAGTGGGGCGTCACGCTCGAGTCCGGCAACATCCTCGTCTTCCACTCCGACGGTCTCGCCGAAGCCGCCAACGCCGAAAACCAGTTCTTCGGCACCGAGCGCCTGCGCACCTTCATCGAGCAGCAACACGAACGTACCGCCGCGGAACTAGCCGACGGTCTGCTCCGCGAAGTCGATCTCTTCACCAACAGCGCGCCGCTCTCCGATGACCGCACGCTAGTCGTCGCCAAGGTCCGATGATCGCCAAACAATCCGCAGCGCTGCCCATCGCGCCTGCGGTTTCCAAACACAAAGTGTTCGCCGATCCCTCGACGTTCACGCCGCATTTCTCGTGGAAATCGCGAGGCGCGGCGCGCCGCCACGGCTACGACGGACTCTATTGCGAGAATGTCCCGCTAGCGCAAATCGCGGAAACCTACGGCACGCCAACCTATCTCTACAGCGGCGCTGCCATCA
>PMOV01000063.1:9551-26783 GCA_003161195.1 Acidobacteriota bacterium | reverse complement strand
GCGACGACCTACTTGGCGGGTTGGTCCGCGGCATGTTTTTCGTCGTTGGCATCGACGTCGCCCCGCTGCCCGCCAGACTGAACGTCAGAGGCACCTTGGGGCGGCGCGTCCATGGCTTTCAGCATCGCCGCGTAATACGGGACGATGAACTTGGCGATGTGTTCCGGCTGGGCGTCGCCCACCTTGGCGTGGCTCATCACCAGGTTCTGCATGGATTTATCCGCGGTAAAAATCGTTTGCACCAGAATGGCGGCTGCCGCTTCCTTGGACATATCGTCTCCTCGGTTCTTGGAACTGTTGAAACTGATTGCTGGAACGGGTCGTTGAAACTGCGGAGTCGCAACGGTCGTTATTCCACGCTACATGGATGCGTACCGCAGACCCTTTGTTTCACCCTGTCGTCGCGGCACAGCGGCGCTCATGCACCGGTGCGGACGGCGGGATGCCGCCGAGCGATGGTGAAAAATTAATCCATCGCCGGTCAAATTTTAGCCTGCAAGATCACAGGCTGCGGGTCTCCGCAGCCACCGCGCACGATAACCCGCGTCTTTGCAATGTTCCGACCCGGCATTGGCGGGTCTGTACTTTTGGCAACTTTCGTGCAAACCTTCTCGTCGTACCAAGCGAATCCTTCCAAGGAGGCCGCCATGTCCATTCAGAAAAAGTCGCTCAAATCTAGCAGCAAATCCGGCAGTGCAATTCGCCCAGCCGCCAAGAAGGCGCCGGCCAAAGCCGCTGCTGCCGCCGCAAAGTCCGTAAGTCTCAAGACCGTGCAGTATCCGGTCGATCCCTGCTGAACAGCATCTGCCGGAGGGTCATCGGACGACGCGCGGCACAGACAGAGCTTCCATTTCCACGCGCGCTTGCTACTCTGTGGGTCGCGCAACACTCCACATTGGGAGCATCCGATGACCACCGCAGCAGGTAACACCGCCGCAAGCAAAAACGCTGGCAGCGTAGAACGCGACCTTCTCCGCCACATGCTGGCTACGGTGGCCTACCGCGGAGGCAAAACGCTGCGCCACGCCCCGCCAGAATTTGCAAATTTTGCCATACCCAATTCGCCGCGCACGCCGCTGAAAATTCTCGCGCACATCGGCGACCTTTTCGACTGGGCGCTGACCATCGCCAAAGGCCAGCAAGCTTGGAACAACGCCGAGCCGCAATCCTGGGACGCGGAAGTCGACCGCTTCTTCCTCACGCTAAAGGCGCTTGACGATTTTCTGGCCGGCAGCGAGCCGCTGCACGAAACACCCGAAAAACTTTTCCAAGGCCCCATCGCCGACGCTCTGACACACATCGGCCAGCTCGCCATGCTGCGGCGTATTTCCGGCGCGCCCATGAAGGGCGAGAACTACCACAAAGCGGAAATTCGCAGCGGCCAGGTGGGCAAGGACCAGCCCGCCCCACGCCGCGAATTCGACTAAGCGCCCTGCCTGGACTCGTGATTCATTCATGGCTATAATAGCCATGAAGAAGTGAGGAGCCATGCGCAGCGTGAACATCGCGGAACTCAAGAATAGCCTCAGCAAATATCTCCGTTTTGCCAAACGCGGTGAGGAAATAATCATTCGTGACCGGAACCTGCCGGTTGCCAAACTCGTGCCATTTTCTTCCGATGACGTAAGCGAGAGCGACTTGCAGTTGGTAGCGGAGGGGAAAATGCGTCTCGGGCAAGGTCGCATGGACCTCAAGAAGTTCTTCAGCATGAAGATAGGCGGAAACGGCGGGAGCTCGGCGGTCCGAGCTGTGATGGACGACCGTGATGAAGGCGATTGATGAGCCAGGCTTTTGGGACGCGAGCGCTCTCGTGCCCTTGTGTCTTCGCCAGGGAGCGAGCTCCAAAGTACAACGATACCTGGAAATATATCCCATTGTTGTGTGGTGGAGCACGGAGGTGGAGATGTGCAGCGCCTTCGCCAGGGAGCGACGGATGGAGAATATTTCCGCCGCTGATCACGACTGGGCCGTCGCACGATTGCGCCTTTTGAAGGCCCACTGGAGTGAAGTTCTTCCCAGCAATGACATGCGAGCTGCCGCAATCGGGCTTCTCGAAAAGTATCCGTTGCGAAGTGCCGACAGTCTGCAACTGGCGGCCGCGTTGGCCTGGTCCCAGGGGCGGCCCGCGAACCGGATATTTCTATGCGCGGATAAGCGGTTGAATGCCGCCGCAGGGAGCGAAGGCTTTACGGTATTGTCGACAAACACGGAAGGATCGCCCACAAATCGACGGGACTGACGATTTGGTGGACGTGGCCGGGATCGAACCGGCGGCCTCGTCGTTGCGAACGACGCGCTCTCCCAGCTGAGCTACACGCCCACATGCAGCCCAACAAGTTTAGCAGACGCGCAAACTGTTTCCAAACGCTTCGCCAAACAATCGACGAAGGCTTGCTTGCTTCGGGATCAGGGCTGTTCGAGGGCGGAAGTGGTGGCGCCGCCGGTGCGTTGGGCTACGATTTTGCGGGCGTTCTGGTACAGGGCGCGAGCTTGCGGGATGGATTCCGCGGCCTTTTCCACTTGCGGGTCGGCGGCTAGCAGCACCTTGAAACCTTCTTCTTCGCCGAAGGTGGACATGAAGACTTCCTGCTTGATCTTGCGTTTGAGCCAGTCCATGTTCTCGGCGAGTTCCGGCTCCGTATAACGGACGTTGTGCGCGGCGAGATAGTCGCGGAAGGACTTCATGATGGTGTCGTCCACTTCAAAATCTTTGGTGATGGTGGGCTTGGCGCCGAGGTAGTGGCGCGTAAAGCCGCCGATGCCGGTCTCCGCGCCGAACAGCACATCGTTGCGGAACATGTCGGTCTGGAACTTGTTGAGCTTGGGCGCCGCGACGACCACGTCTGGAGTGATGCCGCCGCCGCCGGAAACCTGTCGCCCGCTGTCGGTGAGTTTAATCTCCGTGGGATGCTCGGGAACTTTGCGTTCGTAGTGATACTCGTAGAGCGAGACGGATTTGTAGTCGCGTTGAATCAAGCGTCCGCTGGGCGTGTAGTAGCGCGCGGTGGTGAGCGCCAAGCCGGTATTTTCGCTGAGGCCGGTGACGGTTTGCACCAAGCCNNACGAGGGGCACGGTGTCGCCGCGATTGCCGCGCACGGCGGTGTAATCGCGCGTGGGGGAGTTGCGCCCGTGGTGCGAAACGATCAGTTGCCCTTTATCGAGGAACATGTCGCTCACGGCGACGGCTTCCATCAGCAAGCCGCCGGGATTATTGCGCATGTCGAGAATCAGGCCATCCAGCGTGGAGGCGTCCAGTTCGTGCATGGCGTCGGCGATTTCGCGGTCGGTGGTCTCGTTGAACGGACCGGGAAAGCGGATGTAGCCGATGCCCGGCTTGATGCGGTAGGCCAGCACCACGGAGCGGCGGGGAATTTCGTCGCGCGTGATGTTAAAGACGAGAGGATCGGGGAAGCCCTCGCGGGAAATCGTGATTTTGACGTTCGTGCCCCTGGGCCCTTTGAGCATGTCGGCGACTTCCGTGGTGTTCAGCCCTTCGGTGGACTTGTCATCCACCTTCATGATGACGTCGCCGGGGCGGATGCCCGCGGTGAACGCCGGAGCGCCGATGTAGGGGGCCATCACCATAGTGTGATTTTCATGCGGGGCAACGGTCATGCCAACGCCGTAGTAGCGGCCGCGCTGATCTTCGCGGAGGAGGGCGAACTGCTTGGCGTCAAAGAAATTGGAGTGCGGGTCGAGAACGCGGAGCATGCCGGGGATGGCGCCCTGGTAGACGGATTTATCGACATCGACGGGTTCGGCGTAATTGGACTGCACCACGTCGAGGGCTTGCGTGAACTCGCGGACGGAAGTCTGGTAGTTGTCGGCGGAGGACGTGGTGGCCTTGACGTTGGGGCCGTAAATGCCCCCAAGGACGGCGGAAATCAGCAGCACNNGCCCGCATCCTTCGGTAGTTTGGCGGAAGGTTTGACAGGGCCGGACACCCTTTCTATGATGCAAAAGGCGACGAAAACGTCTACCGCTCCCGATGCTTAGCATTCCACACATGATTGTGGTGTTTATTGTGGTGCTGGTGGTGTTCGGGCCGCAGAAGCTGCCGGAGCTTGCCCGGGGATTGGGGAAGCTGATGGCGGAGTTTCGCAAGGCGTCGTCAGATTTTAAGGGCGCGTTCGAACAGGAGATGCGGGAGATCGAACGGCAGGCGGTCTTGCAGGAGAGGAAGCGGGCGGCGGAGGCGGCCGCCGCGGCTGCAGCTGCAGCGCCGGTGCAGCCTGCGTCTCTGGGGACGCCGGTTGGAGCGCAGACGCCGACTGTGGAAGAGGCGGGCCTACCCGGGGAAGTTCGGATGGCGGCCGACACCCGCGCTACGGAGGCGCTGGTGGCCACGCCGGTGGCCGAAGCTGTGGCGCGCGGCACCGATTTTCCTGACGGCGATCATACAAACGGCGTTGCGACGGCGGATGCAGTTGCCGACGCTTCCGCCCCCGCTGCGCAGGAAAGCTTGCTCCCGGTTTCCCCGACCGAACGCGGGCGCGACTCAGACGCTGCGCACGACTCCTTGCCTCGTTCATGATTCGACCTCGCACATGAGTAGACCCGTCTCATGACACTCGACAACCTGCCGGAAACCAGTGCCGAGATCGAGCCGGCGACCGCGCAAGCGATTGAGCCGGCGATCGCTCCTCCGCACTTGGCGGTGCCGCCTGCCACGCCCGTGGTAGCGGACGAAGAGCCCGGCGGGGCCATGACTTTTTTTGAGCATTTGGCGGAATTGCGCAAGCGCATCGTCCATTCGCTGGCCGCGTTGGCGATCGGTGCATGCATTGGTGTGGCGCTGTCGAAATATTTGATCAATGTGGTAACCAACCCGATCGTGGCGGCGCTGAAAGCCGCGAAGCAGATTCCGCATATTTATTACACGCATCCCGCGGGCTACCTGAATTTGTATATTTCGCTGGGCGTTTACCTTGGCATTGTGCTCGCTGCGCCCTACGTGCTTTATCAGATCTGGCTGTTTGTGGCGCCGGCGCTGTACAAACATGAGCGCAGCGCCATCTCCGGTTTTGTGGCCTCCACATTTTTTCTGTTTTTGGGGGGCATTGCATTTGGCTACTTCGTGGCGTTGCCGTCCATGTTGAAATTCCTGGTAAGTTTTCAGGGCAACGTCGGGCCCATCGAGCCGATGATCACCACCAACGACTACTTCGATCTGGTGCTGATGGTGCTGCTGGGATTTGGGCTGGTGTTCGAGTTGCCGATTTTGATTTTTTTTCTGACGCTGTTCGGCATCGTGACGCCGAAGTTCTTGTGGGACAATTTCCGCTACGCGGTGGCGCTGATTACCGTGGTGGCGGCGGTGATTACGCCGTCGCCGGACGCCACGACGATGCTGATTTTCATGGCGCCGATGATCGGCTTGTATCTGGTGGGAATAGGCGTGTCCGCGGTGGTGGCGAAAAAGCGCGAGAAGCGGCTCGATGCGGAACAGAGTGCGGCATGAGAATGTATTTGTGTAGTTTGCGGCGTAGAAAAGCTGCGCCGGTGTTATTCAGCTCTATCGCTCTCGCAGCGGTTCTGGCCTTCGCGGGAGCAGTGGGTTGCAAGTCGCAGACTAGCGGGGGCGAATCCAGCGCTGGCGCGGCGTCTACCGTGGCGGCGGCTCCTGCCGCGTCCGCGGACTCTTTGCCCGCCGATGATGCGCCGCCAGCTTCCGCGACCGGCGGGTTTGACGGGCACCGCGCATTGCAGCAAGTGATCAAGCAGGTTTCGTTCGGGCCGCGTCCGCCAAGTTCGCCGGCCATTCAACAATTGCAGGCCTATCTCAAATCCGAATTGACGAGCTACGGCTGCAAGTTTGACGTGGACGATTTTCAGGTGGACACGCCCGTGGGCCACAAAACCATGGAGAACATTCTGGTGAAGATTCCGGGCGACAAGCCGGGAATTATTCTGCTGGGGACGCACTACGACACGAAAATTTTGCCGGATTTTGTGGGCGCGGACGATGCTGGCTCGTCCACCGGGGTAATGCTGGAGCTGGCGCGCAATCTTTGTTCGCAGCATGGGCGCTATAACGTGTGGATTGCGTTTTTTGACGGCGAAGAGGCTACCCGCGTGCAATGGTCGGACGACGACAGCGTATATGGCAGCCGCGAAATGGCGGCGCGGCTGGCGAACAGCGGCGACTTGCCGAAGATTAAAGCATTTTTGCTGGCGGATTTGGTTGGCGGAAAGAAAGCGCATTTTAAGCGCGACGAGGAATCGACGAAAGCGCTGGTGGATCTGATGTGGGGAATTGCGGCAAAACTTGGATACGGGAATATTTTTGTGCAGGAAACGACGTCGATTGGCGGCGACGACTACACGCCGTTTCTGAAGCGCAAGGTGCCGTCGGTAGATGTGATCGACCTGGACATCGTGAATGACGTCCCGTACTGGCACAACCAGAACGGCACGGACACGCTGGACAAAATCAGCGCGAAATCGCTGGCCATTACGGGCCACGTGTTTCTTGAGACGATTAAGGAAATGCAGTCGAAGTAGGGTTAGCGGTTCCGCAAATCGCGCTTCTAGTATTCTGGTTTGGTGAAGCAGGCTCGAAATCTTGCAGCTTTCTGCGAAGGTGTGATGCGCAAGAAGATAAGAAGATCCGCTGCGGACGAGAAGCGGGTTAGCATTTCGACCGTTGGTGATTTTTTACGGGAGGCCGAATCTCTCCGAGAAGAATGGTTTCCGGACCACGATGTACGGCCATGGTTTCGAGGTCAAACCAGGGCTGAATGGGGCTTACGCCCCTCACTCTACAGAAACTGCGGTACATATGACGATATTCTTGATGGGAGGACTGAGGACGAGATTCGAGAAGAATTCATCGTGCGAGCGCCGGTTTTTTCAGATTTAAAACCTGCCGGTGACGATGATTGGGAATGGTATTTCCTTATGCAGCATTATGGAGCGCCGACGCGCCTTCTGGATTGGACGCAAGGTGCATTGTTAGCCCTCTATTTTGCGGTGAAGGACAATCCAGGACACTTCGATTCCGCGGTCTGGGCTCTTGACCCTTTCGCTCTAAACGAACGAGCAATCGGGCTTGATGAAGTCATACCACCCAGTGCGCAAGGTGTGGCGGCCAAAGATAGGCGTATCGTGAGCGCATGGCTTCCGACGAGGTTCACTCGCAGAAACATCCCTCAAAAACCCATAGCCGTTTTTCCAACTCACATCGCCCGAAGAATCAGTACCCAGCGATCATGTTTCACCGTTCACGGCAGGGACTATAGTGGGCTCGAAAAGCTGGCGAACATTCATCCAGCCAGCCTAAGGAAACTCATAGTGCCTAGCTTTCGTGTTCGTGCGATAAAGAGACAACTCATTGACAGCGGGATCGATGAGGCCACTATTTTCCCGGATCTCGACGGTCTCGGTCGAGCGATTGGGGCTGAATACACTGTAGTTCAGGAGCCGTGTCCAGATCAGAATGTTGTCACGCGACTACAACCCTCCGGTGTCGCGCGGGGGAAAATCGGTGTTTTCGCGATTAAAAAGATTGGGAAGGGTGATCGCCCGTTCGTTGGAGAGAGTGAAGAGATTGTTTGGCTTGAGAAGCATTTGATCGCGCGGCGGCGCATGCAGAAAGCCGTTCGTCAGTTGTACGACGATCACAGCCTCGAACGCGGAGCTCGCTTGGGTTGCCCAGTCAACTTTAATCGGTTGACGGTCTCTTGGTACCTGCAAAGAGCGTCTGCCAAAATTAAACCCAATGTCAGTTTCGACGAATTCTTTGAAATCCGTGCTATCCGCGCGATCACGCCGGGCGAAGAGCTGGTCGCTGATTTCTCGATTAAGCATTAACCGTTGCTCGCGCAGCCGGAACGAGAAACTACACCTCGAAGCGAATGTCCTCGCCTCTTTTCACTGTCGAGTGTTTGCTGAATTTTTCGTCGTCGCGATAGGGGAAATCGGAGCGGTAGTGGCTGCCGCGGCTTTCTTCGCGGGCCAGACCGGAGCGCGCGATCAGCGTAGCCAGCGCGTGCAGATTGTATAGTTCGTGGTCAGCACGGTCAGGATGTGGGACTTTGGGCAATTCCATCGCGACGAGTTGCTGCAACGCATCCTGCAATTCTTTGCCGCTGCGCAGGATGCCGACCTTATTCCACATGATGTCGCGGATGGCTTTGAGCGCCAGAGCGGCGGGAGTGGCTTTGCTGACTTTTGGCAGCGCGGGGCCCGCTGGCGTGGTGTTCGGTTGCGGGGCGGGACTGCCGGGTAAGGTCATTTTGCTGCGTTTGCTGATGGGCGCATCGTTCATCATGGCTTGGCCAGCGCGCGCGCCAAAGACCAAGCCTTCGAGCAGGGAATTGCTGGCGAGGCGGTTGGCGCCGTGTACGCCGGTAGCGGCGGTCTCTCCCGCGGAGTACAGGCCGGGGAGCGAGGTGCGGCCCCATAAATCCGTCTGCACGCCGCCCATCATGTAATGCGCGGCGGGGCAGACGGGCGCCATGTCGCGCGCAAGGTCCAGGCCATAGCTCATACACGTGGAATAGATGAGCGGGAAGCGATGTTTGAGAAAGTCCTCGGACTTTTTCGTCATGTCCAGAAAAACGTAGTCGCTGCTGGTGCGATGCATTTCGCTGACGATGGCGCGGGCCACGATATCGCGCGGGGCGAGTTCTTGCGCTTCGTTGTAGCGCTTCATGAAGCGCTCGAGATCGATGTTGCGCAGGATGCCGCCTTCGCCGCGGAGAGCTTCGGAGAGCAGAAAGCGCGGCGCGCCCTTGACCGCCAGCGCGGTGGGATGGAACTGCACGAACTCCATGTCTGAAAGAATGGCGCCGGCTTCGTAGGCGATGGCCATGCCGTCGCCGGTGGCGACATCGGGATTGGTGGTCTCGCGATAGATCTGGCCGAGGCCGCCGGTGGCGAGCAGCACGGCGGCGGCGCGGACTTCGTGCGCGGAATTGTCGGTTTCGTCGATGAAGCGCAGACCGGCGACGCGGCCTTTTTCCACGATGAGGCCGGTGGTGAAGGCGTGGGCGCGCAGGTGCAGGTGCGGGATGGTGTGCGCGCGGGCCAGCAGGGCGCGGCTGATTTCGCGGCCGGTGGAGTCGCCATTGGCGTGCAGGATGCGTGAGCGGCTGTGCGCGGCCTCGCGCGTGAAGGCCAGCTTGGTGCCGGCGCGATCGAATTCCGTGCCCCATTCAATGAGCTGCGTGATGTACTTCGGGCCTTCTTCGACCAGCAGGGTGACCGCTTCCGGGCGGCAGAGGCCGTCGCCGGCGTTGATGGTGTCCTGTTCGTGCAGGCCGATTTCGTCTTCGTCGCTGAGGGCCACGGCGATGCCGCCTTGCGCCCAGGAGGTGGCGGAGTCGCTGAGATTGGATTTGGCGAGAACGAGGACGTTGCCGGCGGCGCTGAGTTCGATGGCGGCGCGCAAACCCGCCACGCCGGAGCCGACTACCACGTAGTCCGCGTAATAAGTTTTGTGGGAAAGAGTCATGAACGCTCTGCGGCGCGCGGCACCCATGGTAGCACGAAGGAAATGGGCGATTTGCTGCCGTGGCGTTGGATGCGCGAGGGGCTGGCGAAGGCGCACGCGATGGCGTGAACTGTATGTAGCCCGTATGCGAGGTGTGGTGGGCGTGTGTTACATTGCAGAGGTTCGCCAGCGATCGCCAACAATCGCCAACAATGAAAATTCATCGCATACGGGTGCCATCCGCGACGGGGAAATACGAGGTGGTGTGCGGGTCGGGCGTGTTGCGAGGGGCGGCGCGGGAGATCGCGCGGCTGGGGAAATTTTCCAGCGTGCATGTGGTGTCGTCGCCGAAGGCTTGGCGCGCGGTGGGAAAGTTGGTGCCGCGGCGATTTGGCCTGCTGGGCGCGGCGGCGGTGCATTTGTTTCATGATGCGGAATCCGGGAAAACTTTGGCCAGCGTGGAACAGATCGCGCGGTCGCTGGTGCGCGCTGGGGCGGATAGGCGCGCGCTGGTGGTGGCGGTGGGCGGCGGGATGGTGGGCGACGTGGCGGGATTCGCGGCGGCGTCGTATCTGCGCGGGATTGCGCTGGTGCATGTGCCCACCACGCTGCTGGCGCAGGTAGACAGCGCCATTGGCGGAAAAACCGGCGTGAATTTGCCGGAAGGGAAGAATCTTGTGGGCGCGTTTTACTCGCCGAGCCTGGTGCTGAGCGATTTTTTGATGCTGCGCTCGCTGCCGGATCGCGAGTTTCGCGGCGGTTTGGCGGAGGTGATCAAGTATGGCGTGATCGCCGACAAGCAATTGTTTGCGTATCTCGAAGCGGGCATGGAGAAAATTCTGCGGCGCGATGCGGGCGCGCTGGAGTACCTCATCCCGCGCTGCGCGGAGATTAAAGCGCGCGTGGTGGGCGCGGACGAGCACGAATCGGGGCAGCGCGAAACTTTGAACTTTGGACACACGTTTGGGCACGCGCTGGAGAGCGTCACGAACTATCGCGTGTATCAGCACGGCGAAGCGGTGGCTTGGGGGATGATGGCGGCGGCGCTGCTGGGGTATGTGGCGGGCATTACGCCGGAAGCGGACGCGGCGCGTATCCTGGCGTTGACGAGGCGGCTGGGGGCGCTGCCGCCGTGGCCGAAGGTCGCGCCGGCCAAGCTGATCGCTGCGATGCGCGCGGATAAAAAAGCGCGAGCGGGGAAAATTCGCTTTGTATTAAGTCCGAGGATCGGCCAGGCGCGCTCTTATGACGGGATTTCCGCCGAAATCTTGCAGCGCGTTTTGCAGCTTGGGCCGGCCCTGCTCGCGCATCTCGGCGCTGCGAGTGCTTTATAACGCGATCGCCAATTTTCACTCATGACGGAAGCCGACACCAAATCACCTGAAGCCACGCCAGCCGCAACGAAGTTGGCGCAAGCGGCACCGCCAGGAGCGCGCGCGATGGGCACGTTGCCGGACGGCGCGGTCAGCGAGGCAGACGCCTCCAGCAAAGTGCGCCAGATGTTCACGCAGATCGCGCCGCGCTACGATCTGCTGAACCATGTGCTGTCGCTGCAGCTTGACCGCATGTGGCGCGCGCGCACTACGCGCAGGCTCGCGCCTATCCTGAATCGCCCGGACGCGCTGGTGCTGGATTTGTGCTGCGGCACGGGAGATCTGGCGCTCGCACTGGCGCGCCACGGGCCGGCGCGGGTCATTGGTGCGGACTTTGCGCATCCCATGCTGCTGCGCGCGCGCGAAAAAAGCGCCCGACAATCTGCCGCCACCGGACAAGCGCCGCTCCACTTCCTCGAAGCTGACGCACTCTGCCTGCCTTTCGCGGACGGCTCATTCGATGCCGTCACCACCGCTTTCGGCTTTCGCAATCTGGCGAACTACCAGGATGGGCTGCTGGAAATTCGCCGCGTCCTGAAACCGGGCGGCCAAATCGCGGTGCTGGAATTTACCGAGCCACCGGATACGCTGCTGGGCCGCAGCTATCGTTGGTATTTCCGCGAAGTTTTGCCGCGCATTGGTGGAGTGCTGAGCGGCGACTCCGCAGCGTACAAATATTTGCCGCAATCGGTCTCGCGGTTCCTGCGTCCAGAGGAATTGTCCGCGCTGATGCGCGCCGCCGGTTACCGGGATGTGCAGCATGCGGCGTGGACGTTTTCAACCGTTTGTTTACATGTCGGTGTGAAGTAACGGGCCGAAGCACGTTTACTCGAAGCTATTCCTCGAGGCCCGCGGAGCGCAGCTTGGCGAGCAGCGTCTTCGGCGAAATATCCAGCACTTCCGCCGTGCGCGTCTTGTTCCACTTGCAATCGCGCAGGGTGGCTTCGAGCAGGGCACGCTCCACGTGGCCTACCGCGCGCGCGGTAACTTCTTCGAGCGAGCCTTCCCAGCGAAACTCTGGCGGCAGCAGACCGGCCGGCAATTGCGCGGCGTCCGGCTTCACCGGAGGCAACTGCAAGCTGTCGGCGCGAATGGTCAAGCCATCGGCCAAAATCGCGGCGCGTTCCAGCGTGTTCTGCAATTCGCGCACATTGCCCGGCCAGCGATACTCCTGCAAACGCGCGCGGGCGTCCTCGCTCAGCTCGAGGCCCGGCTTGCCGAATTCGCGGCTGAATTTATCCAGGAAATGATGCGCCAGCAGCAGTACGTCGGCGCCGCGCTCGCGCAGCGGCGGAATGGTCATGGGCACCGCGGAGATGCGGAAAAACAAATCCTCGCGAAATAATTTTTCTTGCACCAGTTTTTGCAGATTGCGATTGGTGGCCACCACAATGCGGACGTCCACGTCGATCGATTGCGTGCCGCCGACGCGTTCGAAGCGCCGCTCCTCCAGCACGCGCAGCAGTTTGGCCTGAATGGCCAGCGGGAGGTCGCCCATTTCATCGAGGAACAGGGTGCCGTGGTGCGCCAGATCCATTTTGCCAACCTTGCGCGCCTGCGCGCCGGTGAAGGCGCCGCGCTCGTGGCCGAAAAGCTCATTCTCGACGAGGGTTTCCGGAATGGCCGCGCAGTTCAGCGCCACGAAGGCCTTATCGCGGCGCGGCGAGAGATGGTGGACGGCGCGCGCGAAGAGTTCCTTTCCCGTGCCGCTTTCGCCCAGCAGCAAGACCGTGGAATCCGTGCCCGCCACTTTTTGAATCTGCGCGCTCACCTCGCGAATGGAGGCGTGTTCGCCCACGATGCGCGGGAATCCATAGCGCGTGGAATATTCTTCGCGCAGCAGCAGGTTCTCGCGCAACAATTCCTGTTGTTGTGCGGCGCGTTGCACCAGCAATTTCAGGTGATCCAGATCCACCGGCTTCTGCAGAAAGTCGAAGGCCCCTTCCTTCATGGCCGTCACCGCTTCTTCGACGGAGCCAAAAGCCGTAAGCAGCAACACGGGGATGGTGGGGTCCGCGCTTTTCGTCTCGCGCAAGACGTCCAGGCCGGAAGCCCCGGGCATTTTGAGGTCGGTGATGACCACCAGGTAGCGCCGCGCGCGCACCTTTTGAATGGCCGCCACGCCGTCCGGCGCTTCTTCCACGGCATAGCCAGCGCGCTCCAGCGCCTTGCGCAGCATGGCGCGCAATTCGTTTTTGTCTTCCACCAGAAGAAGCGGATCCATCGCTTTCGTTTTTACCACGAATGAGCGGGGCCGCAGGGAGCGGCGTGCGGCAGGTGTGCGCGGTTAGAACAGGGAAGTGCTGCGCGACAGACGCATTTTGTTGGTGCGCGGCAGGCGCAGTCTCACTACGTGGTTTAGGAGGTCAGCCGATATCGGCCGGAAGGAGAAAGGGGCGCGCGTCACTCGCGGTCCCAGCCGGGATCGCCGCCGCTCTTGCGCAGTTGGTCTTCCAGGTCGTCGAGGCCGTGTTTCAGATCCGCGATCTCCTGCTTTTTGGCGGCAATTTTCGCGTCTTTATCGTTGATGTCTTTGCGGCTATAACCTTCGGTCAGCGCCTTCTGCGGATCGGGATAATACTGCACCTGGGCCTTATCTTCTTCGCGCTGCAGCACGTCCAGTTCCTTCTCGGCCCGGTCGATCTTGTCGTGCTGCGCTTTGAATTTTGCACGCCATGCTTTCTCGCCGTTGGCGTCGCTGCCCGGGGCGGTCGCCCCTGGGGTGCCTGCGGCTGGTGTTGCCTTACTGCCATCGCCAGGCGTTGCGCCGGCATCGGCGCCGGCTGCGGGCGCCGCGGGCGTCGCGCTCGCATCGCTTGCTGGACGCGTGCTCACGTCGTCGTCGGTATAAACTTTTTTCGTCTTCGGGGCGTTCTTCTGGTCTTCCCGCGAGCGGCGCGCCGCATCGGCCACGCTGCCCCCGTTCGACTGAGCCGGGTCCTGCGCCCGTCCGCAAGCCGGCCAAGCCAGGCTGGCGATCACCAATCCCGCGACACACAACGGCTTCCACACGGTATTTCCGCTTTTCCCAAGCATAAAACACGTCCTTCCCGGACCGGGCAAATCAAATTGCTCTGGCAACCCTACTCCCGGGCTGCACGACACCGTTTTTACACGAGCGCCGTTACGGGCGCACCACCGGCTATCCCACCGCCTGCTTCGATTCTACCGCTTCCGCCGCCCCGCTGCTCAACGGTAGCGTAACGATAAACGCCGCCCCGCCTTCCGCACGGTTTCGCGCGCGCACCTGGCCGCCATGCTGGATCACGATCTTCTGTACCACGGCGAGCCCGAGCCCCGTCCCTTTCGCCTTGGTGGTGAAAAACGGGTGAAACAGTTTGTCGCGCGCGTCCGGGGAGATTCCCGCGCCGTTATCGAATATCGTGATTCGCTGAAACGATGTATCATTCCCGCGCACGGCTTCTCCGCGCAAGAGCACGCGCCCGCCATGCGCCGCGTCCAAGCTGGCTTCCGCCGCGTTGCGCACCAGGTTCAGCAGGGCTTGACGCAGAAATCCTTCGTCCCCGGCCACATTGCCGAACGGCCCCTCGCAGCGGATACGCACCTGCGGCATGGACTCGGCGACCTCGCTCACCACGCGCTCCACGATCGGCTGCAGCGCCACCGTCTCCGTGGAAATATCCAACGGCCGCGCATACTTCAGAAACTCCGTCACCACGTGGGTGATATTGCGCGTCTGCTCCAGGATGTTCTGCGCATACTCCTGAGCTTCGGCGGCGTCCGATTGTTCCGCGCGGATCAGTTGCGCGTAGCCGGAAATCGTCGCCAGCGCGTTCTTAAATTCGTGCGCAATACCGGCGGACAACTCCCCGAGGGCCGCCAGGTTTTCCTTGAGTTGCACCTGCTGCTGCAATTGCGCCAATTCTGTCAGGTCCGTCAACAAGCAGATGGCGCCGTTGATTTTCCCCTCGCCGCGTCGAATGGGCGAAATGGTCACCCCTAGCCGGCGCAGCTCTCCGCCCGGAGCGTTATGCTTCACCTCTTCCCGGCGGAAGATTTTGCCGGTCTTCAGGCACTCCGCCACCTGGGTGGTCAACTCGGAATCCTCGCCGAGCGCCTCGCTGTAGCGCCGAAATCCCAGCGCTTTGATGCCCAACACATGCTCGGCCGCGGGATTCGCGCTGGAAATAATCCCATTGGCGTTCACCACCAGCAATCCCGCCGGCATGTTGCGGGTCACTTCTTCGCTGAGCCGTTCGGTCTGCTCCGCGCGTTCTTTCTCGATGCGGTGCAGCCGTGCCAGTTCTTTTTCCTGATCGCGCAGCGTCTGAATTACGCCGTGCATCGATGCGGCGATGAACGCGTTGGGATTTTCCGTGCGCGGCGGCGCCGCCACGCTCTTGCGCGAATGTTCGTCGCGGGTATCCTGAAAAAACCGCGCGACAAAATACAGAATGATGCCCACCACGGCAAACAGGCCAAGGCCGCTCAGTACCGCCACGGTCCAGACGTGCTGCGTGCTTTCGGTTTGTAACGCGGCCAGCATGATACGCATGTTCAGCATGGTAAAAAAACGTCAGCGCCTCCAACGTCAGCCCCGGAGCCTTGGCGCGCCCTCAACGCCAGTGCGGCAGATACGCCACCAGAGGCGACTCCACAAAAAACACCACCAGCAGCGCCGCAATTCCCAAAAACGTCCCGAGCGGCAACTGGTACTTGCTGACCACGGCCCAGCGCAATTCCCCCGGCTTCCCCAGCCCGCGCCGTGCCGCGCGCTTCGCCACGTCCTGCTTCCACCCCGCGGCGTATAGCGCCACAATGATCGCTGCGCCTAGTACGCTCCCGAGTAGGGTCCCCAGCAGGATGGTCAAGAACGCACCGCGCAAACCCACAAACGCTCCCACCATGGCCATCATCTTCACGTCGCCCAGGCCCATACCTTCACGGCCGCGAAAAATCTTGTACAGCACCGAAGCGCCGAGCAGTAGGAGGCTGCCAAACGCCGCGCCCAGCAGCGCATCCGTCAAGCCGAGTACCCACGCGGGCAGCACGCGGTGCAGCAGGCGCACGCTCAGAAAAAACGCCGCGCCGTCGTCAATGGGGATAAACGCGGCCAGCCCCAGGCCCAGGCCAAAACCCGGCCAGTTGACCGCGTCCGGCAGCATGCGCACGCGCAAGTCCGTCACCGTCAGCACGATGATCAAGCAAACGAAAAACAGCCACTTGAACGTGGCCTGCGAAATATCGAACGTCAAGTAACAGCACACGAATAAAATTCCCGTCAACAGTTCGATCAACGGATACATCGGCGAAATGGGCAGCGCGCAACTGCGGCATTTGCCGCGCAGCCATAGCCAGCCGAGAATCGGCACGTTGTCGTACGCCTTGATGGGCGTCAGGCAGCGCGGGCATCGCGAACCCGGAGACACAATGGAAAGCCCCCCTGGAATGCGCGAAATGCACACATTCAGAAAGCTGCCAATCACGATTCCGAACAAAAAAAAGAAAAATGAGACCACCTCTGGACTGTGCCACAGTCGCCGAAAGGCCTCAAGAAATGCGGCCGGCGGCGTGTCGCATGCTTAACAGTGTGGAGAAGAGGAAGCGGAGTTCGAGTGCGGTTAAATATGCTTTACAAAAAAGATTCACCACAGTTAATATAGGCTGGCGCAGGAATCTCAGCGACGTACATCAAACTGTAACGCGCGTCGGCCATCCTACGCAGTTCCAGGGGACAAAATGTTCGCGAATCTTTCATCCTGTCATGGGCGGGGAGTCTCCATGAGGGGGACGCTGGGGGCGGCATTGCTGGCATTCGCGCTCTGCTGCGGGCTAATGGCCGAGGCGCAGGAGGCTGATACTACTGCGGCGGCTAAGCCTGCCTCGGTGGACGCGCCGCAAATTCCACAGGCAGGTTCAGCGCAGGCACCGGCGGACAATGCCGGGGTGGATGATGCGCCCACGATGCTGCCGCATCCGGAGACGGACCGGCTCTGGCTGTCCGGGCAAGCGAATTTTATCTCGCAGTGGCATCCGGCGTTTACCTCGCCGTATCAGGGTCCGCACAGCTTGACGCCGGAAGCGCAGGATGCGACCTCGCGAGTGCTGACGCTCTATACCGGGCTGCGAATGACCTCCACGACGGAGTTGCTGTGTGACGTGCAAGAGACCGGTGGGCATGGCATTAGCGAAGCGCTGGGCCTTGCGGGGGCCACGAATCTGGATGTGGTACGAAACCCGGCGCTGAGCAAATTACCGTATATCGGGCGGCTGATGTGGCACCAGATTATTCCGCTCGGCGGCGTGCGTGAAGCGCAGTCGCGGAATCCCTTCGCACTGTTTAGCTCGCTCCCGGCGCGACGGCTCGAGGTGCGTTTCGGAAAGATGAGCCTGCCGGATTTTTTTGACGCTAACTCCTACGGGACGGATCAGAATCTCCAGTTCATGAACTGGACGGTGGA
>PMOV01000063.1:7685-9543 GCA_003161195.1 Acidobacteriota bacterium | reverse complement strand
AGCCCGGGGTGTTGCGGCTGCTGGCGTTCGTAAACCACGCGAACATGGGCAGTTACGCCCAGGCGATTGAGAATTATCGCTCCAGCCAGCAGACGGCGGATCCGGAAACGGCGCCGGACATCACCGCGCACCCGCTGCAGACCACCGTTAAGTATGGATTTGGCATCAATTTTGAACAGCCGGTCAGCGACTGGATCGGGGTGTTTGGGCGCTGGGGATGGAACGAGGGGCAGCACGAGTCCTACGCCTATACTGAGGATGACGAGACCTTCGAGATCGGCGTGGGCGGGAACGGAAATCGCTGGGGCCGGAAATATGATCGGATGGGGCTGGTGTTCGTCTCGAATGGCATTTCGCGGAACCATCAGGAGTATCTCGCGCTCGGCGGATTAGGATTCCTTCTGGGCGATGGGCGGTTGAACTACGGACGGGAGAATATTTTGGAGTCCTATTATACGCTGCACCTGTGGCGCGGGTTTTATCCGGCTTTTGGGGTGCAGCATGTGAATAATCCGGGTTACAACCGGGATCGCGGCCCGGTGGTGGTGCCGACACTGCGGCTGCATGTGGAGTTTTAAGCTGCCACAAAGGCCAACAATGGTCCGGAACCTGTGCCTTGCTTTCCGAGTGAGGTGCATCACAAAATCGGCATGGAGTTTTTAGGGAATCTTTATGTCGGGTGGGTTAGACTTCGCGCTATTCTGGCATTGGGCCTGGCGGCGAAATCGTATCGAGTATTGAGATAGTTAAGGATGAAGCGTTGAATCAGCTTGCAACGGCACGCAATGCATATGCCTGGGCGCCCCGGCGGTGTTGGGGCGCACGGCGACGCACCCGTGCGCCACTTGGCCTGGCCACGATGTTGTCTCTTGCGGCGTTGCTGTGCAGTTCGGAAGCGGTGGCGGTACGGGAGCCGACCGGCCACGCGGCTATCCCGGCGGCGCAGGCGGTAGCGGCGGCGAATTTTGCCATTGCGGATTTTGACGGCGACGCGCTGCCGGATGTGGCCACGGTGCAAGCCGGGTTGGTGGTGGCGTCGCAGACGAAGTACTGGATCCATTTCGCCTTCAGCGCGGGCAGCCAGCGGTCGCTATCGCTCTTGGCACCGACGGGCGGTTTGCAACTATCGTCGCGCGACGTGAACGGCGATAGTTTTTTGGACGTGGTGGTTTCGACGCGGCTGGCCAACCTGCCGGTCGCGGTGCTGCTGAATGATGGGCGCGGAAATTTCCGGTTGGCGGATGTGCACGGGTTTGCCGCTACCATTTGGGAAGCGCCTGCGGAATGGTACGCGACGGCGGCACGCATCGGCGACTCCGACGCCGCCATGGCCAGCGCCGGGTGGGGCGGTGGAGTTTTGCCGCCAGCCGCAAAATTCACGGATTTACCGCCGGCACGCGACGAGTTGGCGTGGCGGACCGCGCGTCCGAATTCGAGTGAAGTGCCCCGAGGAATCCGCGGTCGGGCGCCCCCGCAGGCGTAGTGCACGAGCTGCAGAAAAATCAAAAAATTGACATGAAATCAGCGCTGGGCGGCACTAGAGTGAGCCTCTATCGAGCGAGGTGCCGGGTTCGGTGCACGTTGCGATCGCGGATGCTGAGGAAGAAGCAAGGACAAGTTTTATGCGGAACAGGTGGAAACAAATGAGGCGCGGCGGACTGCTTCTATTGGCGCTGTCCGCGTGGGCGGTCTGGGCGAGGACGGCCGCTGGCCAAGCACCCCAGCCCCAGCCTGCGCCAACGTCGCCCGGTCCCGCGCCATCGCCGCCGACCGGAACGGCGCGGCGCGAGCAGGCCGCTTCGCAGCGCTCGGCGAACGGCGGCGCATTGACGTGGGAAGAAGTACGCGCGCAATTTGA
>PMOV01000063.1:6480-7642 GCA_003161195.1 Acidobacteriota bacterium | reverse complement strand
CGCGAGCACAAGCGGGAATTACGGCGCGACAGCGCGCAGCAGGCCACGGGAATTGCCGTCTCGCAGCAGTCCGATCTGGAGCGCGGCTTGATTTTTACGCTGCGCAGCGCGTTTGTGCAGACGCTGCAGCAAAAGGCGGTGTTGGGCCTGGCGCGCGAAAATTTGACGTACTACGACAAGGTGCTGGGCGTGAACCGCGAAAAACTCAACGCCGGAGGCATGGCGCAGGTGGATATGGACCGGCTGGAACTGCAACGGGTGCAATTTGAATCGGACTTGCAGTCGGCGCTGGTCAATCTGCGCACCGCGAAGATCCAACTGCTGATGCTGCTGGACGACAAGACGCCCGTCGAGCAATTCGACGTGATCGGAGCGTTCGATTTCCATAATCAGCTCGCGGATCTGGACGAGTTCCGCCAGATCGCGCTGGACAACCGGCCCGATCTGAAGGCCGCGGTGCAGGCGGTTGACAAAGCCAAGACCGATCACCAGCTCGCGGTCGCGAATGGCTCGACGGATCCCACGTTTGGATTCGATGGCGGCAAGAATCCGCCCATCGAACACTACGTCGGTTTCAGCGTGAGCATCCCGCTGCGCATTTTCGACCGCAACCAGGGAGAAAAATTGCGCACCAGGCTGGACATCGACAAAAACGCGGAAATGCTCGAACTGCAGCGCACCCAGGTGTTCAGCGATGTGGATTCGGCGTACGCCGCGGTCGAAAGCAATCTCGCGCTCCTGCAGCCTTACAAGGAACGCTACCTGAAAATCGCCGACCGCGTGCGCGACACCATTTCGTTTTCTTATCAGCACGGCGCTGCTTCACTGCTGGACTTTCTGGATGCCCAGAAAGAGTACCGCGACACGCAATTGAACTACCTGAATCTGGTGGGGACGTACATGACGGCCGCCAGCCAGTTGAACCAGGCGGTAGGACGCGAGGTCCTGCAATGAACGGCGCGAAGAATCGGCGGTGGCAGTGGTTGGCGGCGCTGGCAGGCCTAAGCGCNNCGTCCACGGTCGAGCAAGCTCCCGATTCCAGCGTCGTCACCGTGGATAAGCCAGAGCAATTTCCGCTGGTGGCGGCGGTCGCGCATTCGGCGCGCTCGCAGTTGGTGGTGACCGGCGTCGTGGCGCCGGATGTTTTGCGCACCGTCCCGGT
>PMOV01000063.1:0-6423 GCA_003161195.1 Acidobacteriota bacterium | reverse complement strand
CTCGAACGCGCCAAACTTCTGTACGATAAGGGCGCCATTTCCCAGAACGACCTGCAAACCGCGGAGAACGCGGAAAACAAGGCCAAAGTGGACGTGGACACCTCGCGCGAACATTTGCGCGTCCTGGGCGCGGGCATCGAGCATCCCTCCGGCATTGTGGATATTTATGCGCCGATTTCCGGCGTAATCACCGATCAGCAGGTGACCACGGCCGCGGGCATTCAAGGGCTCTCCGCGGCCGCGAATCCCTTCACCATTTCCGATTTGTCGTCCGTGTGGATTCTGTGCGACGTCTACGAGAACGATTTGAGCAACGTGCATCTCGGAGAGTCGGCGGACATTCGCCTCTCCGCCTATCCCGACAACACCTTCACCGGCACCATCAGCAATATCGGCTCCGTGCTGGATCCGAATATCCGCACGGCCAAAGTGCGCCTCGAGGTGAAAAATCCGGGACTTATGAAGGTGGGCATGTTTGTCACCGCCACGTTCCACGGGCAGAAAGAGCAGACCCACGCGGCCGTGCCGGCTTCGGCAATCTTGCATCTGCACGACCGCGATTGGGTGTACCTGGCCGCGGGAGACAAGCGCTTCAAGCGTGTTGAAGTGAAATCGGGCAACACCCTGCCCGGTAATATCCAGGAAATTCTATCGGGCCTCGAACCCGGCCAGCGCGTGGTGAGCAACGCGCTCGAGCTGCAGAACACGGTCGACCAGTGAGCCACGTGGGCCTACAAGCTTACATTTGCGCTTTCCCGCGCTGCGTGCCCGTGAGGTCGGAAGCATGATTCGCGGTTTTGTCGATTACACGCTCAACAATCGCTTCATCGTGTTCACGCTGACGATTTTGCTGTTGATCTGGGGCGCCATTTCCTTTCGCCAGTTGCCCATTGAAGCCTATCCGGATGTCGCAAATAATTACGTACAACTAATCACCCAATGGCCGGGACGCGCTGCCGAAGAGGTCGAGCAGCAAGTCACCATTCCGGTGGAAGCGCAAATGAATGGCATGCCCCACCTGGCGCACATGCGCTCCGCCTCGCTCTTCGGCATTTCCAGCGTGATGCTGATTTTCGATGACGCCTCCGATAACGACGCCAATCGCGCGAAAGTCGTCGAGCGGCTTGCACAGCTTACCCTCACCGGCGGATTGCAGCCGCAGATGGGGCCGGACTTCAGTCCCGTGGGGCAGATCTACTGGTACACGCTCAAAAGCACAAATCCTTCCTATGACTTGATGGCGCTGAAAACCCTCGAGGACTGGACACTCGAGAAGCAGTTCAAATCCGTCACCAACGTGGTGGATGTTTCGAGCTTCGGCGGCATCACGCGTGAGTATCAAGTGCAAGTCGATCCCGCGAAATTGATCTCCTACGGGCTGAACATCGGGCAGGTCGAGACCGCGCTGGCCAACAATAACGTCAACGCCGGCGGCAGCTTCGTCGAGTCTGGCTTGCAGCAAATCAACGTCCGCGCGGTGGGCTTGTTTACCAGCGTTGCCGATATTGGCGAGACCGTTGTAAAGGTGCAAGGCGGCACCCCCGTCCGTGTAAAGGACATCGCCACCGTCACGCAAGGCTCGAAAATACGGCTCGGGCAGATCGGCAAGAGCTTCCGGCGCAGCGACGGAAAAGTTCTGGACGATCCGGATGTCGTGGAAGGCATCGTGCTCCTGCGCAAAGGCGCCAACGCCGACGAGACCCTGGTGGGCATCCACGACAAAGTGAAAGAGCTGAACGAGCACATTCTCCCGCCTGGCGTGACCATCGTGCCCTTTCTGGATCGCAGCCAGTTGCTCGAATACACCACGCATACTGTACTGCACAATCTCTTCGATGGAATTGTGCTGGTATCCCTCGTGCTGTTTTTGTTTCTTGGCAACGTGCGCGGCGCGCTGATCGTGGCGCTGACCATTCCATTTTCTTTGCTGTTTGCCGCCATTTGCCTGGACCTGAATAAAATTCCCGCCAACCTGCTCTCGCTCGGCGCCCTGGACTTCGGCATGGTGGTCGACGGCAGCGTGGTGATCATCGAAAACATCATGCGGCACTTTGCGATGAACGCCAGGTCCGTCAAGACGCCTCTCGAGCGCATCCGCGACGCGGTGTTTGAGGTATTACGGCCGGTCTTTTTCGCGCGCGCCATCATCATCACCGCGTACCTGCCCATTTTCACCCTGCAGAGCGTCGAGGGCCGGTTGTTCAAGCCCATGGCCTGGACGGTCACCTTTGCCCTCCTGGGGGCGCTGATTTTCTCCATCGGCATCGCGCCCGTGTTGGCCGTGTGGCAATTCGGCAAGGGCGTGAAAGAGTGGCGTAATCCGGTAATGGAATTTTTGCGCGAGAGATACAGCGTGCTCGTGCGCTTAGCCATCCGGCGCCGCGGCGTCACCGTGGGGATTGGCGCGCTGGTGCTGGCCGTCGCGGTCTTCTTGATGGTCAGCGGAGTGATCGGTTCGGAGTTTCTGCCGCACCTTGATGAAGGGGCGATTTGGGTGCGCGGCACCCTGGCCCCCAGTACTGGGCCCACCGAGGGCACGCGGATCATGAATCAGGCGCGCGTGATTCTGGCCACCTTTCCGGAAGTCACCAAAGTGGTGTCCCAGGTCGGGCGGCCGGATGACGGCACGGACGCCACCGGATTCTTCAACACCGAGTATTTCGTGGACCTGAAGCTGAAAAAGGATTGGCGGCCAGTATTTCACGAAGACAAAGAAGAATTGATCGCCGCCATGGACCGCGAGATGGAAAAAATTCCCGGCGTGCTGTGGAATTTCTCGCAGCCTATCTCCGACAACATGGAAGAGGCCGTCAGCGGTGTAAAGGGCGAACTGGCTGTGAAATTGTATGGCGACGACCTGCGCACGCTCGAGGAAAAGGGCGAGGAGATCGTCGGCGTCTTGCGCAAGATTCCCGGCGTCGAGGATCTCGGCCTGTTCCGCGTGCTCGGACAGCCGAATTTGAACATCGTGATGAACCGCGCGGAAGCGGCGCGCCATGGCATCAACGTGGCGGATCTGCAGGACGCGGTAGAGACCGCCGTGGGCGGAAAAGCTGTTACCCAAGTGCTGCAGAATGAGCAGCGATACGACTTGGTGGTGCGCTACCAGCAGCCCTATCGCGATACCGAGGAAGCCATCGAAAATATCCGCATCGTGGCGCCCACCGGGGAGCGCGTGGCGCTTTCGCAACTGGCCAAGATTGAAGTCAGCGACGGCGCTTCGGAAATTTATCGTGAGGAAAATTCGCGCTACGTGGCCATCAAATACAGCGTGCGCGGGCGCGATTTGGGCGGCGCGGTGGAGGAAGCCATCCGTAATGTGCATCGCGACGTGAAGCTGCCGGTGGGTTATCACCTAAACTGGGCGGGCGAGTACGAAAGCCAGAAGCGCTCGCANNATTTTGGTGATTTACGTAATTTTGTACTCGATGTTTGGCTCCACGAAGTGGTCGCTGCTGATTTTGGCGAACGTGGCCATGGCGCCCATAGGCGGCTTGCTGGCGTTACTGGCGACCGGCACGCATTTCAGCGTGTCGACGGGCGTGGGGTTCCTGGCGTTGTTCGGCGTGTCGGTGGAAACCGGCGTGATCATGCTCGAGTACATCAATCAGTTGCGTGTGCGCGGCCACTCCATCGAAGACGCCGCCGTGGAAGGCGCGATTTTGCGCTTGCGCCCCATCATGATGACCATGCTGGTGGCCATGCTCGGGCTGCTCCCAGCCGCGCTGTCGCGCGGCATCGGCTCCGATTCGCAGCGCCCGTTTGCCATCGTGATTGTCGGCGGCCTGGCGGGTGCGCTGTTCCTCAGCATCTTCCTCTTACCGGCCCTGTACGTATGGGTCGCGCGCGATGGCGATAAACTGCCCGAACCGGAAGGCGATTTTGCGGAAGAGGTGTAAGCGCGGACTGTCGCTCCGCGGTCGTCCTGCGCGGACCCCGTTGGCCTCCTCCAGCCGCTGCTAACAAAGTGCGCGAAGGTTTCGTCTGAATCTTGTACAGTGGAGTGCGGCTTGAGGTGGGGAGCCGGTGGTCATCCTTCTTTCTTTGAGAATCTTTCAGGAGCAACCATGAGCGGGAATTACCGCAATATCGCGGCACTGCTGGCGGCCTTAGTGTTCTTGCCGCTGGCTGCAAAAGCGCAGACCGTGGACGACGTGATCGCCAAGAATATTGAAGCGCATGGCGGACTTGCCAAGCTCAAGTCTGTGAACACCTTGCGCAACACGGCGAAGTTGAGCTTTGGGCCGTTCCGCGCCACGGCGCTGCAGGAGAACAAGCGGCCGGATAAAGTCCGCGAGGAAGTGGCTATTCAAGGCTTGGCACAGGTCCAGGCCACCGATGGCAAGACCGCCTGGCAAGTATCCCCGTTTGAGGGTCGCAAGGATCCGCAATTAATGACCGCCGAAGACGCCAAAAGTTTGATCGTGGATTCGGACATTGACGGGCCGCTGGTGGACTACAAAGCCAAAGGCCACAAAGCGGAGCTGATGGGCCACGATTCCGTGGAAGGCACGGACTGCTTCAAGGTAAAGCTCTCCATGAAAAATGGCGACGTGCGTTACTACTATCTGGATACGGATTCGTATCTCGAGTTGAAACTCGAAACCCAGTCCACCGTGCGCGGCACGCTGCAGGAAAATGAATCCTATTTCGGCGATTACGAGCAGGTAGACGGTATTTATTTCCCCTTTGCCATCGAGCAGGCGCAGAAGGGCAGTTCCCAGCGGCAGAAGCTGACGGTGGAAAAAGTCGAGATTAATGTGCCCATCGATGATTCACGCTTCACCATGCCGGTATTGAAGCCGCAAGCCCTGGCTCCCGCGGCCGCACCAAGCAAGTAAGCGCGTAACGAAATGAAATTCCAGTAAGAAGCGAGGAAAAGCAGATCATGAGCAAGTTCTTGCACGCGTGCGCAATAGTTGCGGTGATGGCGGCGACGCTGGCCATGGGCTCCAAGGCACAGGCGCAGGACGCCAAGTTTGACTCCGACACCATCTCGGGCCTCGGCGCTCGTAACATCGGCTCGGCCACCATGAGCGGCCGCATCGCTGCGCTCACCGCGGTGAAAGAAGATGGGCGCCTCACCGTGTACATCGGTGCGGCCAGCGGCGGTGTGTGGAAGTCCACCAACGGCGGAACCACCTTCAAGCCGGTGTTCGACAAGATGACCTCGCAATCCATCGGCGCCATTGCCATCGACCCGCAAAATTCCAAGACCATCTGGGTCGGCACCGGCGAACCATGGACCCGCAACAGCGTCTCCATCGGCGACGGAATTTATAAATCCGTGGACGGCGGCGACAACTGGACCAACATGGGCCTGCCGAACTCCGAGCGCATCTCCAAGATTATTGTAGATCCCAAGGACAGCAACACCGTTTACGCCTGCGTGCCGGGAAAATTGTGGAGTGACAGCGACGACCGCGGACTCTACAAAACCACCGACGGCGGCAAAAACTGGAACAAAATTCTAAAGGGTGCGAACCTCTCCACCGGTTGCTCCATGATTTCCATGAATTCGCAGGATCCCAAGGTGCTGTTTGCCGGTACGTGGGATTTCCGCCGCAAGGGTTGGACGTTCCGCTCCGGCGGCGACAGCCCCACCGCACCAAGCGGCAGCGGATTCTTTATGACCACGGATGGCGGCGCCACCTGGAAAGATTTGGATGAAAAGTCCGCCGCGGGGCTGCCGGCAAAGCCCTGGGGACGCATCGCTGTGACCGTGGCGCCCTCCAAGCCCAGCGTCGTCTACGCGATGATTGAATCCACGCGCAGCGCGCTCTTCCGCAGCGACGACGGCGGGAAGACCTGGCAGGAGGGTGATCGCAGCCAATTCATGGTCTGGCGCCCGTTTTACTTTGCAAATCTGATCGTGGATCCCAAGAACGAAAACCGTCTCTTCAAGCCCGACCTGGGTCTCATCCTGAGCGATGACGGCGGCAAGAGCTTCAGCGGCACCGGCAACGCGCACGGCGACTTCCACGATGTGTGGATCGATCCCGACAACACCGACAACATCATTACCGGAGACGACGGCGGCTTGTGGTATTCGCACGACGGCGGCAACACCTTTTTGAAGGGCGAGAACCTCCCCATTTCGCAGTTCTATCACGTCAGCACAGACATGGCGGACCCGTATCACGTCTTCGGCGGATTGCAGGATAACAGCGATTGGATTGGAGACTCCGCGTATCCCGGCGGCATTACCAATAGCCGCTGGGAAAATCTCTGGGGTGGTGACGGATTTTGGGCGTTCGCCGATCCGGCGGACCAGGACTATGCCTACGTGGAAGCGCAAGGCGGAGCCGTCGGCCGGATAAACCTGAAGAGCCACGAAGCGCGCGCCATCGATCCGCAACCGAATTACGGCGAAGGAAAATTGCGCTTTAACTGGAACACCCCGATTCACATGAGCCCCAACGA
>PMOV01000199.1 GCA_003161195.1 Acidobacteriota bacterium | reverse complement strand
CTGCTGGATATGGACGAAATCAACGGCGACTTTCCGCAGACCGACGTAACGCTGGTTATCGGCGCCAACGACGTCACCAATCCCGCCGCGCGCACGGATGCCTCCAGCCCCATCTTTGGCATGCCTATTCTGGACGTGGATAAATCGCGCACCGTGATGGTTATCAAGCGAGGCATGAGCCCCGGCTTCGCCGGCATCGACAACCCGCTCTACTATCTGGACAAAACGCTAATGCTCTTCGGCGATGCCAAAGGCTTCGTAGGCAACATCGTGCGCGAACTCGGCGGCAGGCAGGGTTAGGGTTCCATTTTTCCCATTTCACGTGTTCGTGTATTTCACATATTCATGTGATAGAATGACGGTATGGCAAAAACCAACCTCACCATTAACATCGATAAAGCGCTATTGCGTTCGATTAAGGTGATTGCCGCGCAGAATGATAAGTCCGTTACGGCATTGCTTACGGAAATGATGGAAGCGCGCGCGAAGCAGGACGATAACTACGAGCGCGCCAAGAAGCGGGCTATCGCGCGGATGAACAAAGGCTGGGACCTGCACTTCAAACCCGGCTCGCGCGACGAACTTCATGAGCGGTAAGTGTTTCGTCGATACCAATGTTCTGGTTTACGCGCAAGATCGCACGGCTGGCGTTAAATATGACGTCGCGCGACAGCTGCTGCGGGAACTCTGGGAATCTCGACAGGGCGTGCTAAGCACGCAGGTCATTCAGGAATTTTGCGCAACACTGTTGCGAAAAATTCCTCGGCCACTCGACTACGGCGCGGTCGTCGAAGCCCTCGACGACTACATCCGATGGGAGATGGTCGTGAACACTCCGCAAGCCGCGCTTGAAGCTTTGCGGCTTCAGCAACGCCATCAATTGTCGTTCTGGGACGCCCTGATCGTACGTTCCGCGCAGGTCGCCGGGGCCGAAGTGTTGTACTCGGAAGATATGTCACACGGCCAACGATATGGGTCTGTGCGGGTCATTAATCCGTTTTTTGACCACTCCACTTCAATAGCTTAGGAGTCGACGCCGAAGAGTTTGATGTCGGCGGGGCCTTCGTTGAGTGGGACGGCTTGGCGGCCCTGCACCAGTTCGCGGATTTGCGCCACGATGTCGGGGTTAGCCAGCGTGGTTATGTCGCCCGTGTCCATATTGTTGGAGATGGCCGCCAGCACGCGGCGCATGATTTTGCCGCTGCGCGTTTTGGGCATGTCTGGCACGATGTGAATTGTTTTCGGCCGCGCGATTTTGCCGATCATCACCTCGATGGTGCTGATGATTTTGTCGCGGATGGCTTTGCTCGGCGCAATGCCGGGCTTCAGCGAGACGTAGACTTCCGGTACGCGGCCCTTTACTTCATCGACTACCGGGACTACCGCGGCTTCCGCTACGTCCGGAATTGTGAGGCACGCAGACTCCACCTCCTTGGTGCCCAGGCGATGGCCCGCTACGTTGATCACGTCATCCACGCGACCAAGAATGCGGAAGTACCCGTCGGCAGGGAGTAGCGCGCCGTCCGCGGCGTAGTACGGCCAGTCGTGCCAGTCTTTGCTGTCGCGATTCTTGCAATATTTTTCGTAGTATTGTTTGACGAAGCGCTGCGGATCGCCCCAGATGGTTTGCATGATTCCCGGCCACGGATTGCGGATGCAGATGTTGCCTGCAGCTCCCGCGCCTGGCGCAACTTCCTTTTTATTCTCGTCGAGAATCGTCGGNNTAGATTCCCAGCGCGGCGGGTCCGGCGCTGCCGGGCTTCATGGCGTCTAGCGCCGGCTTCGTGGTGCAAAGGAAACCTCCGGTTTCCGTCTGCCACCAAGTGTCCACGATGACCGCTTCGCCTTTGCCCACCACGTTGTAATACCACTTCCAGACTTCCGGCTCGATGGGCTCGCCCACGGTGGTCATGTGTTTGAAGTGGTAGTTGTATTTGGCGGGTTCCTCGCCTCCGGCTTTGCGCAGCATGCGAATCGCCGTCGGCGAAGTGTGGAAGATGTTGACGTCGAGGCGTTCCGCGATGCGCCAGGGCCTGCCGGCATCCGGGAATTGCGGAACGCCCTCGTACAGCACACTCGTCGCGGCCAGCGCCATCGGGCCGTACACGATATACGAGTGCCCGGTGATCCAGCCGATGTCCGCCATGCACCAGTACACGTCGCCCGCATGAATGTCCTGGTAGAACTTGGAAGTGCCCGCGGCATACGCAAGATAGCCGCCGGTGCGATGCTGGCAGCCTTTGGGTTTGCCCGTGGTGCCGCTGGTGTACATCAGGAATAGCGGAGCTTCCGCGTCTTGCGAGACCGGCTCGACGATGTGATTGTGATAATCCTTTAGAACTTCGTCGACGAAGAAGTCGCGGCCGATGATCATCGGCGCTTCGGAGCTGAACTTCCCCGGATAGCGCTTCCACACCAGCACTTTATCGATGGTCTGACCCTCTTTTTTGGCCGTCGCGACGGCGATGTCCGCGTTGCCTTTGTGATCGATCCATTTGCCGTTGCGGTAGTAGCCGTCGGCGTAGATCAGTACGCGGCTGCCGGAATCGGCGGCCCGCAAGCCGCACGCTTCGCCGCTGAAGCCGCCGAAGACCACGGAGTGCACCACGCCGATGCGCGCGCAGGCCAGCATGGTGATGGGTAGCTCGGGGATCATGGGCATGTGGATGGTGACGCGGTCGCCCGTTTTCAGGCCGGCGAAATCGCGCAGCATGGCCGCCACTTCGTTCACCCGGCGATACAGTTCCTGATAGGTGATGACCGTGGTGGTTTCGTTCTCCGGCTCCGGAACGAAGATCAGCGCGGCTTTGTTCTTGTGCTGCGCGAGATGGCGGTCCACGCAGTTGTAGCAGGCGTTCAGCTTGCCGCCGACGAACCATTTCCAGAACGGCGGATCGCTGGTGTCCAGCGTGGTATGCCAGTAATTATCCCAGTCGAGCAAATCGGCGTATTCACGGAAGCATTCCGGGAAATATTTCTCGTCGAAGCGCGCCACAAAATCCGGGTCAGTGAGGTTGGCCTGGGCAATGAATTTGGCCGGCGGCTGGAAAAATTCCTCTTCCTTCCAGTGTACGGCAATCTGCGCGTCGCTCAGCTTGCTGGCCCCGGTCGCCGCGGCCGCGCCGGCGGCATGGTTGCCGGTGTTGGTTGCATGCTGCGCCGATGGTTTGGTTATCGGCTTGGTCGATTTGGATTTGGCTTTCTGGCGTGCTTTGGCCACGGCGAAGCTCCATTGATCTCGAGGAGATGGTCGTTGATGCGCGTATAGAGAGCACGCACAGAACGAGTACCCCCTCGCCCGCGCGTGCATGCGCACCCGATGATGCTACCGCGGTACATGGTCCGTCAAACCGGCGCAGTCCCGCGACGCGGGACGGCCCTGCGATACTGCGTCGCCAACCCGCGCGTCAGCGCCCGCGCCAGGGCCACTGCTTCCTTTTCCGTCGCCCCGTACGCCATCGCGCCCGGCACGTCGACGATTTCGGCGCTCCATCGTCCGTCGGCCTCAAGCTCTGTCTCCACGCGATACAAGATATGTGACATACCGCCCTTCTAACGCGCGTAGCGACCGCCACTTCTTAGGTTTTTATAGTTGACACGTCAGCGTAGCATCACTAGACTCTCCCCACTCTCCCGGAAAACTTGAGGTGTACCGTGCCGGCTGACCCTTCCCCCTCGACAGGCCCCAGCCTTCCACTCGCAGGGCAAACTGCCGCGCCAGGTGGGCCGCGCTCCGTGGCGGTGATCGCCATCCACGGCGTTGGGCAACACATCTCCGGAGCCTCGGCGGAAGCGGTTTCTTCGTTGCTCGAAAGCATCGGCCGAGAGGATGGAAGGGCCGAGAGCAACCCGAATCGCCCGTATTTCGGATTTGCCGTCCACCAGATCGAGGTGCCGCTGCGTGCGGTGTACACGGAGGATTTGCAACATCGCCAGGCGAACGAACGGTACCAGAACAATTGGTGGACCAAGCTTTGGGGAGTTTTTGACGAACGCCGCGGCTTTCTCGCCCTGCAACGGCAACGCGGTTTTGACGAGAGCGCCAAAGACCGCTTTGCCACCATGAGCGACATACCCGAGCCGCCCAAATTTGATTACGAGTTTATGCTCACGCAGCTTGCCGCGTACGAGGGCGAGCCCGACCGCAATTTCACCACCCCACGTCTGGAGTCCCAGCGGCGCGCTGGTTCCACGGAGCCGCGCGTGCACATCTACGACGCGCATTATTCCGATCTCAGCAAACAGCAAAGCACCATCGTGAGTTTTTTCTTCGCCTTCTACCAATTGCTTTTCCATCTCGGCAGCCTCAGCCTGCAGGCGGTGTACTGGGCGGAAGCGGAAAATACCGATGACAGCACCGCTCCTGCACCGGAGGTGCCCCCGGCAGAAGCGCAAAAGACCAAAGGCCAAGCCAAGCCCCCGCGAAAGTTTCCCTGGGCCTGGCGTATTCTCTCCTCGCTGCACGCCATCAGCATCCGTTCGCTCATTATGTTTATTCCGCTGTTGAACCTGACGATGCTAGGGCTTGGCGCTGCGGCCTTTGCCGATAAGCTGCATGGGACCACGGCGCTCGTCGCCGGACTGTCCCTCTCTGGGCTGATGGGGTTGACGCTGTCGATCTGGGGGCTATGGAAAACGGTCTCCCTTCCCCGGCCCTTATATTGGGCTTTGACCATTCTGCTGGGCGCGGGAATCTGCATGGCGCTATTTGCCCTTCTGGCTTACCCCGGCACTAGCCTTGCGCCGGAGCTATTTTTCAATCGCCTGGTGGTCTTCCCCTACTTG
>PMOV01000248.1 GCA_003161195.1 Acidobacteriota bacterium | reverse complement strand
GCGTCGGGGATTGCGTCGGAGCTGGGGTCGATGCAGGTGACGGAGCAGGTGGACGCCATGCGGGCGATGGGCACGGATCCGTATCGCAAGCTGGTGACGCCGCGGGTGATCGCCACTCTGCTTATGGTGCCGCTGCTGACGGCGCTGAACGATTTTGTGGGGCTACTGGGCGGGTGCATCGCGGCGGTGTTTTCGCTGCGGCTGGGCGTGGTGGAGTTTTGGACGCGGGCCATCAACGCGCTGGATTTTGGCGATTTGATGCAGGGGCTGGCCAAGCCGATGGTGTACGGATTTATTTTGGCGACGGTGGGCTGCTACAAGGGCTTGACGGTGCGCGGCGGGACACAGGGCGTCGGGCGGGCGACGACGCAGGCGGTGGTGGTGTCCTCGGTGATGATTATCATTTCGGATTTATTTTTGACCAAGTTTGCGTTGTATATGTCCGACAAGATTTTTTGAAGGAAAACCAGAGAAGAAAAGAAGAGAGAAAAGACAACGCAGAGACGGAGAGGACGCTGCCGAGCGCAGAGAAGACGGANNCGGGAACGAGACGGATTCGAGAGAGGCGGACATTCAGTGGCGATCGCGGAAACAACTTCGGCGGAATATACGCGTGCGGATTTGCGCGGCGGTCCGGCGGTGCGGTTCGCGGATGTGTCGATGGGATTTGACGAGGGGGAAATACTAGAGGGAGTTTCGTTTTCCGTGGCGGAGCGCGAGACGCTGGTGCTCCTGGGAGAGACGGGCACAGGGAAGACATTGACGCTGAAATTGGCGGCGGGACTGTTGCGACCGACGGCGGGGCGCGTGGAAGTGTTGGGAGAAGAAGTTTCGGCGATGAGCGAGCACGAGCTGCTGGCGTTCCGCCGGAAAATTGGATTTGTGTTTCAAGAAGGCGCGTTGTTTGACTCGATGACGGTGGAAGAGAACGTGGCGTACCGGCTGCGCGAGGAGCGCGTGCCGGAAGAAGAGATTGCGCCGCGGGTGGCGGAAGTGCTGGAGTTTGTGGAACTGGAACACACTTTGCAGATGTTGCCTTCCGAGCTTTCGGGCGGGATGCGGCGGCGAGTATCCATTGCGAGGGCGCTGGTGAGCCGGCCGGAGATCGTGTTGTACGATTCGCCGACGGCGGGGCTGGACCCGGTGACGTCGCAGACGATCATTACGCTGATCTTGCGGCTGCGGGATTTTTATGGTGTGACTTCGCTGCTGGCCACGCACCGCCTGCAGGATGGATTTGCGCTGGCCAATTTTTGTTTTGACACGAAGGAAAAAAAAGTGGAGCGGGTAGTAAAGGGCCAACCAACGGCGGCGATTACGCGGTTCCTCGTGTACCGACACCTGGAAGGGAAAAATGAGGCGGGAAACGACGCGTATGACAACGGGATTTATTTCGATGGGACGCCGGACGAAGTGATGGCGTCAAAGGATCCGTACATCCAGCGCTTCCTGGTGTGACCTTTTTTAGCGTTTCGCCCGTTAGGTAGTTCGGCCTGAAGGTTTTTTTTGCGGAGGAAATTTCCAGATGGCGCAACGGAAGCAGCTGACGTGGACCGAATTGCGCGTGGGGCTGTTTGTACTGGTGGGGCTTTCGGTGCTGGGCGCGGGGATTTTTTATGTGACCGGGCCGGGATTGCTGGGGCCGAAGTACCGGCTGAAGACATATTTGCCGGACGTCTCGGGGCTGGCGAACGGCGCTACGGTGAGCGTGGACGGCGTGGCGGTGGGGAACGTGCTGTCGATCGAGTTTACGCCGCGCGCGGCTGGGGAGAAGGCGGACAAGACACATAATATTGAAGTGGTGCTGCGCGTCGAGAAGAAATATCAGAAGGATATTTTGACAGACTCGACGGCGCAACTGGTGACGCAGGGATTGTTGGGCAACAAATATATCAACGTGACGCGCGGATTGACGGGCGTGCCACTGAAGGAATGGCAGACGGTGCCGGCGGCGACCAGCGTGGACGTGATGGCGCAGCTGGGAGAAGTTTCGACGAGTGTTACGGAATTGCTGAACGGGATCAAGGCGGGCAAAGGGACGCTGGGCAAGCTGGTGACGGATCCGGAGGCATATGACCACCTGAATGGCGTGCTGGCGAAGACGGATACGCTGATTACCGGGGTGCAGCAAGGACGCGGGACGCTGGGGAAACTGGTGTCGTCGGATGAGATGTACGTCAAGGTGGACAAGGGATTGGACAATGTGAATGGGATGATCGCCGACGCGCGCGCCGGGAAAGGGACGATCGGCAGATTGCTGAACGATCCGACGCTTTATGATCAGGCGAAGCAGGCGCTGGCGAATGGAAATGGCATGATCGACGATGCGCGGGCGGGGAAGGGAAGTTTGGGGAAGTTTATTACGGACGATGCGTTGTACAACAAGCTGCGGGATACCAGCGCGAATCTGGATGCGGCTACGGCGAAGCTCAACGAGAATACGACTACGGCGGGGAAGTTATTTTCGGATCCCAGGCTGTATGACAATTTGGCGGGGTTGACGGGGGATATGCGGCTGTTGATTGGGGATTTCCGGCAGAATCCGAAGAAGTTTTTGCGGATCAAGGTGAGTTTGTTTTAGGCGGGGAGAAGAGGAAGAGAGAAGAGGANNAGAGAGAAGAGGAAGAGAGAAGAAAGAGAAAAGATAACGCGGAGGCGCAGAGGGCACAGAGTTCGCAGAGAAAAACGAGAGCAAGGCAAAAAGAAGAGAAAACTGAAGAGAAGCGGTAGCCGAGAAGCGAAGTCGGACCTGAGAACGGAAGAATGGACAATCAAGAGATATTGAAGGATGCGGGGAAAGAAACGGGGAAAGAGGCGGGAAAAGACGCCTGGAAAGACGCGGGGAAAAAAGATCCGCGTGTGGAAGTAGGGAAGTCCACGCTGCCGCAACCGGGAAGACCGGTGCCGAGCCGGGCTTATCCCGGGGCGCTGATTGTGGTGGAGGGGACGGACGGTTCGGGGAAGAGCACCCAATTATATTTGCTGAAGCGGTGGCTGGAAATTGGCGGGTATCGGCTGCATTTCACGGAATGGAATTCTTCGCCGCTGGTGAAATCGGCGACGCGGCGCGGGAAGCAGCGGCGACTGCTGACGCCGACGACCTTTTCGCTGTTGCACGCGGCGGATTTTGCGGATCGCTGCGAGCGGCAGATCATGCCATTGCTGCAGGGCGATTACCTGGTACTGGCGGATCGCTACATTTATACCGCGTTTGCGCGGGATGCGGCGCGCGGGTGCCCGCCGCGCTGGCTGCGGAATTTGTATCGCTTTGCGCCGATTCCGGACATTACGTTTTATTTTCGCGCGCCGCTGGACGTGGCGGTGCACCGCATTTTGAGCGGGCGGCCGAAACTGAAATATTACGAAGCGGGCATGGACTTGGGATTGTCGTACGACCGCGCGGAAAGTTTTCGGCTGTTTCAGGCGCGCATTCTGGAAGGCTACGACAAGATGGTGGATACGGATAACTTCGTGGTGCTGGACGGGACGTTGCCGGTGAACAAGCTGCAGAAGCAGATGCGCGACATTGTGTCTTCGAAGATCGATCTGAAGCGCTTTGCGCCGCGCGTGCACGTGCAGGAGCAGGAGTAGCGATGCCGGATTCGGAGAAGGACAAGATGGGCGGGCCGGGGACGCTGGATGGGAGCGCGGCCCCCGGCAGCCGCGGCGCGGCGGAGAAAGCGGCGAGCGGGGAGAAGGTGACGGAGGAATCGGCGACGGCGCAATATTTTTTTGGCGAGCCGCTGGTGGGATTCGATCCCAACGAGATCAGCGGGCAATTGGTGGTAATCGAGGGCATGGACGGGTCGGGTCGCTCGACGCAGATCGCGCTGCTGCAGGAGTGGCTGGAGTCCGAAGGATTTTCCGTGCAGACGAGCGGGCTGCGGCGCTCGAACCTGGTGGGACGCGACATTGACGAACTGCTGGCAAAAAATGCGGTGACGCGGCTGACGCTCTCGCTGATGTATGCCACGGACTTTTTCGATCAGGTAGAGCACCGGATTTTGCCGGCGCTGCGGTCCGGCGCGATTGTGCTGGCGGACCGTTTTATTTTTACACTGATTGCGCGGGGAGTGGTGCGCGGGATCAATCGCGATTATCTGAGCGGGCTGTATGCCATGGCGCTGCGGCCGCACCTGACCTTCTGGCTGAACGTGCGGCCGGAGACGGCGTTTGCGCGGGAATTCAAGAAGGCGCAGGCCATCAGCTATTGGGAAGCGGGGCGAGATATGTCGCTATCGCACGACCTGTACTGGTCGTTTATCCGCTACCAGACGATGATCAAGCGGGAGTTTGAAGTAATGGCGCGTAAAAATAGTTTTATCGAACTGGATGGCGAGGCCAGTGTTCCCAACGTGAACAAGCAGTTGCGGACAAAAATTGGCGAGGTTTTGGGAATTCGCGCCAGCAAATACACACCTTCCGCGGCTTTGGCGCACCTCTGGCGGTAACTAACTGAATGCCGAATCCGGTTCATATCGCCGCGATTGATGCGGGCTCGAACGCGGTGCGCCTCAGCGTGGCGCGGGCGTATTCGGCGATGGATATTGAACCGTTGCACAACGAGCGCTATTCGCTGCGGCTGGGCGAAGGGGTGTTTGTGCGGCACCGCTTCAGCGAGGAGATGTTTCGCAAGGCGGGCAAAGCGTTCGAGCATTTCAAGGAAATTCTGGAAGAGTTTGGCGTGACGCGGTATCGCGCAGTGGCCACGAGCGCCACGCGGGAAGCGCGCAACCGCGAGGCGTTTGTGCGGCGCATCAAGCAGCAATCCGGGATAGCGCTGGAAATTATTTCCGCGAAAGAAGAGTCGCGGCTGGGACGGGAGGCGGTGATCGCCGCGCTGGGGCCGGAGTCGCCGCCGCGGGTGATTGTCGATCTGGGGGGCGGGAGCCTGGAGATCAGCGTGTTGCGCGACCATCACGTGGTACAAGGCGCGCAGTTGGCGGTGGGGACGGTGCGGCTGATGTCCACGCTGGAAATTCCGGGAGTGGTGCGGCCGCCGCAGGCGGAAGAGGTGCGGAAGTATGTGCGAGCGCTGCTGGAATCGAAGCTGCCCGCGCCGCCGAATGTGGGCGATGGCGTGGCGGTGGCGCTGGGCGGGAACGCGGAAACGTTGGCGAATGTGGCGCCTGGTCCGCGGCGGAATGGTTTGCCGACGATTGAGCTTTCGCTGCTGCGGGAGCGGCTGCCGGATTTGCTGAAGCGCGACGTGCGCGAACGCATGAAAGTGTATGGCGTGCGGCGGGATCGCGCGGACGTGATGGGCATCGCGGCGATCACGTTCATCACGCTGGGGCGATATTTGAATGCGCGCTGCCTGGTGATTCCGAGCGTGGGCATTCGGGAAGGGTTGCTGCAGGAGATTGCGCGGGAGGCGTTTTCACGCAAGGAGCCGCATCGCTACAATTCGGCGGCGCGGCAGCTGCTGGTGGCGTCACGCAGCTTTGGGCGACGGCTGGAGTATGACCAGACGCATGCGGAGCACGTACGGGAGATGGCGGTGATGCTGTTCGATCAGTTGCAGCCAGTGCATCATTTACCGGCGCAATCGCGCGTGCTGCTGGAGGCGGGTGCGTTGCTGCACGACGTGGGGCATAGGATTAGTCATCGGGGGCACCACAAGCACGGGGAATATCTGGCGCTGAATGGGGACATGCCGGGGCTGGAGGGGCGCGACCGGAATATCGTGGCGGCGCTGGTGCGTTACCACAACCGCAAGTCGGTGCCCGCGAGTCACCATCCGGCGTACGCGGCGTTGAATAATACGGATAAGCGGATTGCGCGGCGGCTGGCGGCGATTGTGCGCGTGGCGGAGGCGCTGGACCACTCGCACCGGCAACGGGTGACGAATTTGCACACGTCTTTTCAGCGCGGTGCGGTGGCGCTGCAGGTGGATGCGCGCGGGGATGCGGCGGAAGATTTGCGTGACGCGACGCGCAGTGCGGAATTGTTTGAGAAAGAGTTTCACGTGAAATTGTATTTTCGACAGTCGATGGCTTGACGCGTCTCGATGGTGGATAGCTGGAAACGAGGGAAATTTCGTTCATGCATATTTATGTGGTGCGGCATGGCATCGCGATTGACCGGGATGATCCGAAATGTCCGCCGGAGGCGGAGCGGTATTTGACGGAGGAGGGCATCTCGAAGACCAAGGCGGTGGCGCGGGGGTTGGCGGAGCTGGGCGTGACGGCGGATTTGCTGCTGTCGAGTCCCTACGTGCGGGCGTTCCAGACGGCGGAGATTTTTGCCGGGGCGCTGGGTTATGCGAAGCAGAAAATTCGGCGGACGGATTTGCTGTTGCCGAGCGCGGATGCGGGACTTTTGTTTCGGGAGTTGGCGAAGGATAAGGATGTTGCGGAAGTGATTTTGTTCGGGCATGGGCCGCAGGTGGACGACATTGTGGCGTTGGCGATGGGGGTGAAGCATCCGTTTACGGCGCTGAAGAAGGCGGGGGTGGCTTTGCTTGAGATGAAGCGACTGACGCCGCCTAGCGGGGAGTTGGTGTGGCTGGGGACGCCGAAGATGCTGAAGCGGGTGGGGAAGTGACACAGCTGCCGTGCAATGCTTAGCGCCGCCGATGGGTAATAGTTTTAGTCCGAGGCGTTTGCCAGGTGCAGGGGCTCGGGGACGGGGTCGGAAAGAACCGGAGCTTCGGTTTGTTGCGGGGCGATGGGCGCGGGGCGCAAGACCAGCGGTGTTCCTAAATAAATTTCCAATAAATGTTTGGCGGCGGCTAGTTTGGCGGCGGCGTCTACGGAATCGGGAAGTCCGGGGACGCGCAGGACGATAGCGTCGGCGCTGGCGTCCGCGCGGAAGTGCGCGGCGGTGTCGATGCCGCACTTGCGGAGGGCGTGGGCCAGGCGGAGAGTTCCGGCCAAGGCGCGCACGGTGGGCTGGCGGTCGGCGGGGAGTTTTGCGAAGACGGAGCTTTTGTTTTGCGGCTCGGGGCCGCGATGGTAACGCACGGTTGCCAGCAAGACAGACCAGTCAGCACTGGAAAAACCTGGCGGGGGCGTCAGGCTGCGTAGAAATTTGTGCGCGGCTTTTTGCGGGGACTTGGTTTTGGGCGCGGGCGATTTTTCGGTGGAGTCGACGCGGACGTTGATCAGGCGCGAGGCGGCGCTGAGTAATTGGCGGGCTAGCGGGTCGGCGAAGACTTCTCCGGCATGGGCGCGGCGCAGGCTGTGGAAGAGCGTTCTGGCGAGGCGCGCGGTGCGTGCGGTGCGGCGCGGATGAGCGTCGGCGGCGCGAGCCGTGGCGCGGAGGCGGGCGATAGCGGCGGCTTGCAGGCGTTCGCCGTTGGGAAGGCCGTAGCGCCAGCCGTTCCAGAGGCTGGTGGTGCCGGTCATCAGTTGGCGATAGGTAGCGATGCGGTCGGCGCGTTCGCGGGAGAGGGTTTCGAGCCATGCGGCGCGGGATTCTTCAGCTTCCGGCGGCACGCTTGCGGATTCTACTTCGGCGGCCAGGACGTCGAAATCGTGAACATCGCCGAGGAGGTCTTGCACGCGTTTTAGATCGTCGCGCCAGCGGGCGTGGTGCTCGGGGAGAAGATTTTCGACGGTGTAGCGAAAGACTTTCATGGCTTTGCGGAGGGCGTGCCAGGGCTTAGTTTTTTCGGTGCGCAGGGCGCGGGCGTGCCATTCTTTGGCGGATGCGAAGCGTTCGAAGGCGAGGCACTCGGCGGCGGGGCTGCCTGCCGCGATGAAGCGGGCGCGGCGGCGAAGGGTACGCTCGAGATTGCGCCAGTTTTTGGCGTTGAATTTGCGTGTGGCGCGCTGGGCGTCGCTGCGAAGCTTGGATTCGCTGGCGGTGTGGGCGTTGAGCAACTGTGCGGCGATGGCGTCGCCTTCCGGGGAGAGCTTGTGGATCCAGCCCGTCATGACCTGGGCATCGCGCAGCGCGCCCAGGCCGTGGAAGAGTTTTTTTGCCGCGCGGCGCATTTCGCGCCAGGCAGGGTCGGGATCGACTTCTTCCATTACGCCGGCGACCGAGCGGCAGCGGCGGATGCTGACGCGAAGATCGTGCACCACCTTTTCGTGCGCGGGGCTGTCGTCGTCAGGGTGCGCTTCGCGCAGCTTTTCCAGTTCTTCCAGGACGCGCTGCATGGAATACGATAGCGCCCGGCGGCCGTCTTTGGATGGACGTGAGCCGGCCAGCGTGGAGAGCGTGGCCATAACCTTCCTTGAGCCCGACTTACTTACTTGTGATTGCGTGTTGCCGCGGAGCGCGGTTCCGATGGCGGAACCCCTGGCGAGCCGCGGCTATAGGGTAACGCGCGGGCGGAGGCGCGTCCAGCCGAGCGTAGATTTCCACAGGTCGGGCATCATGCGGAGTAGCACGACGGCCATGACCACGGACATGAGGGCGGAGATTAGGAAGATGTGGGCGGGGTCGGGGTGGCCGAGGTGGATCATGGTGTACTGCGCGACTGGCTGGAGGGCTATGCCGATGAAGGAGAGGAGATTGGCGGCGGCGATGGTGCGGCCTTTTTCGTCGGGGTGCGGGCGATGCTGGATGGCGGCGTTGATGGGGACTACGAAGAAGCCGCCGGCCAGGCCGAGGAAGGCGAGCAGCAGCAGGACGGTGAGGAAGGTGAGGCCGGGGATGGAGAGGAGCGCGGCCATGGTGGCCATTACGGCGATTCCTGGTAGCAGCATGCCGAATTCAATGTGGCCGCCGGAGGCCAAGCCGGCCAGGAAGCTGCCGATGCCGATGCCCAGGCTAAGTCCGGCCAAGAGGTAGCTGCTGTGGACTTCGTCTACGCGGAGGATGTCCGTGGCGTAGAGGACGATGTTTAGTAGGAGCAGGGAGCCCAGGAACCAGAAGAAGGTGTTGGCGATGACCGCGGTGAAGAGGATGCGGTCTTCGCGCATGTGTTTCACTTCGCGGTAGAGTTCGCCGGCGAAGTTCCATTGGAACTTGCGGGAGGTGTGGGCGGCGGGAAGCTTGTCGATCCCGAAGGCGAAGAGGAGGCCGAAGGCGGAGAGGGCGAGGAGGACAACGCCGGACCAGACTTGGCGGCCGTGGAAGATGCGTGCCAGGTAGCCCGCGCCGAGGGCGGCCAGGATGGCGGAGAGGAGGGTGGTTAGCTCGATGATGCCGTTGCCCCAGCTTAGTTTTTCCCTGGGGAGTAATTCGGGGAGTAGCGCGTATTTTGTGGGGCCGAAGATGGCGGCTTGAGAGCTGAGCAGGAATAGGCAGGCTACACTGAGCATTAGGTGGTCGGTGGC
>PMOV01000274.1 GCA_003161195.1 Acidobacteriota bacterium | reverse complement strand
ACTTTGCCGCCTTCTGGGCCACGCGCGCACAATCGGCGACCGCGCTCTTCGCCAAGCGCGCGCCAGAAATTATGCGCTGGCATTTTCAGGCTCCGGGGAGCACGAAACTCGCGACGGTTCTGGCGTGCCGAAAGGCCGATGGCGTCCTCGCAGGCTACGCGATCGTTCGCCACGAGCCAGCGAAGGATGGCTTGCAGCGCTCCATCGTTGCCGACCTCATGACCGCTAGCGACGATCCGACGATCATCGATGCGCTCATCGCCGCCGCGTATCGCGCTGCACGACGCGCCGGAAGCGCGGTACTCGAAGTGCTTGGCTACCCATCCGAAATCCGCGCCGTGCTACGCCGTTGGAGGCCTTACGCGCGCCAATATCCGGCGTGTCCGTATTTTTTCAAAGCGCTTGATGCCGCGCTGCAGAAACATTTGAGCACGCCGGACGCCTGGTACGCTTGCCCTTACGACGGCGACGCTACTCTTTGGCCCTAGAGTTTGGCCTTAGTCTACGCATACGCGCGCAGCGCCCGACGCTGGTCTAAAATGGTTTATTCTGCCGTATCGGCAGTGACTTACGGGAATCAGGTTTTAGAGACCACGTCAGCATGAAGCTAATCGAAGCCCTCGAACTCGTACGGCAAGACCTTCCGGACGGCGCATCGCCATTCCGCGCGTCCCTGGTCTGCAGTTTCACGCCTGGACATTTGCAAACCTTTCTTCATGCGCACCTAAGACATCAGCTGCCGACGCGTTCAATCGCCGTCACGCCCGGACTGTACGGCGATTTCTGGGGCACGCTCGCACGCGTGGAAAATGGAAGCCCGGATGCCGCCATTCTACTCCTTGAGTGGAGCGACCTCGACCCTCGCCTCGGTCTGCGCAGCCTTGGGCTATGGACTCCCACCGCACTCGACGACATATTGATCAACGCGAAAGCTCGACTCAGAGAATTAGCCGAAACGCTGCAGCGCCTGGCCGCCGCCGGCATTCCGGCCGCAGTCTCCTTTCCGACGCTTCCGCTGCCGCCGGTTTCCTTCACGCCGACGTGGCGCGCTGGTTCCTTTGATCTCGCCCTGCGCCCGGAGCTCGCCGATGCAGTCTTGCGCGTCGGACAATTACGAAATATCGGCGTCGTAAACCCCCAGCGGCTTGAGCAGCTTTCGCCACTGGCGCACCGCTTCGACATTAAATCGGAGCTGGCCTCCGGCTTTCCCTACAAGCTGCCGCACGCGTCTACGCTAGCGTCGCTCGTGGCACGTCTTGTGCAACCGCCGCCGCCGAAAAAAGGCCTGATTACGGACCTCGACGATACACTTTGGAGCGGTATCCTCGGCGAAGTCGGAGCCGATGGCCTCTCCTGGGACCTTGAGCACCACAGCTTCATGCACGCCGCGTATCAAAAAATGCTGCACGCGCTTTCCGAAGCGGGCGTGCTGCTGGGCGTCGCCAGTAAAAATGACGCCGCGCTTGCGAACGTCGCGCTATCGCGCAGCGACATGATCCTCCCACGCAAGGTGGTCTTTCCCGTGGAAGCTCACTGGGGCCCCAAATCGGAGTCCGTCGGCAAAATCTTGAAGGCCTGGAACATCGGCGCCGACGCCGTGGTCTTTATCGACGATAGCCCTATGGAGCTGGCAGAAGTCCAAGCCGCATATCCGCAAGTCACCTGTCTGCCCTTTCCCAAAGACGATCCACATGCCATTGCGGAATTGCTCTCAACGCTGCGCGATCTCTTCGGCAAATCTTTTCTCTCCGAGGAAGACGCCATTCGCCGCGAAAGTATTCTTCAAGCGCAGAGCTTCGTCGAAGAAACTGCCGGCCATGGCCAAGTCTCGGAGGAATTTCTCAAGGCTGCGGAAGCGGAGATCACGTTGAGCTTCGCCAAGGAGCCGCTCGATCCGCGAGCCCTCGAACTCCTCAACAAGACCAACCAGTTCAACCTCAATGGCCGCCGCTACACGGAAAAGGAGTGGCTCCAGTTGTTGCACGATCCCGCCGCCATCCTGCTTATCGTTAGCTACAAGGACAAATACGGCCCGCTGGGCAAAATCGCTGTGCTCGCCGGGCGCCTGGCAGGCCGCGTTCTGCGCGTGGAAGCCTGGGTGATGAGTTGCCGTGCCTTCAGCCGCCGTATCGAACATCGTTGCCTGGAAGAACTTTTCGAGCGCTTCCAGCTGGAGGAAATTGTCTGCGACTTTACGCCTACGGCAAAAAATGGTCCCACGCGCGAGTTTCTCGCCGACATTCTCGGGTACGAACCAGCTTCCCCGTGCCACCTGTCACGCGAGCTGTTTGCCACCAATCGCCGCACCACCTTTCACCAGATTCTGGAGCTCACGAATGGCTGATGTTCAAGGTCGCTTGCAGCGCTGCTTCGCCGCCATCTTTCCGTCGCTTTCTGCGGACCAGATCGCGCACGCCAGCCCGCAGACTGTCGCTGCGTGGGACTCGGTGGCCAGCGTCACGCTCTTTGCTGTCGTGGAGGAAGAATTCAGCCTGGAGATCGACGTCCAAGACATGAAGGACTTGGTGTCGTTCACGAACCTGCTGGACTATTTGCAGGGCAAGTGCGGTGCGGCCGGCTCATCCGGAAAGAAGGGATCGCCGGGCCTCACGGATTGAGCTGCAGGGAGAACATGCGGCGCTATAAAAATGGCTAGCCCCATCCCCATCTCGCGAACCGTAAAATGTGCGATGAGCGTGGTGTTCTACGCGGTGCAGTCTCTCGCCAGGCTCGCACGCACAGTCGCCGGCAAACGCCCCGCGCGCTGCATGATTCTTTACTACCACTCCGTCCCGCGGGATCAGCGCGCTCGCTTTGCCCGCCAGCTGGACGTCATCCGGCGCCATTCGCATGTCGTCGACGTCACAGTCGCAGGCGCTCTGGCTTCCGGTCACCGTTACACCGGCATCACCTTTGATGACGCCTTTGAGAATTATCTGACCGAAGCCCTTCCCGAACTCGCCGCTCGCCGCATGCCGTCCACTATGTTCGTGATCTCCGGCGCTCTCGGTAAAAGCTTCGGCCCCGCCGGTCGCTCCGAAAAGGTCATGACTGCGGAGCAACTTTGCTCCCTGCCGCAAGACCTGGTCAGCGTAGGCTCCCACACAGTCTCCCATCCGTATCTCCCCGAACTGGCTCTGGACCATGCCCGCCGCGAATTACGCGATTCCAGAGCATCTCTCGAACAGCTCCTCCAGCGGGACGTTTCTACGTTCAGCTTCCCTTTCGGCGGCTTCTCCTCCGCCCTCGTCGATTTCTGCCGCGAAGCCGGTTACCGCCGCACATTCACGACGCTTCCCGCGTTCGCCTTTTCCGCCGGAGGGGACGAATTCGTGGTCGGCCGCGTCCGCGTCGACCCCACCGATTGGCCTCTCGAGTTCCGCCTGAAACTGGCGGGCGCTTACAATTGGCTGCCTTGGGCTTTCGCGTTGAAACGCAAGCTCAAAGGCGCACGCAGTGTCGAGCAGATCCTGACCAAGCCCGCCGCCGAGCGCTCCGTGGTCCGCGAGTGGCGGGAAAATTAGTGCCTCGGGATACCGGCGTAGATCGCAAAATTCCGCGACGAATCACGTGAACCAGCAATCAATCTGCGGTAACGTAGAGGGATTCACCAGCCCGGTGCGTGACGCGTCACCGCACATAAAGAGGACACCGTTTCCGCTACGTTTCATTCGCTCGACCCGCTCTCCGATCCGCGATGGGCAGCGTTTCTGCAGCGCCATCCACGTGCTTCGATCTTTCATACGCCGGAGTGGCTCAGTGCCCTGCAGCGCACCTATGGCTACCGAGCGATGGTGTTCACTTCCGCCCGCCCCGACCAGGAACTCGCCAGCGGCCTGGTCTTCAGCAATGTGCGGAGCTGGCTCATTCGTCCCCGCCTCGTCTCGCTGCCATTTTCCGATCACACTGACCCGCTCATCGACGACCCCGCGGAGATGCACAGCCTCGCCGAATTTCTCACCCGCGGCCCCAACGCCAGACAATGGCACAGCATCGAACTGCGCCCCCCGGAGTGTTCCGCCGCCCCCGACACGTGGGATGGCTTCAGCGACGGCCACACGTTCCTTCTCCACAGTCTGAATCTGCGTCCCAGCCTGCCATACCTATTTCGTGCCCTCCAGAAAGACTCGATTCAGCGAAAGATTCGTCGTGGCGAACGCGAAGGATTGCAGTTGCGGGAGGGCCGCTCAGAATCGCTGCTCCGCGCCTTTTATCGCCTGACGGTTCTTACACGCCGCCGGCAGGGCTTGCCACCTCCGCCGATTCTGTGGTTTCGCAACGTTCTCGCATGTCTCGGCGAACGCGCGCTGATCCATCTGGTGCTCAAAAATGAGCGGCCAATTGCCGCCATTCTGACGCTGCATTATAAGGAAACGATGGTTTACAAATATGGGTGCAGCGACGCGCGCTACCACAGTCTTGGCTCCATGCCGTTCGTCCTGTGGCGAACCGTCGAGCTCGCGAAATCTTTGGGCTGCACTAAGCTCGATTTTGGTCGCTCAGATCCCGCCAATCACGGGCTTATCACCTTTAAGGAACGCTTCGGGGCGGTGCGTTCTACGCTCACCTACAAGAAATTTCCCGCGCCCACCAGTAGTCTTGTCGAGTCCGCCTGGCTTGAGCGCGCCGCTCGCGGTGTCTTTTCGGTACTGCCGGATCGGCTACAAATCCTTGCGGGCCGGGTGATTTACCCTCATATTGGGTAAAATGCCACTTCGCGATTGCGGGGTTGTCCACAGCAGTCGTTTGCACAGGGAGACGGATGGCGATTTTCTTTACAGGGAAAAGTGTTTCTTCTCGCCGAGAAGCCGCCTAAACGCTTCCTGAGCTTAATGCTATGATTCGCTTGGACTTAGGTCGGAAACGCAAAGTGGTACCAGTATTGCTCACTTTGTCTGGAATGTAAGGTCGCTTTTATGCTCAATCGGGCGCTCTTAGAGCGCTACCAATGTCCCCAATCGCTTGCCGAATTCACGGTCAACGGCGTCCTCTCGCCAGACGCGGGATTCTTCCGCTTCGGCCCCGATACTATCTGCTACGGCCGTTCAGCGGCTGGTTCGCGCTCCCAGGAACTCACGGACAGCCTGTACGATACCGGAGCCTGCGCTTCTGTCTCCAATGCATCGGTTGGTCTTCCCTTCGACCCGGTCGAGATTATTGATAACCTGCGGCTTGAGCGCTATGCCATCGATCATAACCTAAACGGGACACAGCCCCTGTCTCGCAAGGCACTTCGTTTCGCCTATTATTCGCTCCGACCGTTCTTCTCGGTTCCGGTACGCCGCCAAATTCAAAAGGTTTACCTTCGCGGCTGGGACAATCGTCCGTTTCCCCATTGGCCGGTGGATACCACCGTCGAAGACCTGCTCGAGCGCTGTCTAACCTTGGGCATGCAGGCCCACGGCCTCTCCGAAATTCCCTTTATCTGGTTCTGGCCAGATGGCGCCTCTGCCTGTGCGTTGATGACCCATGACGTCGAGACTACTCTCGGCCGGGACTTCTGCTCGACGCTGATGGATATCAATGACGAATTTCAGATTAAAGCCTCCTTCCAGGTCGTTCCCGAAAAGCGGTACACCGTCACAGAGCCCTATCTCAGTAGCCTCCGCGACCGAGGCTTCGAGATCGGCGTACAGGACCTCAATCACGACGGCCACCTCTATTCCACGCGCGAGGAATTTGTGCGCCGCGCCGCGCTAATCCGCGAATATAGTGAGCAGTTCAAGTCCACGGGCTTCCGCGCCGCCATTCTCTACCGCAATCTCGATTGGTTGCCGGAAATGGAGTTCAGCTACGACATGTCCGTGCCCAACGTGGCGCACCTCGACCCACAATCCGGCGGCTGCTGTACATTATTTCCCTACTACATCGGCAAGACGCTCGAGATTCCCGTGACCACCACGCAGGACTACTCCCTCTTCCACGTCATTGGGCAATACAACATTGACCTGTGGAAGACGCAGACCAGCCGCATCCTCGAAAAGCACGGGCTAATGAACTTCATCGTGCANNTGGGTCGTGGCACATCACCGGCGGGGGTAGCGACCGGGCCCGGGTGGCCTACGCGCGCCTCGAAAACGGACGTCTGACCTACAGCTTCGATTCCCACGCTGGGCGCTAGCCTTTGTCTATAAGAACCGCGACCCGGGACCAGTAACGACGGTGCGGTAGCGGTTTGGCCACGTGAGTTTTGAATCCATTGCGTGGTGGGTTCGTCGCAAGGGATAATTTGAACATGCGACACGCGGTGCAACATGCGGCAAACAGCGTGCGCTTATGGGTGAATTTATGAAGGGCGTAGTTCTCGCAGGCGGAACAGGCAGCCG
>PMOV01000118.1 GCA_003161195.1 Acidobacteriota bacterium | reverse complement strand
TCCTCGGTTCTGCGAGGGAGAACGCTGCACGCCAAGCGCGCGGCAATGTTTATTGCCGCATCAAAAAAGGAGCGAGCCAACCATGAGTACCAAGCCAATCCTTACCAACACGCCAGCCGGCAACCCCAAACCCGCTGCCGTCGATATGAAGTTCGAAATCGTTGTCCTCCCCGTCTCCGATGTCGACCGCGCCAAGAAGTTCTACGCTGCTCTCGGGTGGCGGCTCGATGCCGATTACGATAGCGGTAAAGACTTCCGCGTCATCCAGTTCACGCCTCCGGGCTCCGGCTGCTCGATCATTTTCGGGAAAAATGTCACCGGGGCGGCTCCCGGCTCAGCCCAGGGCCTGTACCTGATCGTCTCGGACATCGCCGCCGCCCGCGCCACACTGCAGGCTCGCGGTGTTGAGGTCAGCGACGTATTCCACGACGCCGCCGGCGTCTACGCTGGCCCGGACGAGCCTTATCTGTTCGGCCGCAATCGCGTCACTGGTCCAGATCCCGAGCATCGCAGCTACCGCTCGTTCGCCTCCTTCCGCGATCCAGACGGCAACGGCTGGCTGTTCCAGGAAATCACCTCGCGTCTCCCCGGTCGCCTCGACCCTGCCGCCACCACCTTCGCCTCGGCCACGGATCTGGCTAGCGCCCTGCGACGTGCCGCCGCCGCGCATGGCCAGCACGAGGCGCGCACCGGCCAAGCCGATGCAAACTGGCCCGACTGGTATGCCGACTTTCTAGTGCGCGAGCAGTCCGGTGAAGCGCCGCCGCAATAGCTGCCGTAAGTGCGCAATAAATAATCGACGACAACGCGTTGGCCAAGCGTGGCCATACGAGTTGTGTGATAAATAGGGACTCACCGCAGGCTAGATGGACTTTACGATTTCCAACTCCCCATCCTTGTGCACCACTTCCACGGCTATGCCGCGCGCGTGGCGCTCTAGCAGGAAGTCCACCGTCGCGTCGCCCACGCGCAGTCCTGTGACCCGTAACTCGTCCAGATTGGCCGGCAACGCGGGATTGGAGAACACGATTTGTTTCTCCGGCGCGCGGATGGTCATTCCCATGCTCGCGCTTAAGAGTAGATACATGGCGCCCGAAGCCCAGGCTTGCGGCGCACAAGCCACCGGATAACGCGTGGGGCCGCCGCCATCCGCTCGCCGGTGAAAACCGCAAAAAAGCTCCGGCAAACGGTGTAGGTCGAAATTCAAGCTCGCATCATACAAGCCGGAGAGCAAGCGCGCGCACGGTTCCTGGTGCCCGTAGTGCGACAGCCCCCAGCCAATCAACGCGTTGTCGTGCGGCCACACCGAGCCGTTGTGATAGGACATGGGGTTGTAACGGGTTTCGTCTGCGGCCAAGGTGCGGACCCCCCAACCTGAGAACATCTGCTCGCTCATGAGTGTATTCGCCAGCGCAGCGGCCTGCGCGGCGTCGGCTATCCCGGTAAACAGTGCATGGCCCGCGTTGGACGTCCGCACCTCGCACGGTCGCTTCTTGCCATCCAGCGCTAAGGCGTACGTCTGCAATTCGTCCGACCAGAAAGCCGCGGCAAACTTTTCTTTCAAGGCTCGCGCTTCTGCTTGCAAGGCATCGCGCATTTTCAGGTCGCCCTGCGTCTCAGCCAGCAACGCCACCGCCCGCAGCGCACCGAAGACGTAGCTTTGCACTTCGCACAGCGCGATAGGCGGCTCCGCCAGCCGTCCGTCCGCGTAAAAGACGGAATCGTAGGAATCCTTCCATCCTTGTTGCGAGAGGCCGTTCGACGATCGCTGCTCGTATTCGACGAAGCCGTCGCCGTCGAGGTCCCCGTATTTGTGAATCCAATCCAGCGCGGCCCGGAGGTTGCTCCAGATGCCCTGAATGAACACCACGTCCCCGGTGCGCACGTAGTAAGCACCCGCCAAAATCAAAAACAGCGGCGTGGCGTCCACGCTACCGTAGTATTTCCCGAAAGGCACTTCGTTCAGCGCCGCCATCTCTCCGCGCCGCATCTCGTGCAGGATCTTGCCCGGCTCGGCATCTCGCTCGTCGTTCGTTTCCGTGGCTTGGGACTCGGCAAGATACGTGAGCACGCCTTTGGCGATTTGCGGCGCCAGCCACAGGCATTCCAGCGCGGTAATGATACCGTCGCGGCCAAACACCGTGCTGAACCACGGCACACCGGCGTATGGATAGTTGCGCTCCGGATTGCCCACCAGCAACATGCTCAAATCCGATTCGCATCGCGCCAGGCAGGCGTTGAATTGCTTGCTGGAGGAAGTGATATGGCATTCGCGTAGCACGCCGCCGCGTGCGCGTTCGCCCAAGCTGGCAAAAGCCGCGGAAAACGAGGGCGCTGCACTGCGTTCCGCGCCTTGTTCGCACTGCACCGTGATGTCTAGAAACACCTCCTGCCTGGGTTCCAGCGTCAGGTTGAATTCCGCCTGTGCCTCCGTCAGCACTTGCGGTTGCGGCGAAAACTGCACGCGCGTCCGCCGCTCCACGCCATCGAGTCCCTGGTAGCACATGACCACTTCGTTCTGCGATACCCGGTTCGGCATCCGTGTTCCGCGATTTTTGCGCGGCGTGCCGCGCACCTCAAAAATATCTGCAAAGTCCGCATCGAAGCGCACGCTCACCGAGGCCTCCAGCGCCGCCATGCTGTAATTGAGCACCCGGATCTGTTCGTGGCAGCCGGCTCCGTCCAGGAATTTACAGCGGAACAGGTGCAGCGTACCCCGCGCCAGCTCGATCTTGCCGTTCACCATGTTGTCAACGTTGCTTAGATCCACCGCCAGAAAACCGTTGTCTTCGCGAATCGTGGAACTAAGCAGCATCGGTTCGCGGCCGTTCACGCGCAGCGTGAACCGCGAGAGATGGCGCGTTTCGCAGTAAAAAAGCCCAAACTTGGCCGCGCCGAAAGCCTCCACATCGCCGAAGCGGTTAAACACGCCAAACGTCTGCCCGTATTTCAGAACCCGCGTGCGGTCATCGGCCAGCGAGGACGTCGCGCGTACGTAAAATTGGTCCTCGACCTGGACGATGTCTTGGACTGGCTCATCCATTGGTTATTTCTTGCCGCACTCGCAGCGTGGATGCGGCTCCAGGAGAGGTGGTTTTACCCAAGGAAATGCTCTTTCCCGGCCAAGCGCTTCTCCATTTCCTTCCGCCTTGTGGCTCGCGCGGAAGTTGCTCATAAATCTGCACATACTCATCAGCCATGCGCGTATCCGTGAATCGCGCATCGAAGACTGCTCGGCACGAAGTCCGGCTCAATTCCGGAATGCGCTTCACCGCTTCCGCCGCTGCCGCTTCGGAATTCACGATAAATCCAGAAACCCCATCCTGCAAAATCTCCGGCACCGATCCGCAGGAAAACGCAATCGTCGGAGTTCCGCAAGCCATCGCTTCAATCATCGTCAAACCAAAGGGTTCCGGCCAATCGATTGGGAAGAGGTACGCATAGGCATTGCCCAGAAATGCCGTCTTTTCCGCATCCGTGATTTCGCCGATATATTCGATGCGCGGATTTTTCAGCAGCGGTTTGATCTGCGTTTCAAAATACTCGCGGTCCGCGCGATCCACCTTGGCGGCAATCTTAAGCGGCATCCCCGTCTTTAGCGCGATGCGAATGGCGCGATCCGGACGCTTCTCAGGAGAAATTCTTCCCAGGAATGCCAGGTACTTCCCGGGCTCCTCGCTCGCCACATGCAAGTCCGCTGGCAATCCGTGATAAACGTTGCCGACCCAATTTACCTCGCCGACCGGCTCCCGTTGCGCGTGAGAGATCGAAACCAGCGGCATTTGATCGAACCGCCGGTACAGCGGCTCAAGGTCGGGCAAGTCCAGCCGCCCATGCAGCGTGGTGACGTTGCGCAACCCGAGGTTTTTGCTCAGTGGAAAATGCGCGTAGTCGGTGTGAAAGTGAATCACATCGAACTCCTCGGCCATCTCCACCACTTTATCCAGCAACACCGCGTGGTGCGCCATCGGGTCTACACAATCCTCGCTCAGGCGCAACGACCGTTCACATCCCGGCACCAGCCGCGCTTCGGTGATCGAATCGCCGCTCGCAAACAGCGTCACCTCGTGTCCGTCGCGCACCAACGCTTCCGTCAAATAGGAAACGACGCGTTCTGTCCCCCCGTAAAGGTGTGGCGGAACGCTTTCATACAGCGGTGCAACCTGTGCGATTCTCATCGATGGGGCCCCGTTTCTGACTGCCTAGCAATCATGGGCCTCGTCACCGCGACTAGCTATCCGTAGGAAGCTGTACGCACACGCGTTGCCCGCGTTGCAGGGTGCGCACTCGTACAGGGCATTTTTTGCCTACTTACGTGGTTCCCCGGATGGCCACGACTCGCATCTGAGCCGACAGTAGGATTCTCGACTCATGCATTTTCCCGGGAGGCGACTATGGCTCGCGCCAGCGCAACGGTAGGACTGAACACCCACAAACGGCCAAACAGCGGAAGCGTCGAAGACGGTACCGATCGGAAAGAGAATCCATCTCCGCATCGCGACCCTCCGGATCCGCGCAACTCGGAAAATCCTCCCAACGAAAATATCAGGAAGGATCCAGACGAAACTTATGGCGACACGGAAATCCCGCATCGCGCCGGCCACGGCAAATAGCCCTCTTCGTAATTCCTTCTGTCGATGTCTGCCGTAGCCCAGTTCTCCCGAGCGTCACGGAGCGCTTCTTCCGCCTAGCAACCGCATTCGCCATTGCTTAGGCTTTGCCCCGCATCTTCGCTGCCCACCAACGCGACCCCACCAACAGGAATCTCCAATCCTTAAAAAACTCCGGCGGTTTGCCTTCCACGGCGTGCCCGATAAACTGCAAAATCCACCCAAACACAAACAACGCCAGCGCCAACGACCACAGCCGGTGCCACACAAATCCCGCCAGCGCCACCGGCCCCGACAGAATAATAATGGGAATCCCAAACGTATGCGTCAGCCGGTTAATCGGATGCTGATGCCCTTCGGCATATTCCGCGATCCAGCTCTCCCACGTCCGTCCACCAAGCATGTCTACCTCCGTGCCGTTGTGCCGTGTTGTTGCCGCTCTGCCATGCGCCAACTTCCCGCGCCAGGCTCCGCCAACTCCTGCATGCTAACTCCCGCCGCCCACCCGCACAAGTCGGGGGCTACGCGCGCCCCGCTCCTGCTAAACTCTTCCTCGCATTCCTCAATCGCGCCATGCCCTACCGCCACACCATCCGCGGCAAGACCTACGACTTCGACTCTCTCCGCGACCTGCTGGCCAAAGCCTCGCCGCTCCGCTCCGGCGACCAGCTCGCCGGCATCGCCGCCGCCTCCCAGGAACAGCGCGTAGCCGCCCGCCTAGCCCTGGCCGATCTCCCACTAACCGAATTTCTCTCGAGCGCCATCGTCCCCCACGAATCCGACGAAGTCACCCGCCTAATCCTCGACACCCACGATCGCGCCGCCTTCGCTCCCATCTCCTCCTTCACCGTCGGCCAATTCCGCGATTGGCTCCTCCAACCCGCAGTCACCACGGAAACACTCGCAGCCTTAGCCACAGGCGTCACACCAGAAATGGCCGCCGCCGTCTCCAAATTAATGCAGTCCCAAGACCTGATCGCCGTAGCGCAAAAAATTCGTGTCATCACAAAATTTCGCACCACCATCGGCCTCCCCGGCCGCCTCTCCACCCGCCTCCAGCCTAATCATCCCACCGACGATCCCGCTGGCATCGCCGCCAGCATCGTCGACGGCCTCTCCCTGGGCTCCGGGGACGCCGTCATCGGCATCAATCCCGCCGGCGATAATCCCGACACCGTCGCCACCCTCCTCCGCCTGATCGATTTCGTCCGCGAAAAATTTTCCATCCCCACGCAAAGCTGCGTCCTCGCGCACATCACCACGCAGCTAACCGCCCTCCAGCAGGGCGCTCCCGTCGACCTCCTTTTCCAATCCATCGGCGGCACGCAAGCCACCAACGCAAGCTTCGGCGTCAACCTGGCGTTACTAGACGAAGCCCACCAAGCCGCGCAATCCCTCCATCGCGGCACCCTCGGCGACAACATAATGTATTTCGAAACCGGCCAAGGCAGCTCGCTCTCCGCCGGCGCCCACCACGGCTGCGACCAGCAAACTCTCGAAGCTCGCGCCTACGCCGTCGCACGCCGTTTCCGCCCGCTCCTCGTCAACACGGTCGTCGGCTTCATCGGCCCCGAATATCTATACGATGGCAAGCAAATCATCCGCGCCGGCCTGGAAGATCATTTCTGCGGCAAACTCCTCGGCCTGCCCATGGGCTGCGACATCTGCTACACCAATCACGCCGCCGCCGATCAAGACGACATGGACACTCTCCTCACGCTCCTGGGCGTAGCCGGCGTCAACTACATCATGGGCATCCCCGGCGGCGACGACGTCATGCTCAATTATCAAACCAGCTCCTTTCACGACGCCCTGTACCTGCGCAGCGTCCTAGGCCTGCGGCCCGCCCCCGAATTCGAGCACTGGCTCCAACAGGGAAGTCAGCGCGAGCTTAGCGTGCAGGCACTACTTCCCGACGCAAAATCCTCGCGCCAGATGGATTAGCCATGACCGAAAGAACGCCTGAAGAAAAACGCCTTCCAGACCCCGCCGCAGCACCAGAATCGCCCGCCGCCACCAGTAGCACAGGCACTCTTGCCTGTGCGCCTTCTTTCACCACACCAAGACCCCGCCATTCACCTCTAAACACCTACACCAGCGCCCGGGTCTCTCTCCAACAAGCCGGCCACAGCCTAGCCACCGCGGAAGTCCTGCAACTCCAACTCGCCGCCGCGCAAGCCCGCGACGCCGTCCACGCCAGCCTCGATGTTCAGCAACTGACGCAAGGCCTCCAGCAGCGAAACCTGCCGGCGTTGGTTCTCGCCAGCGCCGCAAAAACCCGCGCCGACTATCTGCGCAACCCCACCCTAGGACGCACGCTAAGCAATCAAGCCGAAACCACGCTAAGAAATCTCTCCGCCGAATCCCCAAACGCTTCGCCTAGTTACGACCTCGCCGTAGTCATCGCCGATGGCCTCTCCGCGTTAGCCGTCGATCGCCACGCCTTGCCGTTACTCGACGCTGTCCTTCCCCTACTCGACCCCACTTGGCGTATCGCCCCAATCTGCATCGTCGAACAAGCCCGCGTAGCCATCGCCGACCCCATCGGCGAAATCCTAAACGCCCATCTCAGCGTAATCCTCATCGGCGAGCGCCCCGGCCTGAGCTCCCCAGACAGCCTCGGCGTCTACATCACCTGGCACCCACGCCCCGGCCGCACCGACGCCGAGCGCAACTGCATCTCCAACATCCGCCCCGAAGGTTTGTCTTGCGCAGAAGCCGCGCGCCTACTGCATTTCTACCTGACCGAATCTCGCCGCCAGCAACAATCCGGCACCCTGCTCAAGCCAGCAAGCGCAACGCCGCCGCAACCGCCGTTGCCGCCTTGCAAGCTGTAAGTTTGCTCATCGATCATCCCTATTCTCACTTCTGCGGCTATCTTTTCGCACCGGGTGCCGGCCGAAAGCTGAGTCCGTTGGTTTTCCGGATGTTAGGCAGCCGCACCCCAGTGCGCTGTGTCGAGGCGTGCCTTGGGTCCCTATACATCCGCTGAAATGAGTGCGCACCACACTTTAGCGGGTGGGTAGGAAAGCTCCTTTAGCGCCGCGGCGCGGATTCCGGTGAACTCCAAGACGTCTTGTCTTTCGCATAACACAGCGGTTCAATCCTGCAATCGCCGCAACGCGGTTTCCGCGCCACGCAAACTCGCCGCCCGTGCCAGATCAATTGATGCGAAAACTGTATCCACTTTTCCTTCGGCAAGATCTGCATCAAGTCCTGCTCGATTTTCTTCGGCTCCGCATGGTGCGTCAGATCCAACCGGTTCGAGAGCCGAATCACGTGCGTATCCACCACCACGCCCACCGCAATCCCATATCCCACGCCCAGCACCACGTTCCCCGTTTTCCGCGCCACGCCCGGCAGCGTCAGGATCTCCTCCATCGTGCGCGGAACCACACTGCCGAAATTTTCCACCAGCGACTTGCTCGCCCCTATCACCGACTTCGTCTTGTTGCGAAAAAATCCCGTCGGCCGAATCTCCTGCTCCAACTCCGCAGACGAAGCCGCGGCAAAATCCTTCGCCGTCCGATATTTCTTAAACAGCGAAGCGGTTACCTGATTCACCCGCACATCCGTGCACTGCGCGGAAAGAATCGTGGCAATCAGTAATTGAAACGGATTCTCATGCGTCAATTCGCAAACCGCGTCCGGATACATCGCATCCAGCCCCGCCAAAATCCCCGCCACACGCACCGGATCGGTATTCGGCTTCTTTTCCTTCCCACGCGCAGAAGCTTTCTTAGCAGCGCCCTTTTTCGAGGACATCTTAGGTATCGCCGCCGCCGGTTTCTTCTTACTAATTTTCCCAGTCTTTTTCATAACGGCGCAGAATAGCACATCCCCGCCTACCGAATTCCTCCTGCACTCGAAGACTCTTCGGCAAGTTCTCAAGCCGCAGCCGTCCGTCACATTCGAGTTTTTTGACTCGCCACTCATCACTCGTTTACCCTGAGCGCAACACGCGAAGGGCCACTCGCCACTTCTTTCATACAGTGAAAACATTTGTTTAGCGCTGCATTGGAGGCTAAGTCGCTGTCTACCGGTCGCGGCCTGTACAAGCTCAAGTTACCCGGTAAGCCTTATCCCGCGGATCTTCCCAAGATGCGCACAGTTGTGGCAGAACCAGCCATCGACACCAGGCAGTGCAGTTCGGTAGTTAGGACCGTACAGCAACCTTTTTACCCAACGGCCGCGAAAAACGCGAATCCAGCGGTGCGCCAAACGCCCGTACGTAGGTCCAGTTCACTCCGTTAATGTGCAGCACGAACACCGTCATAGTCTTCGGACGGCCTGCATGCTTCGCCAAATTCAACGACTGGCGATTGAAGGCTCCGATGCTTCCCAATGTTCGGCGCAATCCGCGGCTGCGGGCGTAGCTATTCAAAGCATAATTAAGGGAGCTGTGAATTCCCAGTCCCCGCCATTTCGGCACTACGTACGATCCATAACGCAGCGCTTCATCCGGGCGCAATATCCACGTCACTCCATACGCCAGCTCCCAGCCGTTCGTGAAAGTCAGCCACATGTAACCCGCCGGTTCGCCGCCCACGCAGGCGANNGCATACTGCTCGGGCAGCTCGCCGCCCAGGTCCGTCGAGAAAATATGCCACGCATGCCAATAAAGCACCGGCCGCAGAACTTCGCGTACAGCCAGCACGCCGGAATAAAACAATCCGCGCCAGCGCACACTTTTCCAGGGGCTTTCCCGCGGAAGGGACGATGGACGAGATTGGCTGCTCACCCCGGCTGTCCTGCGGTCCGTAAATTCGCCCGTTGCGCCGCTCTAGCGCTTCCGTAGTGTTCGTCTTGCATGAGCGGATTTTCCCGTTTTACATTGCGGTCGTCAACGCCCGCGCACTCCGCCTGAAAGACGTACACAGAGAAGAGTAGGGGCACGATATATCGTGCCCCTTGTTAAGCTCTCTACGCAAAAATATACAGCTTCGCATACTGCAACAACATGATCGTCTTCCCGTCCTTGATTTCCCCATCCAGAATCTTCTGCATCGCCACATCAATATCCAATTCCAGCGTGTCAATATCTTCTCCTTCAGATACCACGCCGCCCCCCGTCTCCTGCTGCGTCCCGGGCTCATACTCAGCAATAAAAAAGTGCAATTTCTCCGTCACCGAACCCGGACTCATGAACGCCTCGAAAATCTTCGTCACCTGATGCACCGTAAACCCGCTCTCTTCCATCGTCTCCCGCCGAATGCTCTCTTCCGGAGACAATTTGTCCAGCAATCCCGCCGGGGCTTCAATCAACAAATCATCGTGCCCGTTCACAAACGCCGGATACCGAAA
>PMOV01000367.1 GCA_003161195.1 Acidobacteriota bacterium | reverse complement strand
CATGACGAGAACGAAGGAATTCCGTCGGGTGTCTACTTCTCTCTGGCTGAAGACAAAGACGGAATTCTCTGGCTAGGCGGAGACACAAAGCTTGTAGGTTGGAGGAACGACTGGCACCGAGTTTACGAACCGAGTGGGCTGAAATCGAATGGCGGAGTGAGCGGCTTCGCTTCGCTCGCCTCCAGTTCCGACGGAACGCTTTGGGCGGGAATCGGAGTGGCCGGTAAGGGTCTCGGTCTCCAGCACCTCGCCAACGGCGAGTGGAAACCGTTCACTGCCGATAAATTCGACGGTACATCCCTGACCATTCAAGGCCTTCTGCTGGATCGCGAGAATTCGCTCTGGGTTGGAACCGTCAAAGACGGAATCTATCGGATCTACAACGGAGCGGTGGAGCACTTCGACAGTAAGGACGGACTATCCAGCGACTACGTCCACAAGTTTTTCGAGGATCATGAAGGCAATCTGTGGGCTGTCACTTCGAAAGGAATCGACAAATTTCACAGCACCGCTGTCGTCAGTTTTTCTCCGAGAGAAGGGCTCGGAACTTCGGAAGTCGATTCTGTTCTCGCCTCTCGGGATGGTTCGGTTTGGATCGGCGGCTCTCAGTCGTTGGATGTGTTGCGCGATGGCCATGTAACTTCACTGATCAGCGGAAAAGGTTTACCTGGCGATCAGGTTACGTCTCTCTTCGAAGATCGTGCAGGACGTTTGTGGATGGGGATTGACGACAAGTTGATGGTCTATGAACAGGGAAAATTCCAAACCATTCACCGTCCCGAGGGAACCCCCGTTGGCATGATATTTGGAATTACCGAGGATTTGGCGGGCGACATCTGGATTGAGGCGAGAGGAAAGCCCGGGCCCCTCATGCGCGTCCGCGACCTGAAAATAGTCGAGCTGTTTTCTCCGCCCGAAATACCAGGCGGGCGCAGAATTGCTCCTGATCCTGAAGGCGGGATCTGGCTTGGGCTTAGGAACGGCGACCTTGCGCGATATCGTGAAGGTAAGTTGGAGACCTTTCCATTCAAGCGCCCCTATGATCAAAGAGGCGTCGAACAGATCACAGTTACCTCCGATGGATCGGTATTGGGAGCAACGGCCTTTGGACTGATCGGGTGGAGACAGGGCAAACAACTGACTCTTACGACACGAAATGGGCTTCCCTGCGATACGGTCTACGCCTTCGTTTTTGATGATCCGGGAAATCTCTGGCTGAACACCCAGTGCGGGATCGTGGAGATCGCAGCGGACAGCCTCCAACAATGGTGGGAGAATTCCGAAGCCGTCCTGCAACCCAGAGTCTTCGATGTATACGATGGGGCACTGCCGGGGCGCGCCCCGTTTGTTTCGGCAGCGAAATCCGCCGACGGAAGAGTGTGGTTCGCGGATGGCGTCGCATTGCAGATGGTCGATCCCCATCGAATCACCGGCAACCAAGTCCCGCCTCCCGTGCACATCGAGGGAATCGTGGCGGACCGAAAAATGTACTCACCGCAAAACGGTCTTTTGCTTCCTCCGCTGACGCGCGACCTTCAGATCGATTACACCGCTCTGAGTTTTGTCACTCCACAAAAAGTCCGCTTCCGCTACAGACTCGAAGGCCGCGATTCGGCGTGGGAGGAACCCGGATCACGCCGGCAGGCTTTTTACACCGATCTTCGGCCGGGCAAGTACACATTTCGGGTGGTGGCTTGCAATAACGATGGAGTCTGGAACGAGGAGGGGGCAACCCTCGAATTTAGAGTCGCCGCCGCGTGGTATCAAACGAATTGGTTCCGGATTCTTNNGACAACGCGCTCGAGGAGTCTGCCAATCTCCCAAGCATGCGTCATGCGCTGGAACGCTTATCGGGTTGGTTAGGACAGGCAACCCAAGAAGGACGGGCCGCCCTAAACTCGTTGCGCGCTTCGACGACTGAAACCAATGACTTGGCAGAATCGTTTCGAAGAGCGCTGGAAGACTGTCGCATGCAGGGCTTCCCGGAAACTGTCTTCGAGGTAGACGGAAAAGCAACGGATATGCACCCGATCGTGCGCGATGAAATCTACCGTATCGGCTATGAGGCCATTCGCAACGCCTGCCAACACTCGAAAGCAAACCTGTTGCAAGTGAATCTTACGTATTCCGCCGATCTCCTCCTCAGCATTTCTGATAACGGAGCAGGCATGGCTCCCGACGTTCTTACCGGAGGGAAAGCGGGGCATTTCGGACTCCAAGGGATGCGGGAACGGGCTTCGAGGATCGGGAGTGAACTGAACATTGCAAGTTCCGAAGCTTCGGGAACTAGAATCGACTTGAGAGTGCCAGGGCCCGTCATCTTCAACGGGACTAAGCCCTTATGGTTGACTCTTTATACGCGAATCAAGCGTATGCTCGGTGGCCCTTACCGAAACGGCGGCCCGAACTAACTACAAGCGGTCAGACCGCTTTGTACCCCAGATGGGGGCATCCACACCTGCAGATAACTACAGTAGGTTTCCTGTCGTTTACAAGGTGGCGAGGAATTCGGAACCCATCTACTCTCTATCCTCCGGACGTCACGAAAATTGGGAGAATGGGCCAAAACCGGAACATTTGACCAAATGTCCGGATCTACATTGCCTACACAATGATCGCTGCTTCGGCAGGAGAACCACGATGAATCCAGAAACGATCCCCAACCAGCAGTCTGCTGAACTCTTTCGTCCGCGAACCGCCGCGCCTCGAAAGGAGAAAGCCACAGAGCCCTTTCGGTTTGAAGGAATGATCGGCGATAGCCCCGTCATGAAAATGACCTTGGCGCAGGTCACCACCGTGGCCCCGACCGACGCGACCGTGTTAATCACCGGCGAAACAGGGACTGGAAAAGAACTCATCGCCCGCGCGGTGCACAATCTCAGCCCCCGCCGGGATCGCGTCTTCGTCAGATTTAACTGCGCGGCGATTCCCTTGGGACTGCTCGAGAGCGAACTTTTTGGTCACGAGAAAGGAGCATTCACGGGCGCTATCGCGCGGAAGATGGGCCGCTTCGAACTGGCGCACAACGGAACTCTATTCCTGGATGAAATCGGCGATATCCCCCTCGAACTCCAGGCCAAACTCCTGCGGGTTCTACAGGAACAGGAATTCGAAAGGTTGGGAAGTAATCAGCCCCAGCAGGTGAACGTTCGGATCGTGGCTGCCACGCACAGGGATTTAAAACAAATGGTCGCTCACGGGCTCTTTCGCAGCGATCTGTTTTTTCGCTTGAACATTTTCCCCGTGTCCCTGCCGCCCCTGCGCGAGCGTCGTGAAGACATTCCGTCGCTGGTGAATGCATTCGTACGTGACTGCGTCCGCCGCATGAACCGACATGTGGAGACAGTCTCCGACGAAACTATGCGTGCTCTTGCGGAGTACTCATGGCCGGGCAACATCCGCGAGCTGCAGAACTTCATCGAGCGCGCAGTCATCATGTCTCCCCATACGTCGCTCGTCGCTCCCTTGGACAGTCTTATGTTGCCGGAACGAAATGTATCCGCCGCCCCAAAGACCCTTGCTCAAGCCGAGTCAAACTTTATCCTGGAAGCGATCAAAGCGGCAGACTGGGTCATTGGCGGACCAAAGGGTGCGGCAAGAAGCCTGGGGATTAAAAGGACAACGTTGATTGGCAAGATGCGGAAGCTAGGCCTTTCTCGCTCAAGAGAAGCTGCTTTCCAACCCCGTCACGAAACTGCCGGCATTGCTCCAGCCTAAACAGCATGGAGACTTTTCATGGCAAACAGACTTGCTGCAAAGACAGCTCTCGCGACCGGTGAAAGCACCGGAATCGGTGTCGCTGCGACGCAAGAGTTCGAAGCGGAACGCGCCTATGTGCTATTTCTGGCATACGACGATGCCAGGTATGTAATCGGCTCGGAGCTTTTCGTCGATGGCGGCCAAGCACAAGTGTAAGGAGCTAGTCCGTGAACAAAAAGGTCTCGTGCTTACTAATCTTCCTGGTGCTGAGCCTCGCTGCAACTTGCACCGCGTTGCAATCCGACTTGCACCCCAATGCGAAAAATGCCGGTGCCGACCAGGCTTGGCGCGAATACATGTCGGATATGAGCAAAATGCACGTGACCGTGTCTTCCGTACAGACTTCGGCAAACCCGGATCTCGATTTCGTCCGACTTATGCTGCCACATCATCAGGCTGCAATCGACATGGCGAAAACCGAGCTTCTTTACGGTAAAGACCCGCAGCTGCGCAGGTTAGCTCAAGAGATCGTCACCGACCAGCACTCCGAAATGGAATTGATGCAACTGTGGACGCAACAGCGGGAGCGCGGACCAGAGAAAGCGGACGACATTCCTTCGCAGAAACAGAAAGGAGGGCGCTAGCGTGAAAATCATCAGTATTTTATCGTTCCTTTTTCTGGTGCCATACGCTTTTGCGCAACAAGCGCCCTGGGGCCGGCCGGACATTCCGGTTTCCAGCCACGACCGCGTCTATGCTGCTGACCAGACTTCGAATACGGTTTCCGTGATCGACCCTGCGAACAATCAACTACTGGGCGTAATCCGACTCGGTGATCCCGTACCGGGCGCCCTCAGTCCCCTCTATAAGGGGCAACTCCTGGTGCACGGCTTGGGTTATGCGCCGGATTCCAAAACACTCGCGGTCGTGTCGGCCGGATCGAATTCAGTCACTTTGATTGACACGGCCACTAACAAAGTGAGGGCGACGATTTACGTGGGCCGCTCGCCACATGAGGCGTTTTTCACACCAGACGGGCGCGAACTGTGGGTGACCGTGCGCGGAGAAAATTATGTCTCCGTAATTGATCCGCTCCTCATGAAAGAAACCCGGCGGATCGAAATGGCCGACGGCCCTGGCATGACCGCATTCGGCCCGGACGGCCGATATGGGTTCGTCTGCTCCAGTTTCAATCCCGAACTTGCTGTGGTCGATGTCGCATCCCATCAGATTGTAAAGCGGCTGCCGCAAGCGAGTCCCTTTTGCCCGAACATCGCCGTCACTCCCGAGAACGACGAAGTATGGATCACTCTGAAAGACACTGGACGAGTCCAGGTGTACAGCGCGAAGCCACCCTTTGAACAAAAGGCTTTGCTGGAAACCGGACCGATTACAAATCACGTAAATTTTGCGAATAACCGCAACGGCAAATTTGCTTATGTAACCATTGGCGGATTGAACGTGGTGAAGGTGTTCCGGAGAGACGTTACGCCGCACCTGGCTGCGACGATCCCTGTCGGAGATCTCCCGCACGGAATTTGGCCGTCGGGCGATGGATCCAGAATGTACGTGGCCTTCGAGAATGGCGGCGCAGCTGCTGCGATTGACACGACCACAAATAAAGTGATCGCCGATATCCCGATTGGGCAAACGACCCAAGCATTGGTTTATGTACCCAATGCCGTCCCGGACGGCCCGGGCACAGAAAATCTCGTCGCATTAGGAGAAGCCGGCAATATCACACGCCTGCAATTGGAAGCCGCAGGGACTGCATTTCCGAATGCACGGGCCTCGGTTGCCGTGAACTCGCTGGGACTTTTGGATCTCGTTGAAATAGCGGCCCAGGGGCTCGCACCGCGTGCGCAGTATGAAGTGTATTTAGCGGATTCCAATCATCCACCTTTTGGAAAACGCGAATCTCTGTCGTTTCTCAAGACAAATCCCGATGGCGCGGGTATCGTTCAGGTCATCGGACCCCTGAAGTTACTCGCGGTGAGGAGTTCAGAATCCCATTCTACGCCCTCGGAACGATTCCTGATTGTCGTTGATAGCGGTGACGCAAATCAGGTTGTGCTTCGACAGTCCAACCCCGTGAGCGTCCCGTAGACACGCTCTGGGCTGACGGAGTTTGGTAGTTTTGTGGGATCAAGATCTGACTTAGGAGGGGTAACAATGCCGGGTAATTTCTTACGTATTTTCGGCCTCGCGACGACATTAGTGACGATGGGTGCCATTGCGACGATATCGTCGGGCGATGACGTTCCGTTCCCGACTGGATTCCGTGATTGGTTTGCAGTGAACTCCATGATCGTGACCAAGGACAGTCCAATCTCCAGTCAAATCGGCGGCATGCATCTGATCTATGTGAACGCGAAGGGGCTGCCCACCTTGAAAGCCGGAGGTCCGTTTCCTTATCCGGACGGAACCATTTTTGCGGATGACGTTCACGACTTCTTAGAGAAGGATGGTTCATACGTCGAAGGCAACAAGAAAGCCGTCACTGTAATGATCAAAGACGGGAAGAAATATTCGACGAATGGTGGATGGGGCTTTCAAGTTTGGGCCGGCGGCGACCCTTCGAAGCCACTCGTGCCCGATGCCGCGCATGCCACTCAGGCTTGCTTCGTTTGCCACACACCCCAGAAAGATCAGGACTATACATTTTCAACTTACATTCCCTGAGATCCGCTCTAGACTCACACTTCCCACGACGACGCGCAGCGGTTTTCCAAACCGACGCCGTGCTGAACGTTCCCACGCCTCAAATCTGAGTGCGATAAGCTGGGGCACTCGGAACAAATGTCTACAAGAGTAGACAGCACGCCTTCTTGGCAGGCAGACGCATAATACTATACATATAGCATGACAAAAGCCCCTGATAAGGGCGAGGTCGGTGGTTCAAGTCCACCCAGGCCCACCATTTCCTTCCAATCCCACACCGGTAGCCTAGTTCCGACGAAAATCTGAAAAAATCACCAAAGGACTTTGAGGCCTTGATACAGGCTGAATTTCTCGTCGGACGTCATGATGGGGATTTCTTCTGACAGGGCTTGGGCGATGATTTGACGGTCGAAGGGGTCTGTGTGCAGGAGCGGGAGATCGAAAAGAGCCAAGGCATGGTTTGCGGTATATGGGAGGATGCGGACGTCCAGGTCCTCAATGGCACGGCGGGTGTCCGCGCCAGAAAAGTCTAGCTTGCCGCGCGCGGATTTGATGGCGATTTCGGAAAGCGACAGGGCACTCAGTTCCCGGATGTTTTCTGGATCGTGCAAAATGGCGGTGGCGCGTTTGGTGAGGAGTTCGGGTGACACAACTGCGAAAATGAACGCGGCGGTGTCCAGAAGCAAGCGCAACTAGTATCGGCCTTCCATAAAGGAATCGGCTTCTTCGTCGGACATGGGTTTCCACCAGTCGGCATCGAGAATCTTACCTTTGCCTTTCAGTGTGCCAAGCTTCGGGACTTTGCGACTGGGTTTTTTCGTGCGGACGATGTCCACGGTGGGCACGCCGCGGCGGTAGATGGTGACGGTTTCGCCGTTCTCGACGACCTTGATTAGTTCGGGAAGTTTGTTTTTGGCGTCCGCCACGCTGACTTTCATAGTCAAATGATAGCTATCTGATATAGCTATGTCAACCGCGAAGGACAGCGACACTAGCTCAGGCGGTGGGTGGTTCAAATCCATCCGCGCCTACCCTCAATTTCACGGTGAGGTTGCTTTTCAGCGTCTGCCCAGGGAACGACTGGATCTAAAAGCGCTGCTGAAGATGCCCACGGGACGTTTTGCGGGGAACAAGGCGATTCAGGCACCAATTGCGGACAGAGGAGAAACGGTTCGGTGAGTCAGCCGTTTTCGACGCGGGATTTTATGTCGGCGAAGGCGAGGTCGATTAGTTTGGTCAGGGCTGGGGAGTCGGTGGGGGTTTGCGGGCGAAGTTTTACGTGGCGCATGTGTTTGCCGGTGCCTTCGAGGAGTCGCGCGGGGTCGGGTAGCGCTGCGCCGTGGAAGAAGCCTGCGTTTACGTGCGAGGCGAAGACGTTGACGTAGGCGAACGGGGCGTCGCCGAGGCAGGCTACCGGGCAGCCGTCATGGATGAGTTCGCGGACTTCGTCACCGCATTTGCGCATTACCGCGAACCAATGTTGGGCGATGGCGCCGAGTTCACCGGCGTGCGCTTTCAGCCAGGCATCGATGGCGGGATCGTGCTGGATCGCGCCGTTAAGTCGGAAGAGTCGCGTTTTCATCTGCGTGTCCATCGGGGCTCCGTTGCGGCTTTTGCATCTGGGTTTGTGCTGCACCTCTTCGCTTCCATTGGCGGCTCAGCGAGCTCATCGAAAGCGGCCATCTCGATCGTGACAACCGGAAAAGCTTATAGGTTCGCGCCGAAGACTAGCAGGCGGCCATCGCAGTCCTTGACTACAAATTCGCGGGTGTGCCATGGGGTGGTGGCTAGTTCGCGGGTGAATTCCACCCCGCGGGAGGAGTACTCGGCGTAAAGGGAGTCGGCGTCTTCGACGTTGATGTAGGCGTCGAGGAGTTCGTCGGGATATTTGTCGGGATTGGGAGTGGGAGGTTCGGCGCAGCGGAAGTGGATGGCGTGGTGGTCGCGCGAGACGATGGCGTAGATTGGGGGATCCTGCCAGGTGCTGACGATTTGGAAGCCGAGCTGGGCTTCGTAATAGGCCAGGGTGGCGGGGATGTCGAGCGTGAAGAACTGCGGGGCGATTTGTCGGATCATAGGTCAGAACTCGGTTGCGGCAACAATTAAACCTAACAGACGGAGGTTTTGGAAGGAAGAAGTGGCGAGTGGCGAGTCCAAAGCGGACGGCGAACTGGCAGCGGAGGGCGTGCAATGGCGAACGGCGAACCAATCCGCAAGATTGTGGCGGCGGGCATGGTGCCGCGGTGGCGGGATGCCCTGCGACAGAATCATTGGCGGCAATGCGCGAAGGTTGGGCGGTAAACGAATGTTCTGAGGTTATACTGGCCGGCAACTTATGACGCTAACTGCGGGAACGAAGCTGGGGCCGTACGAAATTGTATCGCTGGTGGGTTCGGGCGGGATGGGAGAGGTGTATCGCGCGCGAGATACACGGCTGGGGCGCGAAGTTGCGGTAAAAGTGTTACCGGAGGCACTGACGAAAGATGCCGACCGGCTGCGGCGGTTTGAGCAGGAAGCTCGCGCGGTGGCGGCGCTGAATCATCCGAACATTCTGGCGATTCACGATATTGGGGAGCAGGACGGGCGGCCGTATCTGGTGTCCGAACTGCTGGAGGGCGGGAGCTTGCGCGCGCTGCTGGCGGACGGAGCATTGCCGGCGCGTAAGGCTACCGATTATGCGGTACAGATTGCGCAGGGGCTGGCGGCGGCGCACGAGAAGAACATCATTCACCGCGATTTGAAGCCGGAGAATCTTTTTATCACACGGGAGGGGCGAGCAAAAATTCTGGATTTTGGGTTGGCGAAGCTGATTGTCTTGGGAAACGAACGCGACGGCGCGGTGATGACCATGACCAGCTTGCCGACGGAGGCAGGGCTGGTAATGGGCACGGCCGGGTACATGGCGCCGGAGCAGGTGCGCGGGGCGGGCGTCGATTCGCGGACGGACATTTTTGCATTTGGTGCGGTGCTGTACGAGATGGTGGCGGGGCGGCGGGCGTTTCAGCGGGATACGGCGGCGGAGACGATGACCGCGATCTTAAAGGAAGAGCCACCGGAATTATCCGAGTCTCTGCAGCCGGTTTCGCCGGGGCTGGAGCGGATCATCCGGCGATGCCTCGAGAAGCAGCCGGAGCAGCGGTTTCAATCGGCGAAGGATCTGGCGTTTGCGCTGGAGGCGCTGAGCGGGTCGACGACGACGTCTTCGAAAAGTATGGCTGCGGCAGCGGAGGCTGCGGGGGCGGCCACGGCGGCGGAGAAAACCAAGCGACGGAATTGGGTGGGATTTGCTGCAGGTGTGGTGCTGGGCGTGATAGCGACGGCGGGACTGGCTTGGGGGTTGCTGCGGCCTGCGCCAGCGCAGCCAGCGACGTTTACGCGCGTGTCGTTCGAGGAGGGCACGGTCTTGCGCGGGCGACTGGCCGCCGACGGGAAAACCGTGGTGTATACGGCGCAGTTGAACGGTGGCGCGCCGGACACCTATGTGATTCGCGATGAGTATCCGGAGTCCGTGCCGGCGGGGTTGAATGGCGCGGTGCTGGTGGCGCTCTCGCGGCAGGGGCAAATGGCGGTGCTGGTGCGGCCGAAATATTTTGCGCACTACCAGTTTTTTGGGACGCTGGCGACGGCGCCGCTGGGTGGTGGAGCGCCGCGCGAAATTCTGGAAGACGTTTTCGATGCGGACTGGTCGCCGGACGGCAAAGAGATGGCGGTGATATTTGCGAAGAACCATCATTTCCGGCTGGAGTATCCCGTGGGGAAAGTTTTGTGGGAGGGCGAGAATTGGATCAGCGATGTGCGCGTGTCGCCGGACGGATCGCAGGTGGCGTACTTCCGGCATCCGCCGAACTCGGACGACCGCGGGGATGTGATGGTGGCGGACCGCAGCGGGAATCCACGCGTGATTGGTCCGGGGTGGGCCACGCTGGAAGCGCTGGCTTGGGCGCCTTCGGGGAAAGAGGTGTGGTTTTCCGGCGGGCTAGCGGGCGATGCGACGTGTATTCAGGCGGCCACCCTGGCGGCCAAGCAGCGCACGGTTTATTGCGGCACGACGTCGACGCGGGTTCATGATGTGGCGGCCAGCGGACGGGTTCTGGTTTCCTCGGACCAGGAACGCGAGAGCATGTATCTGGTGGAGCGCGGCAAGGCGGCGCGCGATGTGAGTTGGCTGGACAGCGACTACAACCCGCGATTGACGAGCGATGGGAGCATGTTTTTGTTTACCGACCAATCGGTGCATGCGGGGCAGGATTATGCGGTGTATGTGCGCAAGACGGATGGGTCGCCGGCAGTGAAAATTGGCGGCGGCGGATATGGGTCGGACATCAGCCCGGATGGGAAGTGGGCATTGATTGTGCTGGGGGATGATCCGCAGGGGAGAATCCAGGTGGTGCCGGTGGGTCCGGGAGAGGCGAAGGCGTTGCACTGGGACGGGTTTCATCCGCTCTGGGCATCGTGGTGCCCGGACGGATCACACATCATGATGTTTGCGGTGCAGGACGGGAAAGGCACGCGCGCTTTTTTAACGGATGCGGCAGGGTCTGTGCCCAAACAGTTGTCCATCGGGGAAATTAACGTGGCGGGGTCCAAAGCCTCGCCCGATATGCAGCAGTTTTATACGCGGGGCGCAAACGGATGGGTGCTGACGTCAATGATGGACGGGAAGACCCAACCCATGACGGGCCTGAAAGAGGGAGAATTTCCGCTGGGGTGGGGTACGGATGCGAAGCATGTGTTTACGGTGGTGCGGGGCGCAAACGGCATGAGCATTTCGCGGCTGGAGCTGGGGACGGGCAAGCGGGAAGCTTGGCTCGAGTGGAAGCCTAAGCAGCAAGTTGGGCTCGGGACGTGGAAGGCGCCGGCGTCGGTCACGCCAGATGGGCGGTGGGTGGCGTTTACCTATGGGGCGCAACTGGGGCAGCTGTATCGGAGCGAGAATTTGAAATGACTCGTTCTTTAGTGTTCTCTTCGAATCGAACCTTCTTCTTTCATAGCTATGCTGGTGGACATGGATTGCTACTCTTGCGAAGTAGAAAAACAAACTCCGTCAGAACGAGAATGGACGTCCTCTTTCAGGACGTTCGTGCCATGGAGATCAGGGCATGGTTTGACGGTATCGAGATCTATGAATCTTCGCCCGACATATTGACAAGGTTCCCGAGCAACCCAGGAAAGATGCTAGAGATAGGCAACAAGGTGTACGGACTCAAAGGCTCAGGCTGGAGCGGATATATAGTGGGCGGAATCTTCAGGACGCATGAGGACGATCGCGAAATGTCGGAGCCGAGCCCATTGTTGGTCGGCGAAATCCTAAATCCGCGGGATAGCCTCGACTCCGAAAAAAGATGATCAACGACTGGCGCGCGCTATCGTAGAAAGAATTTGAAGTCGGCGGCGACGCATAGCGCAACGACACACTGGCAGAACTTTCCCAAATTTTTTAATGCAATTCCGTGGCGCAGGAATCGGCGCGAGCGAGGAGGAGTGCGCGTTCGCGCGCGTTTTGCGTGAGGTTGGCGGCGCGGGTGAATTCTGCGCGGGCTTCTGAGAGGCGGGAGAGTTTTTTCAGAAGGTCGGCGCGGACGCTGGGGAGGAGATGGTAGTTGCGGAGGGCGGGTTCGGCAGCGAGTAAGTCGATGAGGTCGAGGCCAGCTTGCGGGCCGTGGGCCATGGAGATGGCTACGGCGCGATTTAGTTCGACCACCGGGGACGGAGTTACCGCGGCTAGGGCGTCGTAGAGGGCGACGATTTTCGGCCAGTCGGTTTGGTCGGGGGAGATGGCGCGAGCGTGGCAGGCGGCGATGGCGGCTTGCAGGGTGTAGGGGCCGCGCTGGTCTGCGGAGCGTTCGGCGCGGGCCAAGGCGGCTAGGCCGCGGCGGATGAGGAGCTGATCCCAGGCGGCGCGGTTTTGGTCGAAGAGGAGGATGGGTGCGCCGGTGGGGCTGACGCGGGCGCGGGAACGGGAGGCCTGAATTTCCATAAGAGCGACTAGGCCGTGGACTTCGGGTTCCTGCGGAGCGAGTTCGGCGAGGATGCGGCCGAGGCGGAGGGCGTCTTCGCAGAGGGCGGGGCGCACCCAGTCGCCGCCGGACGTGGCGGAGTAGCCCTCGTTGAAGATGAGGTAGATGACTTCGAGCACGGAGGACAGGCGGTCGGTGAGCTCCGGGCCGCGCGGGACTTCGAAGGGGACGTGCGCGTCGGCGAGGGTGCGCTTGGCGCGGACGATGCGTTGGGCGATGGTGGGTTCGGGTTGGAGAAAGGCGCGCGCGATTTCTTCCGTTTTTAGGCCGCCGAGGAGGCGGAGGGTCAGGGCGACGCGGGCTTCGGTGGAGAGGACCGGGTGGCAGGAGACGAAGAGCAGGCGGAGAAGGTCGTCGCCGATGTGGTCGTCGAGGGCGGTGTCGAAATTAGGCATGGAAAGCTCCTGCCTGGTTTGCAGGTCGCGCCCCAGTTCCTGGTGCTTGCGCTCGAGGAGTTTGCGGCGGCGGAAGGCGTCGATGGCGCGGTGCTTGGCGGCAGCCATGAGCCAGGCGCCGGGATTATCGGGGATGCCGGAAGCGGGCCACTGCTGCAGTGCGGCGACGAGCGCATCTTGGGCGAGTTCTTCGGCCAGGCCGACGTCGCGGACCATGCGGGCGAGGGCGGCGATGATTTTGGCGGACTCGATGCGCCAGACGGCGTCGATGGCGCAATGAGTGGCTTCGTGGGACACGGCAGACTCATCACACCATCTTCGCTCGGGGCGCGCAAGCGGCTGGGCTGCGGCGGATCGAAGCCGCTGCAAAACGCGCGCCGGTTATCGGCTGGCGGCTGCCGAGCCCGTCGCTACTTCACCG
>PMOV01000340.1:8090-8749 GCA_003161195.1 Acidobacteriota bacterium | reverse complement strand
GCGCCTTCGGAGAAGTTGAATTCCTGGTCAAACTTTTCCTGATAGCGGCCGAAGATGCTCCAGCGCAGACCGAGGTTTAGCGTGAGTTTCTTGGAGACATGCCAGTCGTCCTCGAAGTAGGGCTCGAGGATTTTGTAGCGATCGTAGAAGTAGGGCTGCTTGCTGGTCTGTGTGTAGCTGCCAACTTGGCCGGTGAGCAGGTCGGCGAAGGGGTTGCCGGTCGAACCCATGTTCGGCACAGTACTTTCGAAAGAGGTGTTGATGCCAAAACCTAAAATGCCCTGAAGGTAGACAGAAGAGTCCTGGTTTTTTTGCGCCGCGGCGAAGTAGGCACCGAAAATGAGGGTGTGCTCGCCAACGGTTTTGGTCACGTTATCGCGATAGGTGTAGGTGGGGTTGGCATTCTTCCAGGGGAAGTATCCGGTGTCGACGCTGAAGCCGCCACCGTACACCAGGCCATCGGCGGTATTACCGACGCCGAACGCGGGGAGTTTATTGGCGAAGTTGTTGGCGAAAAGCGGCGTGAGGGTAAAGCCGGAGGGAATGGCGGTGCTCGGACCGGTAAGCCCTAAATTGATGTGGTCGGCGGTGTAGCTGGCGACGAATTCGTTGAGGAGGGTGGGGGTGAAGTTGGAGGTCAGGCGGGCCACGAAGCTGGT
>PMOV01000340.1:0-8032 GCA_003161195.1 Acidobacteriota bacterium | reverse complement strand
ACATACACGGGGATGGGGGAGCCAGCGGCCTGTCCGGTGGTGTACACGCCATCGATACCGGTGAAATTGTTGGCCTTGGGAATGAGGCTGACCAGAGCGGTGCCGGTGGGGTCGATGGGGACGGTGTTATTCGCAAAAGGTGTGTAGCCTTGTGCCGTTAGCATATTGGTGGGGTTGGTGTAGACGGGGCCGAGGGCAATCGCCGGGCAATCCGGATAAAGCGGGGTATTCGCAGGGAGCGGGGTCATGCCATTTGGCGCCACGGGATTCGACTCGTAAAAAGTGCCCCCTGCGGCGGGGCANNACGTCGTTGAAGTTGCCGGTGCGTTCGGCATCGGAAGGAACGGCCTGGTTGATGTTGCCACCGGGAACGATTTCCTTGCGCCATTCTTGCGACCAGAAAAAGAAGGTTTTCTGCTTGGCGGGGTGGTACAGGCCGGGAATATAGAGGGGACCGCCAACGGTGTAGCCGAAATCGTGCTTTTTATATTCCGGACGGGCGATGCCTTGGGCATTGTTCTGCCAGGAATTAGCGTTGAAAAAATCGTTGCGGAGATACTCGAAGGCGCTGCCGTGGAACTGGCTGGTGCCGGATTTGGTTTCGACTTCGACGGTGCCAGAGCCGTTGCGGCCGTATTGCGCGCCGTAGTTGGAGGTGAGGACTTTAAATTCGGCGATNNTCCCAGTTGTTGTACTCGTTGCGGCCGCCGTTGACGCTGAAGGCGACGTTGCCAGCAACGCCGACGGCTCCTTCATCTTCGCCGGTCTGGTTGGAGACGCCCGGGGCGAGGGTGATGAGCTGGCTGAAGTTGCGGCCATTGAGTTCGAGCTGATCGACTTGTTTGCCGGTGATGGTGGTGCTGATTTCCGCGGACTGAGTGTCTACTTGGGCGACGTCTTCGCCGTTGACGACCATTTCTTGGGTGATGGTGCCGATAGTGAGGGTGACGTCAATGCGGGACTTTTGCGCAACGTCGAGAACGATCTTCTGGACGAGGAATTTCTGAAAGCCGGTGGCGGTGACGGTGAGATTGTAGGTGCCGCCGGGAAGGCCGGCAATGGTGTAAGCGCCGTCGGCGTTGGTTTCGGAGTCGCGGGTGATGCCACCAGTGACGGAGTTGAGGACGATTTTGGCGCCAGCGACGGCGGCGCCGGACTTGTCGGTGACGGTGCCGGCGATATAGCCGGTGTCCTGCGCGAGGACGGCGACGGGGACGAGCAGGAGAAGCAGCGCGGCGCAGAACGGCAGCAGCAGGGTGGTGCGTAAACAGCGAGCCGAAAGGATGAGCTTAGCCTTCACGGTAAAACCTCCGAGAATTTTTAAGATGGGACGCTTGCGAAGCGGGGGCACGCGGTGGCGCAGTGCGTGCTAACGGTAAAGGCGCCGACGGGCTGGCGACGGATTCCCCGGGTACAAGTCCCTTTGCGATGCTCGACGTTCTCGCAAAAAACACACCGAAACGCGCTATTAAAACGGATTAATACTGCATTTCGATTAGGGTGTCAAGGGCGAAATTTGCGCGGTGAGGATTTAAAATTCGCGGGGATGGTTGTTTTTGCGGGTGGGGTGGCTGAGACTAGCGGGCGGTGATGAGGAAAATGGCGAAGAATATCGTTATGTTAGCCGTTACGGCGAGCTTGCTCGGTTTCGGTGAGGGCGCGGCGGCAACAGAGAACAACGCGATGGGCCAGAACTTGCCGAGATGGGGCGTAGCATGCTGCGCCCCTACAAAGCCCAGCGCGATGCTTGCGGTGGCGGGTGCGCAATCAGCGGCGGGCGGGCGGGTGGACGCAAAGAGCGCATTTGAAAAAGGGCGGGCGGCGCTGCAGGCGGGGGACCTGGATGCGGCGGAGAAAGCGTTTCGCGCGGTGCTGGCGGCGGACGCAGGGTCGGCGGCAGCGTACGCGAATTTGGGCGTGATCGCGATGCGGCGGATGGAGTGGGAGCGGGCGCTGGAGTTGCTGCGGAAAGCGGAACGGCTGGATCCGAGGATGAGCGGGGTGCGATTGAATATTGGCTTGGTGGAGTTTCGGAGGGGAAATTATGTTGGGGCGATCGCGCCGCTTTCCGCGGTGATCGGCGAGCAGCCGGGGTCGGGACAGGCGCGATATTTGTTGGGACTGTGCGAGGTGTTGACGGAGCGGTATGGGGCGGCGGTGGCGACGCTGGAGCCGCTGTGGGAGGAACGGTCTGGCGAGGTGATGTATTTGTATGTGCTGGGGATTGCAGCGCACAACGCGGGGGAAAAAGAGCTGGATGAGCGGGCGCTGGCGCGGATGGTGGAGATGGGAGGGGATGGGCCGGAGCTGCATTTGATTTTGGGGAAGGCGTATCTGAACCGGCAGGAGAACGCGAAGGCGGTGGCGGAGCTGGAGAAGGCGTTGGCTGCGGACACGCGGCTGCCGTTTGGGCATTTTAATTTGGGCGTGGCGAAGATGCGTACGGGAGACGACGATGGGGCGGAGAAGGAGTTTCTGGCCGATATCGCGGTGGAGGCGGACGTGGCGGAGAACTACGCGGAGCTGGGATTTTTGTATGCGCGGGGGCAGAAGCGGGAAGAGGCGGAGAAAGAGTTTGGCGAGGCGCTACGGCGGGATGGGCGGATGGATGCGGCGCGGTTTGGCTTGGCGCAACTTTATTTTGATGAGGGGAAGTTGGCGGCGGGGTTGCGGGAGGCGGACGCGGTGGTGAAGGCGGCGCCGGAGAGTCAGAAGGCGCATTACTTGCGGGCGCGGATTTTGGGGAGGCTAGGGAGGGCGGAGGAGGCGAAGGCAGAGATGGCAGTGACGCAGCGCTTGATGAATGCGAATTTGGGTAAGGCGCGGGCGGATTTGGGGGAGGGGACGCTGGCGAATCCGGAGTTGACGCGGGGGCCGCAGTAAATTTTTTGTGCGCCGGCGGCTCTGGACATTTTGCGCGATTTAGAGATTCGGTGTGGGGAAGGGGCCGCGTCGCTCTTCGAGGATGGCGGCTGCGGCAAGTAAGAGTTCTTCTTCGTTGGGGCGGGCGATTAGTTGGATGCCGATGGGTAGTTTTTCCTGGGAAAAATCCATGGGGATGGTGAGCGCCGGGAAGCCGGTGAGGTTGAGCCATTGTGCGGCGCGCATGGTGTGGCGGTAGCTTTGCGGGCCTTGCCAAGTGCCGGCGCCGTGTTCGAAGGCGGGTGTGGTGGAAACGTGGGAGAGGAGGATGGGGGTTTGCTCGAGGCGGCGGAGGATTTTTGCGCGGAGGTGGTCGCGTTCCGTGGTGGCGGCGAGGAGGGAGTTGAGCGTTGGAGCTGGATCGGATTGGGCGGCCTCGAGGTATTCGCGGAATTGCGGGCTTAGGAGTTGCGTGTCTGGAGCGGTGAAGGACTGGGTGAAGAGGTGGGCGACTACGGGGCCGAAGAAGAACCACCAGAGATCGAGGGCGCGGGGGAGTTCGTCGTCGAGGCGGAAGGGCTCGACGGGGAAGCCGGCGGTGGCTAGGAGGGTGGCGGCTTTTTGGACGGCGGCGATGGTGTCGGGAGTTGGGGAGCCTAGGGCGTTGTCGGGGTCTTGGAGGATGCCGATTTTTGTGGAGAGCAATTCGCTTTGAGTTGGCGGTGGCGTTTTTGCGATGTTGGCGGAAAGAGAGTCGGACTCGTGCGGGCCGGCTAAGACGGAGAAGAGGACTTGGAGGTCGGCGACGGAGCGGGCCATGGGGCCGACTACGCCTAGCCAGGGGAATGCGCCGGCTGCGGGAGGGAAATGGCCGGCGGCGGGGATGCGGCCGGGAGTGGGCTTGAGTCCGCAGATGCCGCAGAAGTGGGCGGGGACGCGGATGGAACCGCCGCCGTCGGAGCCGATGCCAGCGACGCTGCAGCCGGAGGAGATGGCGGCGGCTTCGCCTCCGCTGGAGCCGCCGGAGGAGTGGGCGAGATTCCAGGGGTTGGAGGTGGAGTTATTGGCGATGGCGGCGATAGCGCTGGTGTTCGCATTGGCTTCGGTTGCTCGGAGAGAGTTGGCGGTTTCGTAGTGCATCAGGAATTCGGGAGTGTTGGTGTTGCCGAGGAGGACGGCACCTGCGGATTTTAGGCGGGCTACGAGCGGGGCGTCTTCGATGGGGAGGTGGTGTTTGCGGAGTTGGGAGCCGGCGGGGCAGGGCCAGAGGGCGACGTCGATGCAGCTTTTGATGGTGATGGGGATGGCGTGGAGCGGGCGGTTGATTTGGTCGGCGGATGCTGCGCTGCGCTCGTCTAGCTTGCGGGCTTGGGCGCGGGCGTTTTGGGCGTCGAGGTGGGTGAAGGCGTTTATGGCGGGATTGACGCGGGCGATTAGGGAAAGGTGGGATTCTAATAAATCGGAAGCGGTGAAATGTTTGGAGTGGATGGAAGTGGTGATTTGTTTGATGGAGAGGGAGGTTAGCGGGGGCATCGAGTTGAGGGTAAGCGGGCGGGAGATGCGGGTCAAGCGGACGAAGTGGTGCGAGTTTGGTGCAGAAGCGCAGTATAAAAACGATTGACGACTTGGGTGGCGGCGGACAGACTGTTGGGAGGCTTGACGTCGGGATTGGCGGGATTTTTTTTGCGGGGACGGGGATCGAAATTCATGCATAGGTTTGGTCAAGTTTGGGCGCCGGTGGCGGTTTGCGCGGCGCTATTTTTTTGTGCGGGGGCGGTGCTGCGTTCGAGTGGGTTGGCGGATGGCGGCGCGGCGCGGCGGAATGTTGGAGACACAACGCCTTCGACCGAAATAGTTTCAACCACTTCAGCTACGACAATCACTTCGACAGCGGCAGGCACCTCACCTGCCGCAAAGACTTCAGCTACTCCCGCTGCGAAGGACGATGCGCAGGCGTTGCGTTTTAATACGCTGGGTGTGGCGTATATGAATCAGCAGCGGGCGGCGGACGCGCAGAAACTTTTTGAGAAGGCGCTCGGGGCGGATGCAAATTTNNGGAGCTGGAGGCGGGGACGACGAAACGGCCGGACGATGCGTATGCGTGGTACAACCTCGGACTCGTGTACAAGGATTTGAGCGAGCAGGAGAAAGGGATTGCGGCGTTTCAGCAGGTGACGCGGATAGCGCCGAATGAGGCGGATGCGTATTACTTCGAAGGATATTTGTACACGCAGCTGCAGAAGTATGAGCAGGCGGTGGCGGCGTTTCGAAAAGGGCTGGAGATTTTTCCTTATCACGCGTCTTCGGAATTTGGGCTGGCGCGGGCGTTGCAGCGGTCGGGCGATGTGGCGGGGGCCAAGGAACACCTGGCGAAATTTCAGAAGATTACCAGCGAGCATCTGGGGGCGCCGTTTGGGGCGGGTTACGGGGATCAGGGACGATTTTCGTATGCGGAGTTTGCCAAGGGCGAGGGGCAGACTGCGCCGGCGGGGATTGCGGTGCATTATTCCTCGGAAAATATTGCGGATGCGATTACCGGGAATGCAAATTATAAGATTTCGGCGGCGCTGGGGGCGTGTTTTTTTGATTTTGATGGGGACGGGAAGATCGATTTATTTTTGACGGCGTCGTCGCCGGGTGCGCATAGCACGCTGTTGCACAACAGCGGTGGCGGGCGTTTTGAAGATGCGACAGCGAGTTCGGGGATCGATGAAAAGGACGGGCGCAGTGGGATGAGTTGCGCGGCGGGGGATTACGACAACGACGGCAAGACGGATCTGGCGGTGTGTTATGTGGATGGAATCCGGCTGTATCACAACGAAGGCGGCGGAAAATTTAGGGATGTGACGGAGGCGGTGGGGCTGCGGCGCGAGCCGGGATGCGTGGGGCCGACGTTTGTGGATTACGACCACGATGGAGATCTGGATTTGTATATCACGATGGCGTCTGGGGGAACGCCCGACACATCCGCTCAAATGGGCGCACGCAACGTTTTGTGGCGGAATAATGGGAACAGCACGTTTACGGATGTGTCCGCGGAAACGGCGCTGGGCGTGGCGGGGACGAACGGCGGCGTGGTGACGACCGATTTCAATAATGACCGGGCGATCGATTTTGTGATTCCCGGTGGAGAGAAGGGAGCGGCGATTTATTTGAATCCGCGCGAGGGGAAATTTACCGCGCTGGATGCCATTGATTTCAAGAAAGAAAATTTGCCGCCAGCGGTTGGGGTGGTGGCGCTCGATTTTGACAAGGATGGCTGGATGGACCTGGCGTTCACGCATGCCGGCGCGCCGGGGATCAGTTTATGGCGGAATGTGGAAGGCAAGAGGCTGGAGCGCGTGGCGCTGCCGGATTTTGGCTGGAAGGCGGGATGGGGAATTGCGGCGCTCGATTACGACAACGATGGCTGGGTGGACCTGGCGGCGGTGGGACAGAGCGCCAATGGCGGGGCGGGCGAAGTGCGGCTGCTGCGCAATTTAGGTGCCAAGGGGTGGGCGGACGCAACGAAGGATACGCAGCTCGACGCAGTGAAACTGGCGAATCCGCGGTCGCTGATTATGGCGGATGTCTCCGGTAATGGCGGCGCGGACCTTTTGGTGACGCAACTTGGAGGCAGTCCGCTGCTGCTGCGGAATCATGGCGGAAATTTGAACGGGTGGATGGGTATCGATCTGAAGGCGCTGAACGATAACAAGAGCGCGATTGGCACGAAGGTGGAGTTGTACGCCGGGGCGCTGTATCAGAAATGGGAAGTAGCGGGGGCGAGCGGATATTTGGGGCAAAGCTCGGGGTCCATTCTGGCCGGACTGGGCGCCGAGAAGAATGCCGAAGTAGTGCGATTGTTGTGGCCGACGGGCGTTCCACAGGATGAAGTGAATTTGACCGCGCAAAGGGCGCAAACGATCGCCGAGCTGGACCGGCGCGGCAGTTCGTGCCCGGTGCTGTTTTCCTGGAACGGCAAGGAGTACGAGTTTATCGCGGACATGATTGGTCCGGGCGTAGTAGGGCATTGGGTGGCGCCGGGGGAGCGGGACGTTCCGAACCCGACGGAATATTTAAAGGTATCCGCGCGCAGTGTTCGGCCGCAAAAGAATGGTTTGCTGGCTTTCCGGTTCATGGAGCCGATGGAAGAGACGGTGTATCTCGATCAGGTACGCCTGCTGGCGATTGATCATCCGGCGTCTTACGAAGTTTTCCCCAATGAGCGCTTTGCGAGCCATCCGCCATATCCGGAGTTTCGCGTGATCGCCAGCCAGAATGCGCGACCGCCCGTGGGGGCATGGGATGATCGGGGCGACGATGTGCTGGACTTGATCGCGAAACATGACCGGCGCTATGTGACGAGTTTCGAGGAATTGCCGGATGCGGGTTTCGCCAAGCTGCACTGGCTGGAACTGGATTTGGGGGCGTGGGACGTGGCGAAGCCGCTGCGGCTGGTGCTGGACGGCTATACGGATTATTTCACGGCCACGTCGATGTATGCGGCGGATCAGGCCGGCATTAAGGTGATCGCGCCGTATGTCGAGGCGCAGAACGCGCAGGGTGAATGGGTGCGCGTGGTGGAGGATATGGGCTTTCCGGCCGGCCTGGCGCGCACAATGGTCGCGGATTTGACGGGCAAGCTGCCCGCGGGAACGCGACGCATCCGCATTGTGAATAATTTGAAGATTTACTGGGATCAGGTGCGGATCGATCAAGCCGCGGATCCACAGGACGTGCGCGTTGCGGAAGTGCCGCTGGCGGATGCGTCACTGGCGTTCCTGGGCTTCCCGCGCGAACAGCGGCTGACGCCGGCGAGCGACACGGTGTATTCCTACAGCGCGCGGAGCGTGTCTGGTCCGTACGCGCGGGCGGCAGGGAACTACACGCGATACGGCGACGTGCGCGCGCTGCTTGCCGCCTCCGACGACCGCTTCGCCATTTTCAGTTCCGGCGAAGGGGTGAAGCTGGATTTCGATCCGCGAAAACTGCCGGCGCTGCCTGCGGGATGGGTGCGGGATTATTTCTTTTATGCGGACGGTTTTGAGAAGGACCTGGATTTTTATGCGGCGGATGGCTTCACCGTAGAGCCGCTGCCAAAGCATTCGCTGAAGTCGTATCCGTACGCCGAGGACGATGCGTATCCTGGCGACGCCGGGCACATGCAGTATCAACTCGATTACAACAC
>PMOV01000044.1 GCA_003161195.1 Acidobacteriota bacterium | reverse complement strand
GCGTATCCGTGACCGACTCGGGATGCGGAATCAGTCCCGAAAACCGCGAAATGATCTTCGACCGGCTGGCCCAGGTGCAAGGCACGGGCGAAGTCAGCCGCAGCGGTCTGGGTTTGGGTCTGTTTATTTCCAGAGAGTTGGTGACCCGGCACGGTGGCCGCATTTGGTTGGATAGCCGACCAGGATACGGCAGCACGTTCTACTTTACGCTGCCGGTGTTTTCGCTGGCCAAGTACTGTTCCCATATCTTTAGCGGGCCAAACCTCGATGCCGGCTCCGTCACCCTGATTGCGGTAGACGTGCTCGAGGTGAAGGGCGGCGTACAGGCGGACATCCTGCGAGAGATACGGCAGATTCTGGGGCGCTGCATTCATTCGGGTCAGGACGTGCTCTTGCCCGCGACCGGCGACGAAGGGGCGATCGTCACATTTTTCATCGTCGCTTGCACCGACCCCAAAGGATCTTCGCTGATCGCCAGTCGCATTCTCAGGGATTTGCACAATTTCGACAAAGCGTCACACCTCCGCCCTGCCATTTCTTCCACCACCATGGCAGTCGCTCACGGCCAACCGCGGGAACAGCAGATACACGAAGTCACGGCACGCATCGAAAGCGCCGTTCAGGAGCACCTATTGGATAAAGAAAGGATCAAATGACGCAAACGAACGATTTGATGGCGCAAGAATCCGAGCAAAAGACCGCGAAGAAAATTCTGATTATCGACGATGACGAACATTTTCGCCTGGGGTTAACTCCCCGATTGAAAACCAACGGCTATGCGGTGGTGTGGGCCGGCGATGCCGTAGCCGCTATCTCCGTGGCGCGCAAGGAGTCCCCGGATCTGATCATCCTCGATCTCGGACTACCCGCGGGGGACGGCTTCCTGGTGCTGGAGCGCATGAGAACTCTGCCCGATCTAGTGGCCGTCCCCGTCATCGTGCTCAGCGCGCGCGACCCGGCGGACAACAAGAAGCGTGCGCTTGAGGCCGGGGCTGCGGCATTCTTTCAGAAACCTCCCGATAATCATGAATTCTTAATGGCCGTTCGACACGCCTTGGGAGAAACCGTCGCTCTGTCGACATTCCTTAAGACGTAGCGGAGTTCGCCGTGAACACGAGTTTCTCGGCTTGGGCGCGACGCCACCACCGCGGCCGCTGATCCTGTCCCGATTGTCATCACATCAAATCGTCTAGCCGTAGTTCCCTCACGGCATTCTGGCATTTGCTGTGGCAATCCCTTCTTCGTAGGAGCTCGTATTGCTTTTTGCCGGCTAGCGATGTATGGAGAAGCTGCCCAGGGCCTTTCGCGAGCCCTTTTGTGGATGTGCGGTCCCGCTTTATTTGTCGGGTCTGGTCGGTGTTCATGCAAGGAGCTCACGGATGCCCCTTCTGTCTTTCCTCGACCGCGAGAAATCTGTCGCGCAACCCGGATTCAGCCGATGGCTGGTGCCCCCCGCGGCGCTCGCCATTCACCTTTCCATTGGTCAAGCCTACGCCTTCAGTGTATTCAAGATTCCGTTGACGCAACTGCTGGGCGTGGGCAAACCCCTGCCGCAAGATTGGAAGCAGACGCAGATCGCGTGGATTTTTTCCCTGGCCATCGTGATACTGGGCCTCTCCGCCGCCACTTTCGGGAAATGGCTCGAGGCTGCGGGTCCGCGCAAAGCGATGTTTGCATCGGCGGTGTGCTTTGCCGCGGGATTTTACATCTCTTGTCTGGGCGTGCTCAGCCACCAGCTTTGGTTGTTGTACCTCGGGTACGGCGTCGTTGGGGGCACGGGGCTGGGGCTCGGCTATATTTCCCCCGTGTCCACCCTGATTAAATGGTTTCCGGATCGCCCGGGGCTTGCCACCGGCATGGCCATCATGGGATTCGGCGGCGGCGCCATGATTGGCTCGCCGCTGGCCATCAAGCTGATGGCTTACTTTCGCACGCCAACGGATCTCGGAGTCGGGAAAACCTTTCTGGTTATGGGCACGCTCTATTTCGTATTCATGATGTTCGGGGTGTTCACCGTACGCGTGCCGCGGGAAGGGTGGAAGCCGGAAGGTTGGACGCCGCCGGCCAACCAAAGCGCCATGATTACCACCCGTAATGTGGAGGTGAACGCCGCCTTTGCCACACCGCAATTCTGGCTCCTCTGGGTTGTGCTGTGCACCAACGTCACGGCGGGCATCGGCATCATCGAACAAGCCTCGCCGATGATCCAGGAGCTATTTAAAGGCCGCATCGGTCCCATAGCGGCGGGCGGCTTCGTGGGACTGCTCAGTTTATTCAACATGGGCGGGCGCTTTTTTTGGTCTTCGGTTTCGGACTACATTGGAAGGAAGCCGACCTACTTCATTTTCTTTGCGCTAGGAGCGTTGTTGTATTTCTTCTTGCCGCAGACCGGCGCGAACCATCTGAATAACGTCAAACTATTCGTAGCCATTGCCGCGGTGCTGCTCAGCATGTATGGCGGCGGATTCGCCACCATTCCCGCCTACCTTCGCGATATGTTCGGTACCCATCACGTGAGCGCCATTCACGGACGCCTGCTGACCGCTTGGTCCACGGCAGGCGTGCTCGGGCCGGTGCTGGTGAATTACATGCGTGAATATCAATTGCAGCATGGGGCCGACAAAGCCAGCGCCTATCAAGGGGTATTACACGTGATGGCTGGGCTGTTAGTGGCGGGATTTATCGCCAATTTGCTGGTCCGGCCCGTAACCGAAAAGCATTGGCTTGCCGAAAGAAACGTTTGAGCCTGCTAGTGGGGACGCGGACAAACCTGCCGCGCGCGCGTGAGACAAATCAAGGAGCACAGCAAATGTCTGAGAATTCCAGCAAATCCTCACCGGCCCTAATTTTGTTTGCCTGGCTTCTGGTCGGCCTACCGCTCGGCTGGGGCGTGTATAACACCTTGCTTAGCTCCATGAAGCTGTTTCAAACTCCCGCAGCAGCCGCAATCAGGCCCGCTTCGCCAACGAAATAATGCGTCCCGGGCTAGCCTCAGGACGGTTACGGTTCATGACCGCACGGTTTGCCTTGGCGAGAGCGTCTCGCGCGCCGCATCTGCGATCAGGTCAATCACCAGATCCGGCGCGGTGAACATCGGAGTGTGGTCCACGCGCTCTGCCCTGATGCTCGCGCCCATACGTTCCGCCATGAACCGCTGCGTCTTTGCGTGAATCATGCGATCCTCTTCCGCGAGCAAATACCACGACGGCTTAGTTTTCCATGCTGGCGTGGGGGCCGGCTCTTGAATGCATGCGAGGGCAATGGGCCGTTGCGTCGCTGCCAGAACGCTGGTCTGTTCGAGCGAGGCTTTGTGGGCCACGGCGTTATGAAACCCTTGCTCCGGCATCCAAATAAATCCATGTGCATCCGGCGCCAGCTTGGGGGCATTCGCGTGCGGCGGCTCGCGATAGAACACCTGCGCCACCGTTTCGCCCTCATCCGGCGCGAGCGCCGCGATATACACGAGAGCCTTCACCCGGTCCTCGCGCAAGCCTCCAATCACCGCTCCACCATAGGCGTGTGCTGCCAGTACTACTGATCCGCTGGTTCGCTCGAGCGCGCGTCGCAAAGCGGCAATATCGTCAGTTAAAGTCGTAAGTGGAATCGGGGCGCAGATCACCTGCAGGCCCAGCCCCTGCAGCGGGAGAACAACGTTGCTCCAGCAAGAGCCGTCCGCCCACGCGCCGTGTACCAACACCACTGCGGCGTTTGGCGGAAACCCCGTCATCGTGAAGCCGCGCTTTCTTTGGCCGGCCTGCCGGAAGCGTTGGCGTCAAGAAACTCCCGGATGGCATCCGCAATCTCCACCACGTGCGTCTCCAATGCGAAATGTCCAGTATCCAGAAACTGCACCTGCGCGCTGGGAATATCTTTGCGAAAGGCCTCCGCGCCTGCCGGAATGAAAAACGGATCGTTCTTGCCCCAGATCGCCAGCAACGGAGGCTGCGACTTGCGGAAATATTCCTGAAACTTTGGATAGAGCTTGACGTTGGACGCATAGTTTAGAAACAGGTCCAACTGAATCTCCTGATTGCCCGGCCGTTCCATCAGCGCCATATCCAACGTGTAGGATTCCGGCGCGACACTTTCCGGGACGGCCACGCCGTGCGTGTACTGCCACTTCGTTCCCTCCAGGGTTAAAACGTTTTGCCGGATTACGTCGCGATTTTCTGCCGTCGGCTCCGCCCAATATTTCCGAATCGGCCCCCACGCATCGCCCAGGCCCTCTTCGTAGGCATTGCCGTTCTGCGAAACGATTGCCGTAACTCGCTCGGGATGCGCCATCGCCAGGCGGAAACCGGTCGGCGCACCATAATCGAATACATAGATCGCGTAGCGGTTGACTTCGAGTGCTTCCGTAAACGCTTCGATGGTCAAAGCCAACGCGTCGAACGTATAGGCATATTTTCGTTCGGCGGGCACCTCCGTGAATCCGAATCCTGGCAGGTCCGGCGCGATCACCCTGTAGCGATCGGCGAGGCGCGGAATCAACTCGCGGAACATGAACGATGATGATGGGAACCCATGAAGTAATAGAACTACTGGTGCGCTCGGATCGCCCGCGGATCGATAAAACACCCGCACCCCATCTGCTTCCACGCTGTGCATAGACGTTAGCGGCACGGACGCCTGGGCCTCGCGGTTTGCCGTTTGCTCCAATGGATTCTTACTCATGGAATTCCTCCTCATGCTTTGCCCGCGGACATTGGCTCTGCAACGTGCTAGGCCAAACGGGTCGAATCAAACGCTGCTTGGATGCTTGAGCCAGGAAGAAGACTACTGGCTTTTTTTGACACCCAAAACCAAAACTCCAACACGCGGATCGAGAGGGGATCGCTCAAGCGCAAATTAACGCGACTCCTGCGCCGCAAACCGGGGAAACCGGGACGGCGAAACCGCAGGACGGGAAACGGGGCGAAGGACGGAATCCGGGGGAAAACCGTTGAAGCGACGAGACTTCTTCCCGCTGCCCAGCCGTTCTCGGCGCGTCTCAACCCGGTTGTCTCATTCCATTCGAACGATATACCTATAGGTAAAATATCTTTACAATGCAACAATCCCGTGCTACCGTGTCGTATGTTGATGAGCTTCAGCCTCGCGTCCTCCTTCCAGCAACTGCGGGTCTCCTTTCCCTCGCCCCAATTCCGCCCGCTCTCCCCACCTCCAAACGCCCGGCACGACCAAATTCCGTTGCCGCCAAATCGCCCCTTTAGAATGATAACGATACGAATTGCTCCCCGCGTAAACCCTTTCCCCTCACAACGATACAAATTCCCCTACCGTAGACACATCCACTCCCGTAACTCATTTGTTTTCAACTTGAGAATTATGGCTCCGGTCGAACCATGCAATGGCGCCGCGCAGTCCGCCGCGCAATGCCGCCTCGCCGCAGTGAATCGCTGTCGCGCCGCCCGCCATGCCGCGCCGGCACGCGAATTTGCGCGCCCATGGACTATGCTTTCCGTGGTGGATCGCTGGTAGCGCGTGCCACGCGCGGAACTTGACATAAGCCGTAAAAGAAAGTAAAAGAAAGAATTCGAAAGGAATAGAAATGGCTGCTGGCGTCAGCGCGGGAAAGAAAAAGGGGCTGCACGCGATCGCGGACGCGCGCGGGGTGATCGCCGCCCTGGCGATCGATCAGCGCCATGCGCTGCGCACGCTCTTTGCCACCGTCATGCACGTGGACGCGGCGCGCGTTCCCGCCGAGGTGCTTGTCCACTTCAAAGAAGCGGTCAGCCGCATTCTGACGCCGCATGCGAGCGCCATTCTTTTGGATCCTGAATATGGCTTGCCGGCCGCCAGCCAGCGCGCCAAGACGGCCGGGCTGCTGCTAGCCTATGAGCAGACCGGCTACGACGATAAGGTTTCGGGCAGATTGCCACGGCTGCTGGATCACTGGTCGGTGCCGCGGTTAATGGAGCAAGGAGCTAACGGCATCAAGCTGCTGCTATATTACTCAACCACGAGCGAAACCTCGATCAACGCTCAGAAACACGCCTTCGTGGAAAATGTCGGCGCCGAATGCGCTGCCGCGGACATTCCTTTTTTCCTGGAACTGGTGAGTTACGCGGAAGGGGTGGATGAAAAAGGCGCGGACTTCGCGCGTGGCAAGCCAGAAATCGTAATCGAAAGCATGCGCGAGTTTTCCCATGCGCGGTACCAGGTGGACGTGCTGAAGGTGGGCGTGCCGGTAAATGTGGCGTATGTGCAGGGTTCGCCGTCTGCGAAATCCGAAGTTTTACATAGCCGGGGAGAAGCCTTGCAGCTTTACCGACGAGCCGCCGAGGCCACGCACCTGCCCTTCATTTACCTTTCCCAGGGCGTAAGCAATCAGGCCTTCCAATTCGCATTGCAGCTGGCCGCAGAAGCCGAGGTGAAATTCAGCGGCGTGCTCTGCGGTCGGGCGACCTGGAAGGAAGGGGTGTCCGTGTCGATCGAGAGAGGCGCACACGCGCTCGAGGATTGGCTCGCAGACGAGGGTGTCCGCAACATACAGAACGTGAACAAATGCCTGAGCAGCGCGCGGCCCTGGTTCGCGCTGAACTCCGAACCGCATCGGACGGAAAGCCAAGAATGTTTGTCTGCGTAAGCCTGAATCCTGCGGTGGACAAGTGCCTGGCGTTGGCCGTTCTGCAGCTTGGTAAAGTGAATCGTGCCGCGAAGGCCGAAGGCGCGCCGGGCGGCAAAGCAGCGCACGTAGCCATGGTCCTCAAAACGCTGGGCGCCGATCCGCTATGGCTCGGATTCGCCGGGGGCTCAGCGGGTGCCGCTTTAGTGGCAGGACTCCGAGAACTGCAGATCAAGGTAGAAGCCGTGGCCATCGCCGGCGAAACCAGAACAAATCTGGAGATCATCGAGGACGATGCGCGGGTGACGGAGGTTCTCGAGCCTGGACCCGCGATTGCCGAGGAAGAGCTGCAGCGGTTTCAGGCGACGTTTCAACGTATCTTGGCGAAATCCGCGGAACCCGCAACGGTCGTGTTTTCCGGCAGTCTGCCGCCCGGGTTGCCCAGCGACTATTACGCAACGCTGATCCGTCTGGCCCACGCGCAGCGCGGCCGCGTACTCCTGGATGCCAGCGGGGAAGCGTTGAAATTGGGACTGGCGGCAGGGCCGGACTTCGTGAAGCCCAACCAGCACGAGGCGGAATCATTAAGCGGGAGCACGATTCATGACACGGCTTGCGCGGAAGAAGTCCTGCAGCGAGTGATGCAGCTGGGCGCCAAAGCCGCGGCGATCAGTTTGGGCGCCGCGGGCATCGTCTGGCGCTCCGAACGTGACGAGCAAACGCTCATTGCGCGAGTTCCAAAGCAAGTATCGCGCTCGTGCGTCGGCAGCGGAGACGCAACCGTTGCGGGTTTCGCCTACGCCGCAGCGCACGCGCTCTCGCCGGTCGAGGCTTTGCGCTTGGCCTCCGCTTGCGGCGTTGCCAATTGCCTGGCGGTCGCGCCTGGGCGCGCGCGTGCCGCGGACATCGCCAGGATGAAGGACTTGGTCCGCGTGGACACGCTGGTAGCCGAGCGAGAGGATGTCCGACATGCTAAGTGAGGAACGGCGACGCGCCATTCTGGACATGCTCCAGACGGACGGACGCGTTCTGGTGACGGATCTGGCGAAACATTTTCGCACCTCGCTCATAACCATTCGCAAAGATCTGGAAGTCCTGCACCACGATGGCCAACTCGAAAGGACTCATGGCGGCGCGCTGCCCATGAAGACCGGCGCGCTAAAGGACCGCTCGCTTGGAGAAAAAGAACGGCTGCACCGCCAGGAAAAGATGCGCATTGCCGCGGCTGCGGTACAGATGATTCGCCAAGGGCAGGTGATCATCCTCGATTCCGGCACCACCACCACGGCGATCGCCCGAGCCTGCCGGAAATTTGAGAGCTTGACGATCATCACCAATGCCACAAACATCGCCACGGAACTCGCGGATACCGCGGTGCAGGTGATCCTGACCGGCGGAGTCCTGCGCGCGAATTCGTTTTCCCTGGTGGGGCCGTTGGCGGAGGAATCGCTGCAGAAACTGAGCGCGGATCTATTGTTTCTGGGCGTCGACGGGTTCGATGTGCGCTACGGGTTGACCACACCGAATTTGTTGGAAGCGCGCGTGAATCGCGCCATGGCGGAGGCCGCGCGGCGAACCGTGCTGGTGTGCGATTCGAGCAAGTTTGGGCGGCGCAGCTTGTCGCTCATTCTGCCAACCACCAAAATTCACGAAATTATCACCGACAAGAACGTTCCCAAGAGCGACTTGCGAGTGCTGCGAGAAGCCGGCGTGGACGTCAAGCTGGTCTAGAAGCGCGCAAAGCATTGCCGCACAAGGCGCACAGGCCGAAGAGCGAAAGGAAGCAAATGTCTCACACCTGGAATGAAATACGGTCGCAGGGTGACGTCTGGAAAAGCGTGCTGAGCGAATTGCAGCAGAGCGCGGTGGTGAAAGAGATTCTGGAAAGCATCACCCGTCGCACGAACTGGATTTTTGTCGGCTGCGGCACGAGCTACTACCTGGCGGAAGCGGCGGCCACCAGTTGGACGATGCTGACGGGGCGGCCCGCGCGGGCCTTGCCTTCTTCGGAGGTGCTGCTGTTTCCGCAGTTGCTCCGGAGCGAGGGAAGGGACGTGCAGGCCGTGGCCATTTCGCGCTCCGGCAAGACTTCGGAAACGCTGCGCGCCGCCGGAATTCTGCAGCGAGAATTGCACATCCCCACGATCGGGATCACCTGCGAGGCGAATTCAGAACTGGCAGGAATTTGCGCTCAAACGATCGCGCTAAAGGCGTGCGACGAAAAAAGCACCGTCATGACCCAGTCCTTCACCAGCATGTTGCTCAGCCTGCAATTCCTGGCGGCGCGACACGCGGGCAAGGAGCCATTCATAGCAGAGTTGCGCGACATGGCCGGGCGCTTCGCTCCGAAAATCGCCGGCTTGGCGGAAAAGATCGAAACGTTCGTGGTCCAGCACTCCTTCGAGGATTTTGTTTTCCTTGGCCAAGGTGCGTTTCATGGAATTGCGCGAGAGGCCGCGCTCAAGGTGATGGAGATGTCCTGTTCGTACAGCCAATTCTTCCACACCTTGGAATTCCGGCATGGACCGAAGGCCATTGTCAGTCCCGCGACGTGCCTCATGTTTTTCCTGAGCGATAGCGGCCAACAGGCCGAAGCCGAAGTGCTCGCGGAGATGAAAGAACTTGGCGGCACCACCATCGCGGTCTGCAACCGAGCCACTGCGGCGATACGCGCATCCGCGAATCTTACGCTCGAATTGCACGGTGGCTCGGAACTCGCAGGGCTGGCGCCGTTCGTGGTGCCGGGACAACTATTGGGTCTTTTCGCGGGAATCAAGAAAGGCCTCAACCCCGATCAGCCGAAGAATTTGACGCGCGTCGTCGTTCTGGACTGAGAAACACAGGAGAACAATTCTTGCCACATTTAGACGTCAGCGTGATCGGCGAGTTGAATCTCGATCTCATTATGAACGGCCTGCCGCAGCAACTGGTGCTCGAGCGTGAGCACCTGGCCAAGGATTTGAGCATCACCCTGGGCAGCTCGTCGGCGATTTTTGCGCACAACCTTGCGCTGCTCGGCAACAAAGTCGGGTTCAGTTCGTGTATCGGCAGCGACCCATTCGGAGAAATTTGCTTGAAGCGGCTGGGCGAGAGCGGCGTGGAACTTTCCCGCGTGCGGCGTTTGCCGGGCAAGACCACCGGCTTGACGGTCATTCTGCCGCAGCGCAAGCAACGATTTATTCTGACCTATCCAGGCACCATGTATGACCTGACCGAGCGTGAGCTCGAGCTGAGCTATCTCTTCAGCGCGAAACACCTGCATGTGTCGTCATATTTCTTGCAAAAAGGTATACGGCCGCATTTAATCGAAATCTATCGCAAAGCCAAGGAAGCCGGGCTCAGCACATCGCTCGATACCAACGACGATCCGGAAGACCGTTGGTCCGGCGATATTCAGCTGTTGTTCAAATATGTGGACATCCTGCTGCCGAACGAAAGGGAAGCGTGCAAGCTGGCGCAAACGACCGATGTGGAGCGGGCCGCGCACGTGCTGTCGCAGAAAGTTCCCATTCTGGTGATTAAGCGCGGTTCGCAAGGTGCGATGGTGTTGGCGAACAAGGAGAAATTCTCGGGATTTCCTCCGGTCGTCGATATGGCCGATCCCATTGGCGCGGGCGATACTTTCGACGCGGGCTTCGTTCACCAATATATTCGCGGTGCCAAGATCGAAGATTGCTTGAGGTTTGCGAACATGGTTGGCGCGCTCTCGGTTACGCGCGCTGGCGGTACCGAAGCGTTTCGCGATGTCCAACACCGCGAAGGCTTCATCCGCAAGAATTGGTCGGCTGGCGGGCCGCCGGGGCGGACGAGCCTCGGCGGTTCGCGGTAAACAAGCACCGGCAGTTGATCGCGCCGGAGCCAATGCCGCCTGGAGGGCGGCGCTACAAAAGCCCGCGAGCGTTATCGAGCGGGAGTGGCTTCCAGCAGCAGGTTATCTGAGAAGTTGACCTTAAGCTTGGCTGTGGGTCCCGTGACGATGCCGAGGTCTTGGTGATGGACGTAGTCTTCGACGTGATAGTTCCTGGCCGCGGCCAAGCCGCGCAGCTCAACTTCTCCGCTCCAAATTTTCGATGTCCGAGACGCGGGCGCGTAGAAGGCGTAGTAAAAATGCCCATCTTTCGCGATGGCGTAAGCTTCCGGGACGTCAAAGCCGTAGACGTACAAGTCCAGGAAGTCGCCCTTCGAGAGCATTTTCTCGTTGTATAGATGAATCCATTCTTTCCAAAGCGCGTCTTTCTCTGGAGTCAGATTCACATTTTTGAATTTCGGGCCGTAATCGGGCCACGTGAATTTTGTCCCCAGCACTCCGCCTGTTCCCAGCGTGGAGGCGAAATCGGTTCCCAAATCTTGCTCGTTGGTGGAAACGTTGGTGATTCGTGTTAGCTCCACGTGGTCGCCATAGACCGCGGCGCGCGGGCCCAGCAGCGCTTTGTACATCTTGATGCGGCGCCGGACTTGGATGGAACCGACGGGATCGGCGGTGACCGCTTGGTCCATATAACGCAGCCAGGCCAGGCTCGGCGGCGTGCCACAGGGGCAACTTTGCGTGACGCTGTCCGGTTTGAGCGCGCGCGTGGTTTCGAAAATAGTTTTGTAGACTTCGCCCATGGCATAGACCGAATCGTTGGGGGATTTGTGATGATGCGCCGGATTGTAGCAAAGCGGCGTGGTGTAAATGTTGTCCAGCTTGTGACCGTCAAAACCCCAATCGCGAATGAATCGCTCGGTGAGTCGTTTGTAGTAAGACTGCACTTCCGGCAGCGCGGGGCACAGTACCGCCAGATTGCGCGCCATGCGCGCGGGTTTTCCGTCCTTGTCCAGGATCAGCCAATCGGGATGATCCTTCACCACCTGCGATACTTCGAACTTTCGTCCGCCATAGCCGTTGTGGCCGTCTTCAACCGCTAGCGGCAGCCACCAGAGTTGTAGCTTCAGGCCCTGCTCATGAAATTTGCTGACCATGTCCTGCATGGCGTTCCCGGGAAAAGCCGCCTGGCGCGGCTGCCAGTCGCCATAGTTGTTGAACCAGCCGTCATCGAGCGTGGCCCAGTGGATGCCGAGCTCTTTCAACTTGGGGATGGTGTCGAGCATCTGCTTCGGCGTCACGGCAAATTCGTAGCCCCAGCCGCACCAGCTCACCGCGTAATTTTCGTCGTTGTTCGCGGGCTTCGCGAGCCCTTCCTTTTCGACGAAGTTCGACCACGTGCTGAGCGGCTGGTAAAAGTCGCCGGAATAGACCGCGAGGAAGGAGCGCGGCGTGGAGAATGACTCCCCCGGTTTCAGCACGGTATTGGCGGGGATACGCATTGCCGCAGCGACCTGGCCATGTTCTTTCGTCTGTACCGGCAGTGAAATGACCAGCGGCAGCGTCTCGACGTGGCCGATGGCTTCGCCGACATTTCGCGACCAGAATGCCACCACTGGGATGCCGCCGCCTACATGGCCAAGATCGTCCTTAACCGGCACGGGAGCGCCGAAGGGATTTTCTTCCGAGTATTTGGCGGGCACGGGAAAAATTTCGTCCTTGCCCCACTTCAGGCTGGCGCCGTCGAAGCTCCAGAGCGTTTGGCTGGCGGAAGAATTGGCGGGCGGTGCGAAGGTGTGGCGTTGCAGGGTGACTGCGTCCAGCGCGATGTCCTTATCCGTCGTGTTGCGAAGCGTTGCGGAGAGCAGCGCCAGTTGCGGGAACGCGTCGTAGACCTCGAGGGTGACGGTCTCTTCCAGGCCGGCTCCGGGAATCGGGCCCGTGATTACCACCTTTTTGCCGAGCGTCCCCAGTTTGCCCGAGGGTTCCTGCACTTTCGCATGTGCGAGATCCAGCTGCAGCCCAGGTAAGTCCTTTTTTGCAATCGAAACGGTTTGGCCGGCGCCCGCTGCATTGGCCTCCAGCGACAACTCGATGCCGGCTTTTTCGAGGAAGCCCTGCAACGAGCCTGAAGGCCCAAGAACAAACTTGGTCGATGGCGTGCGTATGGTTATGGCGTCGGGGCCGGCGCTCACCTCGATGCCGGATTTCGTGACGGCTATGGGCGCGGCGGGTTTGGAGTCTTGTTGCTTCTGGCAGCCGATGACCGTCAGGCACGCCGCCGCAACCAGCGTCACGCAGATTGTTATTGGCGGAAGGAACGATGGAAGACGCTGTGTCATTTCAGTGCAATCCTTTGAATTGCGCGAAAATCTTTTCGGCGTTCTGGTGATAAACCTTTTTGAGAATTGAATCGGGAAGGCCCATCCCATAAATTTCCCAGCGGCCCTGGCCGGGATATCCCCAATAGGGGAAATATTCATCGGTGGTTTCAAGCCAGCGGAAATAGTTCGCGTACATAGCCTCTTCCGGCTCGGCATCCGTGCCGAACATGATGCGATCCTGGTAATCGTGAAAGAATTTCTCCGAGCGCCGCGGCTGGCGGCCAAGTTCGGCTTCGCGCGCGCCGAATTCCACCATCATGTTGGGGTACTTGTCGAGCCAGGCTGAGACGACATCGAGATTTTCCGGCCAGTTGGCGACATGCAGGGCAATGAACGTGGTGTGCGGATGCTTTTCAATGGCGTGGTTGCGTTCCGCGAGCAGCTTTTCCTTGCTGGGAAACTTTGCATCATGGAAGCCCCAGGTGGGATTTTCGATCAGCTCCTCGTAGCGTTCGTTGTGCGCATCGACCGGCCCCCAGAAGGCTTCGGGATCGCTGGTGTGGATGGCCACGGGGATGCCCAAGCGGCCGCATTCCTCCCACACGGGATCAAGCCGCGGGTCGTCGACGCCGACAAATTTTCCGGACTTGTCGCGCACGCCGAGACCGAGATCCTTCAACACTTTTAATCCGCGCGCGCCACGGCGAACCGCGTCATCCAGTTGCGCCACCATCTCGGCGCTGAAATTGGCGTCGTCGATTTTGCGGTAATCCATTTGCGCAAAGACGATGAACCTGCCGGGATACGGCTTGACCATCTTGTCCAGCACGCCCTGCAGTTTGTCTCCCCACATGCCGGTGAGGATGACGATGGTTTGCACGTTGGCGCGGTCCATGCGCCGCACCACTTCCGCGGGCGGAATGTCTTCCGCGTGCACGCCCCCCGCGTCGTTCACGTGATTGTGCATATCGATGACCGGGAATCTCGCGCGCGGCACTTCGTGCTTTTCCGCATGCAGCATGGGTTGCGGATCGAAGTCTTTGAGGAGCAGGGTTTTTTTCTGCGCGGCGTCGGGATCCGCCTGGTACTGAATGTCCTGGCTGAACCCGGGGCAGGGAAGCGCCGCGGCACCCAGAACACTTAGCAGTCCGATCAGCAGCTTGCGCTGCGTTCGGCCGTTGCCTCGCCTTGCGCAAAAAATCATCGCGGCCACCTTGGCGGCTAGAAATAAAATTTCAAGGCGAACTGAATCTGCCGTGGCGTGCGCGTATATCCGGCAAACCCATACGAGGAAGACCCCAGCTCCGTGGCCGTATTTTCCACGATTGTTTCCGGATTAGTGAATTCCGGATTGGCGTGATTGAAGGCGTTGAAGAACTCCGCGCGAAACTCAAAGCGCTTCGATTCGCTGATGGGAAACGTTTTGAAAAGCGAGATGTCCCAGTTCTGATAGCCCGGGCCTTGAATGATGTTGCGTCCCGCATTGCCGAAAGTGCCGACGACGGTGTCCGATACGAACGCGCAAGTGTTGAACAGTGTGCCGGCGACGCAAGGCTTGCCGTTGGGATTGCCGACCAGGTTCGGACGTATGCAGTTTTCCACGGTGCCGCCGCAATCGGAGGTCGAAACGTTAGCCGAAATATCCGTCGGCGTATACCAATTGCCGGTCGACGCCGTCATGATCGTGGCCACCTGCCAGTTGCCGATGATCTGATTTTCCCACCCGGTGGCATTTCTTCCCAGCAACTTGTCTTTGCCGAACGGCAACTCATAAATAGAACTGAAAATGAAGCGATGACGCACGTCGAAGTCAGAGTTTGAATATTCAAGAAGAGGATCGGTCTGCAGACGAAAATCGCCCTGATTGGCCGAGCCCAGGCTGGCGCTCGAAGCGTCGTCCAAGGAATGCGCGTAGGTATACGACGCCTCAAATTGCAGCCCGTGAGCAAACTGCCTCTCCAGCCGCACTTGCAAGGAGTTGTAGTTCGAGATGCCGTCCGATTTGAACAACGCGATGGAAGAATCGACCGCGGGGAACGGACGGCGCGGCGCCGTAGGGCAGTTGAGCGGGGTGGTGCCGGTTGCGGGGTCGTTGCACAGGGCCGCAAATTGCGGTTCGGTGGCGGGCACCGCTTGATTGCCGTTATAAAAGGTGAACAGCTTCGCGCCTTTTGAACCGCCATAGGAAATATCCAGAATCGTGTTCGGCGCCACTTCATACTGAAAGCCCAGGTGATACTGCTGCGTATAAGGCGTCCGCAGATGAGGATCTATCGAATACAGAATCGGTGTGTTTGGGTCAGTCAACGCATTCGCCGGAAAGCCCGCGGAGAGCTGGCTTAACCCGGGTATCGAGCAGTCCACCACCAGGGGATTCGCGATTCCCTGGCCGCACGGCGGGGTAAAGGACTCGGTCACGAAAAATGGCGGATTAAATCCGGGGCTCGGGTTCGAGAAAGGACCGTTCTCCTGCCCGCCATAAAAAATGCCGTACCCGGCGCGCATCACGAGCTTATCGGTAATTTTGTAAGCAAGCCCCACGCGCGGGGCAAAGTTGTTCAAGTCCGGGCTGATCAGGCCAGGCGTTCCCGTGGCGCTGATGGGCAGGTAACTTGCAATGGTCGGCGTCAGTTGCGCGGTTATGCCCTTCGGGACGATCAGCGTGTCGCTGGCGAAATCGAACGTACCCTGCTCATCGTGATGCTCTTTCACCGTGCTGAAAATCTCATAGCGCAGCCCCAGGTTCAAGGTCAGCCGCTTGGAGAGCTTCCAATCGTCCTGCATGTACTCGGCGTAAATCTGCCTGCGATAGTCGATGTCGTGCAGGTTTACGATGGAGCCGCCATCCGGAATTCCCAGCAGGAAGGTTGCGAAACCATAGCCGGCGCCGTCAGAGGCAATGGCCCCCGGATTCGAGGTGAACTCCGTCCCAAAATTCTCCGCGCCGCGAGACTGCGCGGGCTGGAAAATGGTGAACTGCTCGATCCGGATTTCCGCGCCAATTTTCAAAGCATGGGCGCCCAGAACCTTGTTGAAATTATCCGAGAAAACGAAACTGTTCTGTTTCTCGATAGAGGGCAGATAACCCGAACTGCCGATCTCGATCGATGACCCGTCGCCAAAGGTGATGGTCGGCAGTCCGCCGTTGCCCGCGGAATACGGAACGCCCGGGAAGCCCAATTCCTCGGAGACATTGGTGTCCGCGTTTTCCTGGAAGCGGTGGGAGTTGATGCGGTTGTAGCCAAAGCGAAACTCATTCAACGTCGTCGGGCTAAACGTGTGATTCTCGCTGATCGCCAGGCTGCGGTACGAGCTTTCTTCATTCCCGCTGAAAAAGCCGCCGCCATCCAGCGCGTTCCCAAAAGGCGCAGGAATCGTCCGCGGCTGATCCTCGTAGCTGAAACGATAGAACGAGGTATCCGCGTCGCTGAATTTGTGGTCCACGCGCACGTCAAAATTGTTGCGCGTGGTTTGTTCCACCGGCACGGCGATGTAGTTGTACCCGTCGTTGTTGGCGTTCGGCGCCGGATATAGGGCGGCGAGCCGCGCAGCCAGCGGATCGATCTGCGTATTCCCGCCAAAAACGTTGAGTTGCCCGCCTGGACCGGTGATCGGCACGCCGCAATATCCATTGGGATTCAGTGTGGACGCCTGTGTGAGCCTTGCGTTGAAAAGCTCGCCCACGTACGTTGGACTCCCGCTGCAATCGAGCGCCGTCTGCCCGGTGGGATTTCCGTTTACGTCGGCGGCCATGGCCGGCGTGTTCGTCAGAATGGAAGTGAAATTTCCGCCGATCATGCTCTGATCTGGAATCGTGCCATTCAGAATAACCCCCTGGTGAATGCGCAGCCCCTCATAATCCATAAAGAAGAACGTACGGTCCCTCCTAATCGGCCCGCCGAAGGTTGCGCCAAACTGGTTCTGCTTATACGGCTCGCGTCCGAAACCCTGCGCCTTTAGCGTGGAATTCGCGGCGTCGAAATCGTCGTTACGCAGAAATTCGTACACGTCCCCGTAAAACCGATTCTTGCCGGACTTGATCACCGCGTTCAAGATAGCCCCGTTCCCGCGCCCGAATTCCGCGCTGTAGGCGTTCGTCTGCACCTTAAACTCTTCGATGGCGTCGACGGAAGGCTGAATCACGTAGGACTGTTCGTTGAGCACGTCGCCCAGGTTCGCGTTGTTATCCACGCCGTCCAGCAGAAAGTTGTTCTGCAACGCGCGCGCGCCGTTGGAACTGAATCCGTAACTGCCCGATGTACGCGAACCCGGCTCGCTCGGCGCCACGCCGGCCCCGAGTAGCGCAAGTTGCGCATAGTTGCGCCCGTTCAGCGGCAACGTCTCGATGCGCTTCTGATCCACCACTTGCCCCAGATCGGAAGTCTCCGTCTCCAGTTGCACGCCCTGCGCCGTCACCTCCACGGTTTCCGTCACCGCTCCCGGTTGCAGCGTCACATCCACCGCCAGCCGGTCTTGCACGCTCAGCGTAATCGGTCCGGCCTCCGCGGTCTTGAACCCCTGCTTCTCGATGCTGATCTTGTATTTCCCGATGTGCAGCGCGCTGAAAACGTACTCGCCTTGCTCGTTCGTGGTCGCGCTTTGCTTCTCCCCCAGGTCAACGTTGCTCGCCGTTACCGCAGCGCCCTGCACCGACGCCCCGCTCCCGTCCTTCACCACGCCCACGATCGAGCCGGCGTCTTTCTGCGCCAGCGCCGCAGGAGCTCCGCACAAGGTTGCCAGCACGATTGCGGCCAGGATTCGGCCCGTCGTCCGCAGCGGCGCGCGAAAACGTCCCCGCGCAGCTTGTCCAAGTTTCGCGCCCGACATTTCCCGCAAAGACCTACAAATCAGCTGTACCGTTTGCATGTCCTGGCCACCCCGATGTGATTTTTTCCCCGTTGTCCGGGGCACCCCGTCGCTCATTCGCGGAGAGTGTACACGCAAACGAAAGAAAAAGAAATAAAAAGTAGGTAATCGTAACAGCCCTGCTTTGG
>PMOV01000162.1 GCA_003161195.1 Acidobacteriota bacterium | reverse complement strand
GCTTCGTAGCGCTCGCGTTCCGTCATTTGTTCAAGCTCCTTCAGCGGTGAGAAAGTTTAGCACCGCGCTGGTGTACGCTTCCGCGGCTTCAATGTTGGAAAGGTGGGCGGCGTCGACTTCACGATACTGCGCGCCGGCAATTTTGGCCGCCAGGAACTGCCCATCGGCGGGCGGCGCGACGGGATCTTTCGCACCGGTAAGAATTAAGGTGGGCGTGCGTATTTCGGCGACGGAGTCCCGCAGGTCCGAATCGCGCAGCGCGGCGCAGCACGCCGCGTAGCCCTCAGGCGGCGTAGTTTCGAGCATCTGCAGCGTGACCTGGGTTTGTGCGGGCTGGTCGCGCCGAAACTCTGGCGTATACCAGCGCTCGACCACCGCCGGGGCGATCGAGGTCATTCCTTCGCGGCGAACCTTATCTATGCGTGCGTTCCACGTTTCCGCCGAGCCGAAGCGCGCGGCCGCGCTGCTGACTACGAGTTTGTGCAACCGATTGGCCGCGTGCAGCGCAAGCCACATGCCGGTCATGCCGCCCATGCTCAAGCCGCAGAAGTGCGCTTGCGTAATTTGCAATTCATCGAGGAGCGCGAGGACGTCTCCTCCAAGTTGGTCGAAAGTGTAGGAGCCCGGAGGTACGGAGGATTTTCCGTGACCCCGCGTGTCGTAGCGAATTACGCGGAACTGCTGCTCGAAGGCCGGCAGTTGTTTTTCCCACATGGTGAGATTGGTGCCAAGGGAATTCGAGAGGACCAGCGCCGGTGCGGAAAGCGGTCCGGTTACCGCGAAGTGAAGGTCGGCATTGGCGCCGGAAAAGAAGGGCATCGGCTTATGCGGATCCCTTGCCGGACGGGTGCTTTGTCAAACCGGCGGCTTGCAGGACACCGTCGATCATCTGTTCGCTCGCGCCCAAACGTTTTCGCGGCTCAAATAAATCCGTGATTTCCTGGCGCGAGGATTGCCTCAGTATTTCCGGCGTTTCAAGCAGCACGTCGCGAAGATGCATTTTGCGGGTGACGGCTTGCCCGCAGGCCTCTTCCACGATGCAGCGTGCTTCGCGCTTGCCGATCCGCACGGCCAGATCCGCGGTCACGCCTTCCGCGTAGAGCAATCCATGCTCGAGGTCGAGATTTTCGCGCATGCGAGCGGTATCGACTTCGAGGCCGGCGATGACCGCGCTCAGGTGGCGCAGAGCGCCACCCGAGAGGCATACGATTTGCGGGATCGTTTCCCACTCGGCGTGCCAGCCGCCCAGCCCGCGTTCGTCTTCTTGAACCATGGCGGCGAGAACGCTCGAGACCAGGCCCGGAACACGCAATGCCGCGGATAAGACTGCTGCACAGCCAACCGGGTTACGCTTTTGCGGCATGGAGGAAGATGTGCCGCGCGTGGCGCCGCTCGGCTCGCGCAATTCGCCGATTTCTGTCTGCGCATGAAGAGAGATGTCGCGCGCGATTTTGCCTAGCGTCCCGGTGAGTAAGCCGAAGGTGGTGGCAACTTCGGCGAAGCGGTCGCGATGACTGTGCCACGGGATGGCGGGAGCCGTGACCGACAGCTCCGTAGCCAGCGCTGCCGCTACTTTTTCAGCGTTGTCGCCGAGCGCGGAAAGCGTTCCGACCGCGCCGCCGAACTGCAACACCAGCGCGTGTTCGCGCAACTGTGCAAGACGAGTTTTGTGACGCAGCAGCGCGTCGAGCCACCCCGCCACCTTAAAGCCAAACGTGGTTGGCGCCGCTTGCTGCATCCAGGTGCGTCCGGCGATGACCGTAGCGCGGTGTACGTCGGCCAGCGTGGCCAGGTTTCCGCAAAGTGCGTGCAGCTCGCCGAGAACCACATCGAGCGCCACGCGTAGTTGCAGCACTGCGCCGGTATCGACGGCGTCCTGACTGGTGGCGCCCCAATGCACGAATCCTGCCGCCGATGGATTCGCTTTTTCTACTAGCGCGGTGAGTTGCCGGAGCATCGGGATGGCCAGGTTGCCGGCTTGCCCGGCGTCCTCGCATAGCCGCACCAGGTCGAATAATTGCCCATCGCAAGCGGGCAAAATTGCCGCCGCGGCGGTGACGGGAATGACGCCGCAGGCCGCTTCCGCGCGCGCCAAGGCGCCTTCGAAATCCAGCATCGCCTGAAGGCACGAAGCGTCAGAGAAAACCGCGTCAAGTTCCGGCCAACGAAACAACGCATCAAGCAACGCCATGCGGCAGCACCAAATTTAAAATCGTGAAAGGAAAAGTCGTTACCCGTTCGATGATATACGCAACTGAACGGCGGGTCGAACACGTCGAGAGCCGGGACACCGTGAGACAAGCCCGCACCTTCAGACGCGTTGCTCCAGCGCCGGCAGTAATTGTTGTTCGAACCACGGTAATATCCATTCGGAGGCCACGTCCTCGGCCATGGTCCCGGCGCTGGCGTCGTGCTGCAGGACTTCGCCCGCGCGCTGGGCGCCCAATTCGCTCAGCAACCTATCAAAGCGCAAGCCCCCCTGGCAGAACGTAGCCCCGTAAGTGCGGTCCCCTAGCGCGATCACGCCATAGATCACCCCCCGCAAATCCGGGCGCAGCTCTTCCAGGCTGGCGAAGAGTTTTTGCGCGTTGTCCGGAACGTCCCCGCTGCCGTAGGTCGACGTGCAAATCAGGTAAGCACCGGCTTTATCGAAGGCGCTGGCGTCGCGGCCGTCCATCAGGATAATTTCGGCGCCATGGCCGGCCTTGGACAGGACCTGCTCCAAATCTTTGGCGACGGCTTCCGCCGTGCCGGTCATGGTGCCTACGAGAATTCGCAGTTCCGCCAAGCATCACCCTTCCGAGTGAAGTTACCGCAAAGCCCCAAAATCGCCTGGCCCGCAGCGCGTGATCGTGAATATGGGCTGGACGAGGCTGCCAGTTCTGCATTATAGTACAGGAGTCGCTTTGTTTGGAATGCTAAATAATGCATGATTCGACCAATTCGCTCAGTCCGTCATACGGTCCGGCAACGCACGAAGCCTCCTTGGTCGATCACGGTTCTGAAGATCAGGCCTCTCGATCCGATGGGGACTATTTGAAGCGTTTAGGCCTCCGCGTCCGCGAGGCGCGTGCTCGCAGGGGCATGTCTCGACGCATTTTGGCGCGGGATTCGCGCGTTTCGGAGCGTTACCTCGCCCAGCTCGAAAGCGGGAGCGGCAACATCTCCGTTCTATTGCTGCGCCAGATTGCCCACGCGCTCGACGTCCGGCTGACCGCGCTGCTCCAGGACGAGTCCGGGACGCAGTCTGCGGCGTTATCGCGTATCGGCGAATTTCTTGCGGCGCTCCCAGAGGAGACACTGGTGCGCGCACGCGAAGTCTTGTTACGCGAATTTGCCCGCGTGGACCCCGCAGTGCGGCGTAGGCGCATCGCGCTGATTGGTTTGCGTGGCGCGGGCAAGTCCACGCTGGGAAATAGGCTGGCTGGGGAATTAGGCGTTCCGTTTATCGAACTGGACCGCTTGATCGAACAGCGCAGCGGGCTAGGCCTGAGCGTGATTTTTGATTTGTACGGGCAAAGCGGCTTCCGGCGGCTGGAGCGGGAATGTCTCGATCACGTGCTGCACAACGATCCCGCCTTTGTCTTGGCCACGGGCGGCAGCCTGGTGTCGGAATCCACCACGTTTGAGCGCCTGCTGAGCGAGTGCTTTACCGTGTGGCTGCGCACCACGCCGGAAGAGCACATGCAACGCGTCATTGCGCAGGGCGATACGCGGCCGATGGCGGAGACCACGGAAAACCGCGAAGCCATGGCGGAACTGAAAAATATTCTCGCGGGTCGCGAACCGCTTTATCGCCGCGCCGACGTTATCGTCGACACCCATGCGAAATCGCCACAGGAATCGTTCGCCGCACTGGTCAACTCTGCCAGGCCGCCCGTGGTGAATGAAATGGCTGCCGACACCGACGCACCGGGGTTGCGCATGAAATGACCGAGCTGGCAAACAAAGAACAAGAATTGGTGATTTTCGATCTGCCCAGCGGAGCTGCTTATCAGCACTGGAAGCTGAGTTTCGACGGCCGTATCGCTACGCTGAGTCTTGACGTAAACGAAGACCGCGGGCTGCGTCCTGGTTACAAGCTGAAGCTGAACTCCTACGATCTGGGCGTGGACATCGAGCTGCACAACATTTTGCAGTGTATCCGCTTCGAGCATCCGCAGGTCGCCTGTGTAGTGCTCACCAGCGCCAGGGAAAAAATCTTCTGTGCCGGCGCCAACATTTATATGCTGGCCGCTTCGTCGCATGCCTGGAAAGTAAATTTCTGCAAGTTCACCAACGAGACGCGCAACGGTATGGAGGACTCAAGCCGCCACGATGGATTGCGTTTTCTGGCCGCTCTGAATGGCACCACGGCCGGCGGCGGCTACGAACTGGCCTTGGCCTGCGATGAAATTGTGCTCATCGATGATCGCTCGAGCGCGGTTAGTCTCCCGGAGGTGCCGCTGCTTGGCGTGCTGCCCGGCACCGGCGGCTTGACGCGCGTGGTGGACAAGCGCCATGTGCGGCGCGACCTCGCGGATATTTTCTGCACGAATCCTGACGGCGTTCGCGGCCAACGCGCCAGGGCGTGGGGTTTGGTGGATGAAATTGCCGCTCCGGCGCAATTCGCCGCTACCGTTCGCCGTCGTGCGGAAAATCTGGCGTATTCTTCATCTCGCCCGCGCGATGCCAAGGGCATCACGCTGCCTCCGCTGGATAAACAGATCCGCGAGGATGGCTACCACTATCCGCATTTGGACGCTTTCGTTGACCGCCCTGCTCGCAGCGTGAAACTCGTCGTGCATGGCCCCACGCAGCCACAACCGGCAACCATCGAGGAAGCCCACCAGCTGGGCGCCGATTGGTGGCCGCTGGCGATGGCCCGCGCGCTGGACGATGCCATTCTAATGCTGCGCGCCAATGAGCCGGAACTTGGCTTGCTGCTGCTGAAGACCGCGGGCGCGGACAACCTTCCCGCGGCCCTCGAAGTCGGGCGCTTCATGCACGCTCACCGTCAAGATTGGCTGGTGCGCGAAACCATCGGCTTGCTGCGCCGTACCTTCGCGCGGCTCGACGTTACCTCCCGCAGTATGTTCGCCGTCATCGAGAGCGATTCGTGTTTCGCCGGGCTGCTTCTCGAATTGGCATTGGCTGCCGACCGCAGCTACATGGTTGCTACGGGAGATGCCGAGACCGCCGCACCGCACATCGCTCTCGATGCGTTCAACTTTGGCTTGCTGCCCATGGCCAATGGTGAATCGCGCCTGGCCACGCGTTTTTCCCGCGATGCGGCGAAACTTGCGGCGTTGCGGAAATTGCAGGGCAAGCTGCTGCGCCCCGCGGAAGCGCTCGAACACGGCCTGGTCACGCTCACCCCCGACGAACTCGATTGGGAAGACGAGTTGCGCATGGCCATCGAAGAACGCTGCAGCCTTTCTCCCGACGCGCTCACCGGCATGGAAGCCAGCCTGCGTTTTCCCGGCGCTGAATCGCTAGCCACCAAGGTCTTCGGGCGCCTTTCCGCCTGGCAAAACTGGGTTTTCGTGCGACCCAACGCCACTGGCGAAAACGGCGCGTTAAAAATCTACGGTACCGGCAAGAAGTCGCGCTTCGATTGGGAGAGAGTCTGATGGACATGAATTATCAGGACCGCATTCCGAATAACATCGAACTGGGCGCCAATCGCACCTTGCAGCGGGCGCTGGAACACTGGCAGCCGGCATTTCTTTCCTGGTGGCATGGTCTCGGGCCCAGCGATTTCAATGCCGCCGATGTTTATCTGCGCACCGCCACCAGTGTCGACGCCAAAGGCTGGGCCACCTACGGTTTCGTGCGCATGCCGGAATATCGCTGGGGAATTTTTCTCGCCGAGCCAGAGCCGGACCGCCGCATCGGTTTTGGCGATAATTTTGGTCAGCCGGTCTGGCAGCAGGTTCCGGGCGAGCATCGTTCCACTTTGCGCCGGCTGATTGTCACCCAAGGCGACACCGAACCGGCTTCCGTCGAGCAACAGCGCCTCCTTGGTCACACCGCGCCCTCACTCTACGATCTGCGCAATATTTTTCAGGTGAATGTCGAGGAAGGCCGCCATCTCTGGGCCATGGTTTATTTGTTGCACGCGCACTTCGGCCGCGACGGCCGCGAAGAAGCCGAGGAATTGCTCGAGCGCCATTCCGGCGACGCCGATAACCCGCGCATTCTTGGCACCTTCAACGAGCCTATCAACGACTGGCTCAGCTTTTATATGTTTACGTACTTCACCGACCGCGATGGCAAGTTTCAGCTGAAGTGCCTGGCGGAATCGAGCTTCGATCACCTGTCGCGCACCTGTAAGTTCATGCTCACCGAAGAAGCGCATCACATGTTTGTCGGCGATACCGGAATTGCTCGGGTAATCAAACGCAGCCTCGAGGTGATGGCGGAAATTGGTTCCCAGGATCCTGACGCCGTGCGCCGCGCGGGTGCCGTCGACCTGCCGCTCATTCAGAAATATCTCAATTTCTGGTTCAGCTCTTCGCTTGATCTCTTTGGCGGAGACTCCTCATCAAACGCTGCTTCCTATTTCGCGCATGGGCTCAAGGGCCGGCCCGACGAACCCCGCTTTGCAGATCACCTGGCCGCTGATGGGATGTTCGCCCTGGAATTGCCCAACGGCCAGGGCGGCGTGAAAACCGAACACATCCCCATGCGCAATGCCATGAACGAGGTGGCGCGCGAGGCTTACGTAAAGGATTGCCAGATGGGCGTAACGCGCTGGAACAAAGTGATCGAGCGTGCCGCCTGCGATTTCCGCATGACCTTGCCGAGCCCGCGCTTCCGGCGCAGCGTCGGCAGTTGGGCGCATGTCCCCACCGATACCGCCGGCAGCATCATCAGCAAGGAAAACTACGAGGCACATCTTACCGACTGGCTTCCGACCGAAGCGGATCGCGCCTTCATCCGCAGCCTGATGAAAGGCGTGTATGAAGTCGGAAAAATCGCCGGCTGGATCGCGCCTCCAGACCGCGGCGTCAACAATCTCGACATCAATTACGAATATGTGAAATTTCACTGAGACCGTTGCGGTTGTTGCAGCCAACCCGTGGAAACGGTGCGTTTTGCCGCGCTGTGGAAACAAGCGCCAGTCGCTTAGCGGTATAATAGATCGCTTAAAACTTGTAAAACGGAAGGCGTTCGTCCATGCCGCAAACGTTAGCCGCACCCGCAAAATCCCGCCCGGCGAAACCGCGTAATCCCAGCGTTCCGCTGAGCAAGAACGACCACCTGTTGCGTTGGGTCGAGAAAATGGCGGAGCTCACCAAGCCGGCGGCGATTCATTGGGTCGATGGCTCGCAGGAAGAAAACGACCTCCTTTGCGCCGAGATGGTCGAGAGCGGCACCTTCATCAAGTTGAATGAGAAACTGTGGCCCGGCTGCTACTACGCACGTTCCGATGCCACAGACGTGGCGCGTGTCGAAGACCGCACCTTCATCTGCTCGTACTCCAAAGACGCCGCTGGGCCCACGAACAATTGGGAAGATCCTTTCGCCATGCGCAAGAAGTTGCGCGCTCTTTTCAAGGGCGCCATGCGCGGCCGCACCATGTACGTTTTGCCGTTCAGTATGGGCCCGGTGGGCTCCCCGCTATCGAAAATTGGCGTGCAACTTACGGATTCGCCGTACGTCGTAGTGAATATGCGCATCATGGCGCGCATCGGCACGCCCGTGATTCAGGAAATCGATAAAGGCGCGCGCGTCGTTCCTTGCATGCATTCCGTGGGCGCCCCGCTCGAGCGCGGCGAGAAAGACGTTCCTTGGCCATGCAATCCGGAAAAATACATCGTGCACTTTCCGGAGTCGCGCGAAATCTGGTCCTACGGCTCAGGCTACGGCGGCAATGCGCTGCTCGGCAAAAAATGTTTTGCGTTGCGCATCGCCTCTAACATCGCCCGCGACGAAGGCTGGATGGCTGAGCACATGCTCATCGTGGGTGTCGAAGATCCGCAGGGCGACAAAACCTATGTCGCCGCGGCGTTCCCCAGCGCCTGCGGAAAAACCAATTTTGCCATGCTCATTCCGCCCAAAGGATTCGAGGGCTGGAAAGTGTGGACCGTGGGCGACGATATCGCCTGGATTCGCCCGGACGAGAACGGCGCTCTGCGCGCGATCAATCCCGAATCCGGTTTTTTTGGCGTCGCGCCCGGCACGAGCAAAAAAACCAATCCCAACGCCATGGCCACGCTCGCGAAGAACACCATTTTCACCAACGTGGCGCTCACTCCCGATGGCGGAGTCTGGTGGGAAGGCCTGACCGATACGCCGCCCGCCCAATGTACCGATTGGCAGGGAAAAAAGTGGACGCCGCAAATTGCCAGAGAGACCGGCGCGAAGGCCGCGCATCCCAACGCCCGCTTTACGGCGCCGGCGTCGCAATGCCCGACGATTGACCCGGCTTGGGAAGACCCGGAGGGCGTGCTCATCAGCGCGATTATTTTCGGCGGCCGCCGCGCCACCACCATGCCGCTCGTGTTTCAGGCGTTTAATTGGAGCGCCGGCGTATACGTGGGCGCCACCATGGGCTCCGAGATGACCGCCGCAGCCACCGGCACGCTGGGCAAAGTGCGCCGCGATCCCATGGCCATGCTGCCCTTCTGCGGCTATCACATGGGCGATTATTTCCGGCACTGGATCAAAATGCAGCGTTCCCTAAGCGTGACGCCGAAAATCTTTCATGTGAACTGGTTTCGCAAGGATGCCGACGGCAACTTCATGTGGCCCGGCTTTGGCGACAACATGCGCGTTTTGAAATGGGTGGTGGACCGCGTCAAAGGCCGCTCGCTGGGCCGCGAAACCCCGATTGGCTGGATGCCTTCGTACTCCGACATGGAATGGAAGGGGCTGCCTTTCTCCGAGAAAGACTTTGACGCACTGCAGAACTTTGACCGCGAAGAATGGCGTCGCGAAGTGATCGGCCACGAAGAATTATTCATCGACCTGCACGACCATTTGCCCAAAGAGATGGTCTACGAGCGCGAATTGCTAATCTGCCGGCTCTAAATCTGCGACTCTAGAGGCCTTCCGCACTTAGCCGCGTCTGCCGTGGCCACCGCCCTTGTTTTGCGGTGAAAGTGTGGCCCAGAGACACCAAATTTGGCCCGACCCACAGTGAACTTAACCCCAGCAGAATGAACACTTACCCAAATCTGCCTTGTAACCCATTTAGAATCAACACTTACAAAATCACTTGTATGTTTTTCGCATAAATCGTTTTTAATCAATAGTATGTAGCCAACCCCCCCACCCCCCCCACCCCCCCCACTGCATTTCGCTAGCTGGCCACCAACTTTTGCAATAGATTCAGCGCCGGAGTTAATTTCTGACGGCTCTGCCAAAAATCCGCCCACAGGTCGCCCTTTTTTCGCAGGCGTTCGTGCATGGTCCGCACGTTCCAGCGCGCCGGTTCCCACGTGCCTTTCAACTCCGCTGGCTCCAGCGGCGTAGAAACCGGCGCCTGCGGATACGCGCGCACTGAGTAGGCGCACGCCAGAGGTTTTCCGCGCGCATTCTGCAGCGCATCGATCAGCACCGTTCCCGAGGGGCGTTTCCGCACNNCGCGTCTGCTCGTAGCTGTACTCGGTCACCAGCGGGATAAAAATGTGAAAGCCGGATGCGCCGGACGTTTTCAGGTAACACCTCATGCCGATGGCCTGCAGCACATCGTAAATTTCCGCGGCCACCTTTAAGACCGTCGCGAACGGCGCATCCGGCGTCGGGTCCAGATCAAAGAAAACATAGTCCGGCGTATCCTGCGCGTCCGCACGGCTCGACCATGGGTTGTGGTCGATGCAGCCCAGATTCGTGAGGTACAGCAAAGCGGCGCGATCTTCCGCCATCACGTATTGCATTTCGCCGCCGCGTTCATCCGAATAAACCGTCGCGGTCCGCAGCCACTCCGGAATTCCGGCGGGCGCTTCCTTCTGAAAAAATGTGGTTCCGGTAATCCCGTTCGGGTACCGCCGCAACACCAGCGGTCGCCCCTCGAGAAACGGAAGAATGTACTCCGCCATCTCGCTGTAGTACGCCAGCAACTGTCCTTTCGTAATCTTCGACTCCGGGAAATAGATTTTCTCAAGGTGCGTGAGGTGCACGCTCTTTCCATCCACGTCCAGGGTTAAGTCGCCCTTGCCGGCTTTGCGAATCGTCTCCGCCAGTTCCTCAGGATTCGGTCCGTGGTCTGCCGCGGGGGTGCTGCGCTGGCGCTGCATCAGCGTTGCGGCTTTTGCGTTTTTCTCTTTCTTGGCGGGCGCCACAGAAAGGCCTTCTGGAGCCGCATCCGGTTCTGACGCGGTTCGTTCCGCCGCGACATGCTCGGCGTCAAATGTGCAGCTCTGCGCCAATTGGTCATTCCGCAGCGACAAAAACACTGGCGCACGCAGGTGTTCGTCGTCCGTCCAATTCGCGAACTTTATCCGCGCCACCAATTCTGGCTTCACCCACTCCACCTTCTCGCGCAACGACGGAACCGCGGCAAATGGACTCTTCTCCGTCCGCATCGGCTGCAGAAGTTCTAATATCTCCTTCTGTTTTTTCTCCACAAAGCCGGTGCCCGCGCTTCCGATAAACTCGAGTTTCCCCTCACGGTACAGGCCCAGCACCAACGCGCCAAAGTATTTCCGGCTGCGCCGCGGAGCCGTCCAGCCGGCCACCACGGCGTCCAGTTCATTCACAATTTTGAATTTCAGCCATTCTCCGTTGCGGCTGCCGGAATACGTGCTGCGAATCTCCTTCCCGACGATGCCTTCCAAATGTTTCCCGCGCGCGGCCGCAAAAAGCTCTTCTCCTTTTTCGAGGACGTGGCCGGAGTAGCGCACCCGCTCGTTGGGCTGCAAAATCTTTTCCAGGAGCTGCTTTCGCGCCAGCAGCGGCGACTTCCGCAAGTCGTAGCCATCGCAGTACAGCAAATCGAAGCAGTAATAGGTCAGCGGAATCGCCGCTTGCAACTTCGCCGAGGGCTTTTCCACGCCAATACGATCCTGCAGCTTCTGAAAGTCGCTGCGCCCGTCCGGCTGGAGCGCTACTATTTCGCCGTCCAGCAAGGCATTGGCCGTGCGCACGGAGTTCGCCAACTCTTGAAATTCCGGATATTCCTGCGTCACGTCTCGGCCGGAGCGTGCCTGCAGCTCCACGCGGTCCCCCAGGATTCGCGCAATCGTGCGCACGCCGTCCCATTTCACTTCAAAAAGCCAGTTCGCATTGGAGAAGGCGCGTTCGCCCGCTCGCGCCAGCATCACGTCGACGTTTCCCGGCATTGGCGCGCGCACGGCTCCCGGAACGTCCGCGGCACGCGCGCCGGGCTGCACATTTCGCGCAACGCTTTTCGCCGTTGGCCGGCTCGGACTGACCCCGCTCGCGGCGCTGCGCCCGGCCTTCAGGCTCTGCACTTGCCGCCCGGACACCACGGACTCGCCATGCTCGTCGATATCCCACACCGCGCTGGCATATTCGTCGCGGTGCTTGATCAGCAGCCACTCGTTCTGTTTTTCCCCGCGCCGGATTTTCACCAGCGCAAAGCTGCCTTGCAACTTTTCGCCATGCAGCTTGAATTTCAGGTCGCCCTTCTCGAGTTGTTTCTCCGCCCTCAGTGCCCCCTCCACCTCGTACGTTCCGCGGTCCCAGACAATCACGTCGCCCGCGCCGTAGTGACCCGCCGGAATTTGCCCCTCGAATGTGCGGTACTCGAATGGATGATCCTCCACGTGAATGGCCAGCCGCTTCACGCTCGGATCGAGCGATGGTCCCTTGGGCACGGCCCACGATTTCAGCACGCCGTCCATCTCCAGCCGCAGGTCATAATGCAGCCGCGTTGCGGAATGTTTTTGAATTACAAAAATGTGTGAGGCTGTCGCGTGTTCGCCGCCAGCGGGCTCCGGCGTGGCCTGAAAATCCCGCTTGCGCTGGTATTCCGTCAGTTTCGCCATTCCGCGAGTATATCCGCCGCGCGTATTCTCATCTATCTTGGAAACCGTGTAGCAAGCAGGCCCGTCCCTAAAGGATTCTCCCGATGGCCGCGGCGCAACGCTTTCGGCATCCTCTGTTGTTGGTAAAAGTCCCAGGGCTTCGTCATATTAAGAGCATCAGGAGGCGCCATGCCCTCGTCCGTTTGGAAAGGTTCTATCACTTTCGGCCTGCTCAGCATTCCTATACGTATGTACACGGCGGCGCGGAGCGAGCGCGTGGAGCTGCACCAGCTTCACAAAAAATGCCACACGCGGCTCCGGCAACGGCTGTTCTGCCCCGAATGCAACCGCATCGTCGATCGCTCGGAGGTGGTAAAGGGTTATGAATACGCCGAAGGCAAATATGTCGTGGTCGACGAAGAAGAAATAAAGAAGATCACGCCCGCATCCAGCCGCGCGATGGAGATCCTGGCCTTCGTCAAGGAAGAGCAGATCGATCCCGTCTACTTTGACGCTTCCTATTTCGCCATGCCGGAAAAAGACAACGAAAAACCGTACGCGCTGTTGTTAAAGGCTCTCGAAGACACCGGCCGCGTGGCCATCGCCAAACTAACCATGCACCAACGCGAATACACGGTGTTTATCCGCCCGCGTCACCACGGCCTTACGATCCACACGATGTATTTCGCGAACGAAATCCACGAAGTCCCGGGATACGGCGAGCTTGATAAATCCATTGTGCTGAAACCGCAAGAGATCAAGCTGGCCCAGCAGTTAGTCGAAACGCTTTCCGAGGATTTCAACCCCAAGCACTATCACGATACCTTCCAGGAAAATCTGAAAGCGCTGGTNNCCGGTCATCGACATGATGGAAGCGCTCAAGCGCAGCCTCGCTTCCCACACCCAGCCGAAGCGCGTAGCAAGGGAGAACATGCGCGAAAGTCACCAGGCTCGCCGAAGCCGCAAAGCGAGCTAGAGCAGGTCATCCGCGGCGGCGGAAAGTTAGTTCAATTCGGGCGGTCAGGCTCCGCTGGGATCGATTTTGCCTTTGCACTCCGGGTGGCCGCACTTGCATTCGATATCGGGTATCTTTTCCATCGATTCGCACTGCACGCTGCAGTACTTCTTATCGGTGTGACACGAGCAATTCGGATGCGCGCACTTGTTTGTTCCAGACATAGCGTCATTCCTCATTTCCAACTACGGTCGGTCTTCGATAATTCGGCCCCGGCAGCGGCATAACCTCACCGTCCCACGGCAGACTTACTTTTCTCCCGCTTCTCGCCAAACATCGAAATCATTTCGCGATTGAATGCCGGAATATCGTCCGGCTGTCGGCTGCTCACCCAGTTGTGGTCGCGAATCACTTCCGCATCTTCCCAGGTCGCGCCGGAGTTGCGCACGTCGTCCTGAATCGTGTGATAGCTGGTCATCTTCCGGCCACGCGTTAAACCGGCTGATATCAGCAGCCACGGCGCATGACAGATCACCGCGATGGGCTTCCCGCCCTTATCCATTTCCTGGACGAATTTCTGCGCATCGCCATTCATCCGCAGCGCATCCGCATTCATCGCGCCGCCGGGCAGAAGCACCGCATCAAAATCCGCGGCTTTTGCCGCACCGAGTTCCATATCCACAGAAACTTTTTCGGCCTTTTGCTCGTGATGGAATCCCTGAATCTCTCCGGCCTTCGGCGCAAGCACCGTGGTTTTAGCTCCCGCCTCATCCAGCGCTTTCCGCGGTTTGGCCAGTTCCGCTTCTTCAAAGCCATCGGTGGCCAGAATCGCCACACGCAGTCCATGCAACTGCTTGGTGGCGCTAGCTCCGGCATTCGTATTTTCAGGTGCCTTGTGTTCGGGCGCTTTCGTCACGTCGTCGTGGGCGCCCTGCGTCCCCACGCTGGCTTTGGGCGTATTTTGGTGTGTCGCAGGGGAAACGTTCGAGACCGTGTTGCTGGGACTAGTCTCTTTCTTGGCGTTTGGCTCTATAGTTCCAGACTTTCTCGTCTTCTTGTCATTGGCGTTATTCATGGTCCTGGTCTCCAGTCGCCGGGCTGTCTCGCAACTAGACACACTCACCGGGCAACGCCATCATCTGCCTGGAAGCGGATGGGCACCATCCGGCGAATGCCGTAGGCCGCCTTAGTTGCGGCTAACGATGCGGTGTCGAATTGCTCCTGCGGGGAGCGCGTATTTCGCGTGCAATCGGCTGCTAGCGCAAAACCACGGCGTTATAGACCATATGCAAAATCACCGCCGGCGCCAGCCGGCCACTCTTCTTGAACAGCCACGCGTTGGTGGCCCCTAACATCGCCACCGGCAGCCACGCCAGCGGAGGATGGTAACTCGCGAAAAACGCCGCGCTTCCCAGAATCGCCCGCCATCCGCCCCATTCGCGGTCCAGCGCGCGAAACAACAGGCCGCGAAACAGGTACTCTTCCGCAAAGGGGGCAAATACCACCGCCATCACGGCATAGGAGATCTTCAGATTCGGCACTTTCAGAAACTCTGCCTTTCCTTGGCGCACTGTCTCCCCAATACCTGGAAGCTGTTCCAGTATTGCGCTGTACCCGCGGGCAAATAATCCCAACGCTAACCCTGCCGCCGCGCCCGCGCAGAGGAGCAACAGCAGCTTCGCGAATCCGCCTTCTTCCCCGCGCCACCAGTGCCGCGTTTGCGTACCCGCCTTCGCCGGCCACTCCCACACCTCGTGCAAGCCGACGCCGCGCTTGTCCAAAAAGTGGGCCACCCCGATCGATACCGCCACCGCGGACACCGCATAACCAATCGCCTGCGCCACCGCCAGATTGTCGCGCCCGAAAACGGCCATCGCGATTCCGGTGATCACCGCGCCGCCTTCCACCAAAATGCTGATGGCCACCATGGCGTGCAGCAGCGTCGGGGGCGGCGGCAACTTCTCCGACCAGGGGTCATATAAATACGGGAGGCGCGCGCGAAAACCTTCCCACATCGCCGCCGCCGTCACATAGGAATACACAATTCCCACCACCGCGATGTTCCACTGCTGCGTCAGCACGCCAATGGAAAACGTCAGCATCCCGAGCTGCGCCGCGGCCCGGCGCCCCCACGGAATTTTCTCTGGCTCTCCCGAAGGCGACGTCACCGTCACCAAGGTCACCGTCTTCTCCGCCATGCTGCGGCCAAAGAAGAACCAGCCCACCCCGACCAGCGTGATCTTCCAGATTTCCGCGGGAAACTGAAACGCCGCATAAATCAGTACCAGAGCCACGATTCCCGAAGAAATCAACGACCACAGCCAGGCCTTGGCTTTTAATAAACTTTCCAGTCCGCGCGGCCAGGTCAACGCGATCCACAGCGCGCTACCTTCGGAGGACAGCGATTTTGGCCCCAGCACCCACAGAAAATAGGTGCCAAACAAAATCGCCGTTCCGCACAGGTAATTCCACGCTCCTTGCGCCTGACTCAGCACGCCCCGCAGATTAAAAACCTGCACGCTGGCCACCGTCAGCGGAATCAGAATGGTCTGCACAATCGCGCTGCGGTCTCGGATGAACCACAGAAATTCCTTGCGATAGAGGGGTTCTCTGCCGAAGCGCGTTTCCCCGATGCGCGATGGCGCCGGACCGGCGTCTACTGCCGCAAAAGTCCCGCTTAGCCCTTGTCGCGCGCCCCAGACGCCCAGCCATACGGCCGCGGCTATCGTTACCGCCGCTGCCCACTCGCACGTCAACACGCCCGCGGTGAAGGAAAATGTCCCGTCCGCTTTTCCTCCTAGAAACAGTCTCAGCCACGGCCACGGCAGCAGCGCGAACGGCGTCAGAATTTTCGCCAGCGCGCCTGTTAGCTTGTCGACCACGAACAAGCCCAGCAGAAACAGCATCATCGATGCGTAGCCCAGCCAGCCCATCAACCCGATCATCGCCCCGCGCGTCCGCGGCGAAAATCGCAGAATCACGCCAATCTCCAGCGCTTTGCCGAGGCACGCGGCGGCTACCGTGACAGGGATCCCCACAACCACACCCGCCAGCAGCGCCAGGCCCGGGTCGTACACAAACCAGTACAAAACAATCACGAACAGCGGCCCGCCCCAATACATGGGGTTCGCGGCCACCGGCGATAGCATTTCCGCGAGAAACACGCCTCCCGCCGGCACCGGGTGCGAGAACAGCCATTCCCACATCGGATGCCTGCGCCGTTGTAAGTCCAGCTCCAGCCCTTCGCCCTGAAACACCAGCATCAGCGCCCACCACAGCAGCGCCACCGAACCCAGCATGGTAGCCACACCGCCGGATTTCGCCAGCGCCGTGAGGCCCGGCGACGCCTCCTCCCGCGTCACCAGGGCTTGCGCGCCCGTTTTTTGCATTGTGAGCACGGCTTCCCGCAGTCGCGCGGCAATATCCGCCGGCTTCCCGCCATATTTTTCCGCGATCCGACTGGCTTCCGTGGAGACTTGCAAATCCAAATATCGGTTGGTGAGCGCGGGAGAAGTCTGGAGCGCTTGTTGCGCCACCTCCAGAAAGTTCTGGCTCACCACGATTTTGCCCTGGCGCTCTACATCGAATCTTTGTCCGTTCTCCACCGCGACGCTCACAAAATACGCCGCGGCCCCATTGATTAAGGCCATGAAAAATACCGCCGCCACAAACCCAAAGCCGCTCCAGTTTGTGGCTCGGCCTCCGGAGCGATTGCCCAACAGTTGCTGTTGCCGGTTGCGCCGGCCCGCCGCCCGTTTGCGCGCCGAGCGCAGCAGCAGCCACACGGTGCGCCAGAACCCCGGTCCCGTGCGCGCTTCGCTCTTCATGTTTGTGGAGGTCGTGCCGTCAATTGCAGGAAAATCTCTTCCAGGCTCGCGAGGCCGAAGGTGCTGCGCAGTTCTTCCAGCGAACCCTTCGCCACCACAGTTCCTTCGTTGATGATCACCGCGTGCGAACAGAGTTTTGTGACGTGGTCCATCAAGTGCGTGGAGAAGAGCACGGTGGTGCCTTGCTCCGCGGTCTCAAAGATCAGGTCGTAAAAAAGGTGCGTAGACTCCACGTCCAGCCCGTTGGTCGGTTCGTCCAGCACCAGCAGCTTCGGCTCGTGCAGCATGGCCAGCAGCAGTCCCAGCTTTTTCTTCATGCCGCGCGAATAGTCTTCCGCGTAGTTGTTGATGTCCTGCAGCAGCCGCAGCTTGGCTATCAGCGGCGCAATGCGCTTCATCGTGGCCGCGACGTCGAGGCCATGCATCGCCGCGCTCAGTTCGAGCACTTCGTGCCCGGAAAGGTAGGAATAAAAGACCGGCTCGTCGGGCAGGAATCCGATCAGGCGCTTCACTTCCATGCGGTCGTCGAACGCGTCGCGCCCGTCAATCGTTAAATTTCCTTCCGTGGCTTTTAGAATCCCCATGAGCAGGCGGAACAGCGTGGTTTTCCCCGCTCCATTCGGCCCCAGCAACCCGCAGATTTGCCCCGAAGGCACGGCGAAGGAAACATTCTTCAGCGCCACCTTGTATCCGAAGCTCTTCTTGACCCCGTCGATACGCACGATCGCGGCGGAGGGCTGGCTTGCGGTTTCCGTAACCGCCATGCTCGGGTCCAGTGCGCCGCCGCACGGCAGCTGACTCTCGCTCATGTCCCCCACCAGGCACGCGTATAGCGCACGTTGTTTTGCCAACGATGGCCTGAGAATAGCGCATTACTTCCGAATGTCGAAGCACCAGCCGCGAATCACCCGATACGCATTCTCACGGGCATCATTTTCTGTATGAGCGCGAGCTCACGATTGAATACTCAAAGATAAATAAGTAACAACTATATAGAACGGCCGGGCGAAGCCCCCGTTTGGGGCCCACCGCACAGTGAGGCTAACCTCAACAGAATGAACACTTACACAAAATCACCCGATAACCCCATTAGAATGAACACTTACAAATTAAAATCGTCAACTATCTAGTAACATGCCTACAATCAATAGGTTACCGCCACCCACCCCCCCACCCTTACTACGCGCTTGGGCGCAAAAAGCTGCACTCTGCCCATTTTGCCTTTTGCGCATTTTCTAATTTAGACCGCGGAGAGCGAGGACGCCGACTCCAGCAGCGCCACCGGAAAATCGGCGAGCAAATCTTTCACGGCGAGCGGTTTCGCTTCGTCGGGCCGCTCGTCTGCGCTGTCCGGCATCGCTGCCGTGCTTCGCGCGCCCGTCAATACGTTCAGCCACGAGTGTGGCGCATTCGGCGGCAGAACAATTTCCGTCCCTGCCCACTTGTCCTCGCGCTCCAGCAGGCGCGCCTGCCAGCGGGGCGCCACCGTCAGCGACCAGTCGTTTTCGTGGCAGCGAAAAAATGCCAGTACGTGATCCGCCCCGGGGCCGCGCACTTCCGCCGGAAAAAATTCCCCCTGGGCGAAGAGCGCCGCGTGCTGCCTGCGGAATCCGAGTGTTTTGCGGATTAGAAACAGTTTTACTTTGCCGTCTTCCCAGGCCGCCGCCAAATCGTGAATCGCTTCCTGCGCGTTGGCCAGGGTGGCGGTTTCGATTTCCTGCAGGGCGCGAAGGCGCGCCGCAAAATCGACCGGTTGCCGATTGTCGGGATCAACCAGCCGCAAATCCCAGAGCTCCGAGCCCTGAAAAAAATCCGGCACGCCCGGCGCGGTCATCTTGATCAGCGTCTGCCCCAGGCTGTTGACCATGCCGAAGTACGCCACGTGCTTTTGGAACGCCCGCAAATCCCGCAGAAATTCCGGCGCGGACTCGGGAGCCAAAATCTTCGCCACGAAATTCTGCAGCGCGCCCTCGTGCGCTTCGTTCGGTTTGGTCCAGCGCGTGTACACCATGGCTTCGCGCAGCGCCTTTACCAGATATTCCTGGATGCGCTTTACGAACGCGGCATCCAGCGAGCGGTCCGCATCGCGCTGGCCGCTCGGCCACGCACCGAGCAGCGTCTGGTACAAAAAATATTCCTCGTTGCGATCGGGCACCAACTGGCCGTCGACTTTTTCTTTATGCCTGGAGTTCCACTCGGCCCAGCGATGCAGCCGTGATTCCCACTCTGCGGAGATTTCGGAAAGCACATTTATGCGGGCCCGCACATCCTCGCTGCGTTTCGTATCGTGCGTGGTGCCGGCGTTCAGGGTGTGCGGCCAGCGTTCCCGTTGTGCGCGCAGGAACTCCCATAACTCGTCCCGCGTGCTGGCGTGCGTCACTTGCGGATCGCCGCCCACCTCGTTCAACGACAGCAGCGGGTGGTACACGTACAGCGCGGTGTCCTCGAGACCCTTGGCCACGATCGGCCCGGTGAATTGCTGCCAGCGCAACACAAAGGCCAGGCGCGCCTCGCGCTGACCGGCAAATACGTGCGCCGGATTTTCGAGCAACAGCACGTCACGCAGAAAATCGAACGCCGCCGGCGCAAGATGCGGTTTTCTTTCCCGCGCATCCGCCAGCGCGCGCTCGATAAACGCCCGCGCCTCCGGCGGCACGGCCAGGCTGCGGATATACGTGCGATACACGGGCAAGCACGCGGTGGTCTCAATGAGCGCTTCGAGCAGGGAGGCGCGCGGCGATTCCCGCGCATACCGGTCCTGCGCCGCCAGTTCGCCGAGTTGCCGCCCCAGCGAACGCATCTCCACGCCCAGCAGCGTGTTCATCACCAGTTTTTTCTTTTGATACGACACATCGGGGAACCGGGCGTCTTTTCCGGTGAAATCCGTGTAGATGCGCTCAACTTCCGCGGCGCGCGCAGCGTCCACAAAGACGCCGTTCGCGGCGTTCAAATACTCGTATCCGGTCGTGCCACTCACCGGCCAGTCGTCCGGCAGCGTTTCGTTGCGGGCCAATATTTTTTCCACCAGCACGTACGCAGCCGCCGTAGCGCCATTCTCGACGGCCGCCGGCAACGCTGCGCTTCCCGCGAGGCGTTGCTGCAATCGCGCAAGGTACGCCGCCGGATCTTTGAGGCCGTCGATATGATCCACGCGCACGCCGGTCAACACGTCTTTCGCGGCCAGGCGCAGCAGGGGATCGTGCAGCGCATCAAAGACCAGCGGATCCTCGACGCGCATGCCCACCAGCTCCGTAATGGCGAAAAAACGCCGGTAGTTGATGCTGTCGTTGACGTTCTGCCAATACGCCAGCTTGTAGTGTTGCTCCGCAAGCAGCGCCTGCAGTTCGTTGAAACTCGCGGGCTGGCCTGTGCCGCCGTTAAATTTCGTGATGCTGTCGCGGACGATCCGCAGAATCTCCGCGCTGGCCAGCAAATCACGCAGACGCTGTGCCAGCGCGGCAAATTGCATCCGGCGCTCCGCGGCTTCGCCGGCTTTGGCCGATTCATGCGCGGAAAACATCTCGAACGCCGCGAGCGCGCCCTCCAACTCCTGAAACTCCGTCGATTCCTCGCCCAACAAATCGCGCAGCGGTTTGCGGGCAGGGCGCAGCAGTGTGCTGTAGGAGCGCGGCGCCACCGGAAACAGGTGCTCGAAATATTTCACCGCGAACTTGCCCTCTTCGAGCACCACGGCAAGCTCGCCGGCATCGAGCACCTCGCCAAACGGTTTACCGAGTACCGGCAGGAGCACGCGGCCGTCCATGCCCTTCATCTCCGGGTGCCAGTCCACGTCGAAATAGGCGGCGAACGGGGAATCCGACCCATTCTCGAGCACATCCATCCACCAGCGATTCTCTCCGCTGGCCGCCATATGATTCGGAACGATATCGAGCAGCAGGCCCATGCCGCGTTTTTGCAGTTCTTGTTGAAACAGGGTGAAGCCATCGTCGCCACCGAGGTCCGGGTCAATGCGCGACGGATCCGTGCCGTCGTAACCGTGCGTGCTTCCGCGGCGGCTGGACAGCACCGGCGAAGCGTACACGTCCGAGATGCCCAGCGCCGCGAGGTAGTCGAGAATGGCGGTGGCGCCGGCGAACGTGAAGTCGCGATGGAATTGCAGCCGGTAGGTGGCGATGGGAACGCGAGCCATCGCGCGTCAGGAGCCCTGCGCGGCGGTTTGCGGTTGCGGCGGCGGGGCGGGCGGTTGCGGCGCAGGTGCGGAAGTGGGCGATTCCGCGACGGCGGGTTGCTCGGCGGGTTGCGGGACTTGCGCCGGAGGTTGAATGCGCAATTTCTCCCGCAGCGTCTGCAGTTGGCTCATCCAGTGTTGTGCGGCGGTTTCGGCGCCCTCGGCGGCCGCGCGGTGTTCTTCCATGGACCGGATGATGGGTTCGTAGCAGACGTTTTGCACTTCCCACAGCACCACGGGAAAAGGCAGCGCCAGCGCAAAGTCGAGCAGTTTGTTCAACGTTTCGAGGGCTTCAAGGTTTTCCGGATGCGCGGCGAACGCGCCGGCTTCCTTCTCGAGGCGTTTGCGAATGGCGTATTCAAGCGTGGTGGTATCCACGGCGACGTGCCCGCTGGCCGCTTCCTTCAAGAAACTGTTGATGGTGTCGGCGTCAATCTCCGGACGTTCCACCGCCTGGTGCAGCTGGCTATTCAAGGCGATCTCCGCGGCGGATTTGAACGGCGGCGGAATGGGAATGTTCAAGCCGTCGAGGAAACGCATCATGGCGCCCTGATTGTCGTAAATGGTTTTGTAGGCGGCGGCGGCGGAATTCAGCGATTCGTTGAGGATGATATCGGTGATCTTGCGCTGCTCGTCGCGGAACAGGCTGCGCAGGGAAAGCTTGTTTTCCGGGAAGGCCACATCCAGCAGGCGGATCACTTCCGCGGTTTCCGCACGCGAAAAGGCCGCCGCGAAGGTCTTGGCGATTTCCTGCTGCGGCTGAGACCCGGCAGGTTTTGCGCCGCCGGTGATGTTGTGATCGCCCAGGTGCAGGACCGCAAAATCCATGGTTGCGGAGTCGTGGGTGATCTCGGAACGGAATTTGGCGCGGCCGGTGGCCAGGCGCAGCTTGCCTTCGGCATCGATGTTGTATGCCTGACGGTCTACGTCGTAGCAATAGATATTGGTTTTGTCGCCGTAATTCTCGAACAGCGAGCTGATGGCGTAGTGGCCCGCCAACTTCTGCATATCCACGCACGCAGGCCGAACCCACTTATCGTAAATGGCCGCGCCGTCGCCGTGCTCCGGCAGGTTGCTCTTGGCGGCGCGCAGTTTTTCCACGAACTGCTGCGCGATATCGCCGCCCAGAAGCTGTTTGGCGAGCTGCACGGCGTGCCCCGCGTAGTGCAACACCTGCACGGTCTCGAGGCCGCTCAGTTCGTCGAAAAACCAGCCGCAACTGGTGTACATCAGCATGGCGTGGCGCTGCATTTCGAGCAGTTTGAGCGCGGTGACTTGTTCTTCCGCGCTCAGTTCGTGGGTGGCATGTTCGGAGAAAAACTTGGCGACCGATTCGTCGGAGCGGTCGACAATCACTTGAATGTATTCATCCCGCGCGCGCCAAGGATCCTTTAGCAGCGCCGAGGCTTTCTGCTCGTAGCCCGGCGCAAGGCTATCGCGCAGCCAATCGAGCGCGGCGCGCAATGGCGCGCGCCACTCCTGATTCCAGTTGTTGTGCCCACCGGAATTGCAGCCGCAATTCGCGCGCCAGCGCTCGACGCCATGCGCACAACTCCAGGAACTGTTGTCCACGATTTCCACGACGTGGTCCGGCGGATGCAGCGCCAGGAACTTGCCGTAGTTCGTGAGCTCCGCCAGCTTCTGGGACTCAATGTGATGCAGAGCGAAGGTCAGCGCCATTTCGCCATAGCGGTGATGGTGTCCGTAGCTTTCGCCATCGGTGGCGATGTGAGTTAGCTGCGGCCAATCGCGGGAGTCGGAAAATCCGCTGAGCAGGCGGTCGGCAAAGCGCTTGCCATCGTTGAGCAAACCTTCGAAGGCCACACCCTGCGATATGGGGCCGTCGTAGAAAAAAACATTGATGGTTTTTTTGCTCGGCAGGCGCACTTGATAGGCGCGGCTTGGATCGACCTTGTCTCCGGTTACATCCTTCCAAGCGCGGCCATCCTTGCTACGCACGCGTTTAGCCTGGCGTGGCGCCAGGATGGTGAACTGGATGCCGTGTTCGGCCAGCACTTCGAGCGTCTCGGTATCCACGGCGGTTTCCGGGAGCCACAGACCCTCCGGTGTGCGGCCGAAACGATGCTCGAAATCGCGGATGCCCCAAAGCACCTGGGTATTTTTGTCGCGGCGATTGGCCAGCGGCAGAATCATGTGGTTGTAACCCTGGGCGATGGCGGAGCCGTGCCCATCGAACTTCTCCTGACTCTGCTTATCGGCGCGCAGAATGGCCTCGTAGACTTTTGGTGCTTTGCTTTCCAGCCAGGAGAGCAGCGTGGGACCAAAATTAAAGCTGATCTGCGCGTAGTTATTGACCAGCTGCAAGATGCGCTGTTGCTCGTCCACAATGCGAGAGGTCGCGTTCGGCGCGTAGCATTCCGCGGTGATGCGCTCGTTCCAGTCGTGATAGGGGTACGCGGAATCCTGCAGCTCGACGGCTTCGAGCGAGGGATTCTCGCGCGGAGGCTGGTAGAAGTGGCCATGCACACAAACGTATCGCGTCATGAGTTCGCTCTTTCACCGGGATTTTCAAGCACCAGAAACGATCGTGCGGAAAGCCCAAGCGTAACGGGTTCGTCCGCGCTTGGCGCACCGCCAAGCGGCCGAAGCTCAAGCGGCTCGGCGTCCGGGAGCGCGGAATCCAGGATGACGCGCCAGTCACCCGCCGGCAGAGGCAATGCGAAGGACGCGGGGTTTTCGCCAAAATGAAAAACCATGTACAACGAGGCCCGGGCGGTCTCCCTCCGCACGACCAATATCTTCGTCGCCTCGTACGCCTGCACTTCCTGCTGCGAAGCGCGCCCGAGCCCATATCCGCGGCGCATTTCCAGCAATCGCTGGTAAAGCTCGCGCAGTTCGCGATGCGGCGAAGTGGTTTTAAGTTCATGGCGCAAGCGCACCACATCGAGTGTGGCCTCACTCTGCGGGTCGTGGAGTTCATGCTTCCACCCAAAACGCACGGCTTCCTCGCGCCGTCCCTTGCGCACCGCTTCAATCAGGCCGGCGTCCTCGTGGCTGGTGAAATAGACAAAAGGAGCGGTCTCGCCGTACTCCTCGCCCATGAACAGCATGGGCACGAAGGGCGAGAGCAACACGACGCCGGCCGCCAGCTTGAGACTCTCCGCATCCACCAAGGTGCTCAGGCGGTCGCCGCGNNTTGCGCCGGCGAAAGACGGAATATTTCCCATCATAGAACCACCCCTGGCGCAGGGTTTGCGCCAGGTGCTCGACCGAACCAAAGTCCGCGTAATATCCGGTGCTTTCCCCGGTGAGCAGCGTGTGCAGCGCATGATGAAAATCGTCGCTCCACTGCGCGTCCAGCGCAAAGCCGCCGCACTCGCGCGGCGCCAGCACCTTGGAGTCGTTCAGGTCGCTTTCGCCGATGAGAATTTTCGGTTTGCCAGTGCGTTGTGCGAGTTCCTGCACCGCTTCTTTCAGTTCCGCCAGCACGTGGTGCGCGCCGAAATCGCGGATGCCGTCGATAGCATCGAGGCGCAAACCGTCCAGGTGATAGTGTTCGAGCCAGTAAAGCGCGTTGGCGATAAAGAAATCGCGAACCGGCCCGCTGTCCCGCCCGTCGAAATTCAGCGCCTCGCCCCACGGCGTGGTATAGCGCTTGGTAAAATAGCGCCCAAACTTGCCGAGATAATTGCCTTCCGGGCCGAGATGGTTGTAGACCACGTCCAGGACAACGGCCAGTCCGCGGCGATGTGCGGCATCGACCAGACGCTGCAAACCGGCCGCCCCGCCGTAGGAATCTTGCGGCGCGTAAAGATACACGCCGTCATAGCCCCAGTTGCGAGTGCCGGGGAATTGCGCGACGGGCATGATTTCGATGACCGTCACGCCGAGCTGGGCCAGTTCGTCGAGGTGCGCAATGACGCCATCGAAGGTGCCCTCCGGCGTATAGGTGCCGACGTGCAACTCGTAGATCACCGCGGAGGCCAGGTCAAAGCTTTGCCAAGCCTGATCCGTCCACGCAAACGACGCGAGGTCGACGGTTTGCGAAGGGCCGTGAACGCCGTGCGGCTGGCTACGGGAAGCCGGATCGGGCCACTCTTCGAAATGCTCCGTGGAATCTGCGAGGCGATAAAGGTAGGTGGCGCCCGTCGGAAGCGCGGGAACGTCCAGCTGCCAATAGCCGTCGGTATCTGAGGCCATGGGCAAGAGGCGATCATCAGGCGTCTTCAGGTGCAGGTAAACGCGCGCGGCGCTGGGGGCCCATACGCAAAAGCGCCACGCGTGTCCGGAGAGAGGCGTAGCGCCGACGACGCGAGGTGCAATTGAGGAAGAGCTCTCCAACGTACCCGAATCTCCCGAAGACATGATCATGGTATCCGGATCAGAGAGAATCACGGCGATTGGATGCGACGGCGCGGCGATTGTATTGACGCGAAGACTTGGGGGACAACTGGCGTAGCAGGCGGCACTTCACGGGTCAGCGGGACTTACCTTCCGCCGCGGGATCGTNNTCTGGAGGCTGGATGCCGGAAATGATGGCGCGATGCTCAAGAACCAGCACCCGCAGAGCGTCCGGGGCCGATGTGCCAATGGAGGCGCTAGCGGCGCACCAGGCGCCGTCTTCACGGACCTGGTCCACGCGCTGCAAAATTTCACCCTCGGCTAGAAACCAGTTGGAAGCGTCATCGCCGGTGTTTCCGCCGTTCTGGAGAAACAGGTGGTAGGCGCGCTCGGCAATGG
>PMOV01000243.1:31258-33966 GCA_003161195.1 Acidobacteriota bacterium | reverse complement strand
CAGCGCGCGCAAGCCACGCGCATTCGGAAACTATTCCGGTGTTTTAGATGCCCGAGGCTTGCGGAATGGGTGCCGCCGTTGATCCCATGAGGTGCGATAATCGGGGCGCCGCCAATCGTGGCACTGCCAAATAGCGGAAGCGAACGCGTCGCGCTGGTGTGCCTCGCGATATTTTGGCAGTGCGGATTACTACGGCACTGCATGAACAGGGTGGGAGGCGTTGGGTCTCGCCAACTTCAGGCCGGGACCAAAGCTACAACGTCAAAGGCGAAACATGGCGCACAGACTGAACGTCTGGGCCAAGTAAGAGCGTGGCGCTGAGTACGACTAGCGTACTGGTGAGGGCTGGTTTACTCGCTACGAAAAACGCACAGGTTGAAGCCTGTGCTACCAAAGGCTAATCCCGGAATTGCAACCATTCGGAGGAATCTTTACAAGCAATCCTGCGCGCAGCCAACTCTTGCAATACCCCCGCCACCTCCGACGGCTGTACCGCGCGGATTAAATCGCGGAGCACCGTAATTTTTAGCCCCGCGTCTGCCGCGTCGATCGCCGTGGCGCGCACGCAATATTCCGTAGCAATCCCGCAAACCGCAACATCGGAAATAGCCAAGCCCGCGAGCTTTTCGGCCAGCTCTGTGCTTTCAAATCCGGAATACCCCGCGCCCGCTAAGGAAACTCCTTTGTGGATTACCAGGTCGCCCAGCTCCGCTGAAAGCGGCGGCATCAGCTCCGCGCCGCTGGAATGCGCGACACAATGGATAGGCCAAGGGCCGCCCTGCGTTTGAAACGAGCTGTGGTTTGCGGGATGCCAATCCTGCGTGAACACGACTTGTGCGCCGGCACGGCGCGCGGCATCCACGAACCGGCATAGCGGTTCAAGCAGAGACAGGGTGTTCGAGGCGGCGAGCACTCCGCCTTCACAAAAGTCCCGCTGCACGTCCACGACGATCAGTGCGTACCGCACTATTTTGTCGCCGCAACCAGCGATTTCATCGAAGTCTCGTCCGGCAACAGCGTGTAGTCCGGGAAATGGCCATGCAGCTTTTCTCCCGCGGCACCCTGCGTAACCGCCTGCACCAGATACTTGCCGCCAACAAAGCAGCCTTTCCAGGACTGGCCAATGCCTCCGAAAACCTCTTCGCGATCGCCGCGCGAGCGCATGGTGTTGATGCCCACCTTGAACCCGCGTAACTGTTCGGCAACGGTACGCGCAATTTTGGGATCGTCGCAAGCGATGGAAGAGACGAGGGAGCCGTTGGAAATATTCATCTCGGTGATGAGCTCGTCCAAATGATCGACCACCACGATGGTATCGATGGGGCCGAACGGCTCATTGTGATAGAGCTTGGAATTTTTTGGAATATTCAGCAAGGCAGCGGGGCCGATATAGGCGGAAGTATCCTGGTTCGCGAAGATCATGCTTTCCGGCACCTGCGTCTCGCACAGGCTGATGGCGCCCTTGCCAAGCGCCTCGGTGTACATAACGCGCAATTCCTCGACTTTTTTGCTGTTGATCAACGGGCCGAAATCCAGCTTGGGCAGGGGATCGCTGGCGGATTCCACCATCACCGGATTGCCGACGCGCAACGAGCGCAGCACCGGCAAGTACATTTCAAGGAATTGGGGAAAAAGCTCGCGCTGCACGACGTAACGCACGTAGGCGGTGCACCGCTGCTTGCCATAGTCGAAGCCTTTGCGCATCTGCTGCGCCAGATTGGACCAATCGGAAAATTTCCAAACGCCGTAGGCGTTGACGCCTTCCATTTCGAGAATGTAGCGCTTGTTTTCGTCGAACAGCGCAGAGGCGATCACGCCGCCGTTGGTCTTTCCGCCGACGAAGGCCAGGCAATCCACGTTTTCGTTGCGCACCAGCGCGTCGCTGAGTTGGCCACCGGAGCCGCTCACAAGGGAGGCCGGCAGGCCGCAGCGGCGGGCAATGGCATGCGTCAGGGACAGCGCATAGAGGCTGCCATCGGTCGGCGTTTTGGAAATGACGGCGTTGCCCGCCAGCAATTGCACCAGCACCGCGTGCATCAGCACGGACATGGGGTAGTTCCACGAGGCGATGTTGGAAATAAGGCCGATGGGAGCGCGTGTGCCGAGCATTGCGGGAATGTTGTCTACGTACCATTCCACGCCGCTAAGGCAGCGGTCGATGTCCGTCAGAGCCTGGGCGTAGGGCTTGCCGATTTCCCAGATCAGCAGCAGGGCAATGAGCTCGCGGTGCGCGCGCAACTGCGCCACGCATTGGGTGACGCGACGGCGGCGTTCGTCGAGAGCTACTTCAGCCCAGGGAATGGACTCGGACTTGGCGAATTTCACGGCACGGAGCGCGGTCTCGAGATCGAGCATGGGGATCTTGCCGAGGTTGCGGCCATCCACGGCGGATTCATAGTGGCGGCCAAAACCCAGTTCCTGCCACTGGCCCTCCATCAGATTCAGAATCCGGCCATCCGCGCCGAACGCTTCCGGCGTTGCGGTTTTCATTTTTTGGACGAGCGTATCCCACTCGGCCGCAGGAGCGATTATTGGCATGCGCCTCCTCCCAAATCCCAGAACGAGAGGAGTATAGCGGAAGGATTTGCGCGGCCGGAGCTAGCAATACTTATGCACGCTGGCGAGCGGCGCTTATGTGGGGTTAGTGGCGCAGAGTAAAAGTGTTAGTCAGGCGGACGTCTAGCCTGGGACAAAACCAACAAAGCCAG
>PMOV01000243.1:24162-31233 GCA_003161195.1 Acidobacteriota bacterium | reverse complement strand
GCGAGACAGTTTGAGTGCGGATTACGCCGTACACAAGGCCGTTCCTACGCCCGGGCAAGCAGCAATGCCTGCGCTACCTAACGGCCACACCTTTACGGTAGCTGCACTGGGTGGTCGTAGCCGGTTAATTCCAGATAGCCGACGCCGGAAATTTGTTTACCGCCGCGCTGGCCAGCGAGTGTGATTGCGCCTTCCCAATAGCTGGGGGCTAGCTTGGATTGGCCGGTTAGTTCCTGGCTGGGGAGGGGCGTATTGGCTTCCAATGTTAACGCTAGTTGGGGGATGGAGATTTGCCAGGCTACGGGGTAGACGGCTGCGGTTTCGGGGCTGCGCCATGTTTCGCCGGACGGTTGGAGGGTGAAATCGGTGGAGCGCAGATGCGTAGTTCTGCCTTGGGCGTCGATGTACGTGCCGGCAGAGAACGGGTCGATGGCGCCGTCTTTGCGGCGGAAATGGTAGAGCATCAGTTCCGTGTGGTCGGCTAGCTGGATGCTCAACCAGTCCCAGCCGAACTGCGCGGCGTCCAGTTGGGTAGTGAAAAATTCGTGGTCCATCCAGGCCAGGCCGGTCACTTCGTACTTCTTGCCATGGAGATTGAGTTCTCCCGTCGTTGCCAGGCGCGTCAGCGAGATGTAGTGCGACGCGTGACCATCGCCCGCAGCTTTTTGGCTGACGCCGTTTTCGCCCTGAATTACCGGCGGCTTTTCCGGGTGCAGATTTAACAGCAACGCGAATTGCGCATCGATGGCTTGCAGCTGCTCGTCGTCTCCGGACCACTGCACTTTCCAGTTGCCGTTCCACACGCGCTGCAAGGACTGGCTGGCGCCGGCGATTCCCGGGCCGCGGCGATTTAAGCGCTCGGTGTGATAGAACTTGCCGCCATCCAGATCGCTCAGCGCCAAGTGGGCGAGATAAATGTCCTGCACGTCCCAGGTTTTATCTTTGGCGGGATCGCGCTCGACACCCTGGCGGAAGAAGGTGAGCTCGAAGCCGAAGCGATGGCCGTCTTTGGCGGTGACGTTGCCGGTGTAATACCACCACTCCGTCTGATAGCCCTGATGATTGAAATAGTCGCGAGGGAATTCATAGCGATAGCCGGGTAAAGCGGTCTCGAACGCCGATGCGGCGCCGTGATTGGCGTCTTGCGGCAAACCGCTAAAGGCCAGCGATAACAAACCAATGGCGCAAACCAAGCTCCGCCCTGCCGCTCCCCGGCGCCTACTCATCGTGCACCACTTCGAGCGGATTCAGGCGCACCGCAACTTGGGCGGGATATAAGCCGGCGACCACCGTGGCGAGGTACACGCCCGTCAGGGCGCCGAGCGAGATGGCTACGGGCCAATGAAAGCGGATGGTCCAGCCGAACGACTGCTTGTTGATGACAAAAATCAGCACCAAGGACATGGCAAAGCCCAGCAGCACACCGGCGACGTTGGCGAGCAGCCCGAGCAGAGCGGCCTCGACTAAAATTAACTTGCGAATTTGTTGCTTGGACGAGCCAAGAAAGCGCAGCAGGCCGAGTTCGCGGCGCCGATCGATGACCAGGGCGAGCAACGCTCCCGCCACGCCCATGACCGCCACGACGATCGCTACCGCTTCGAGCGCATAGGTGATGGCAAAGGTGCGATCGAAGATGCGAATGGCTTCGCCGCGCAAATTGCGATTGGAAAAAATCAGAATGCGGCGGCCGGCAGCGGCTTGGACGATTTCCGCGCGGACGGCGTCCACGCTCGCGCCTGGGGCTACATACACGGCGAGATTCGAGGGCGTTTCATCCGGCAGATACTTGAGCATGGTGTTGCGGTCCATGATGATGTTGCCGCGTTCGCTGGAGTAGTCGTAATAAATGTCCACGATGCGGAAGGAAGCTTGCGTTTCGCCAAGCGACAGCTGCAAGCGATCGCCGATCCTGACGTGATGCTTGTAGGTGAATGGTTCGCTGACGACGACGGCGTTTGCGCCGCGCAAGTCGTGCAAGACTTGCTCCGTGGGGCGGCCGGAGAAAAAGTCGGAGTTTTTGTAGGCGCGGAGAATTTGCAAATCGGAGGAGGCGAGCGTGGCGGGCAATCCATCGTAGGTGATTTCGTAGGCGCGGAGTCGGTCGATGGCGGCGACGCCGGGCAGATGGGCGATGGCGGCGGCCAGGTCCGGCGAAATGGTGGGGTGACGGTCGGCGGCGGGATCGCCGGCGGGACGCAGATATAAATCGGCGGGCAACTGATCGCCCATCCAGAGCAAGACGGTTTGCCGGAAGCTGCCGACCATGATGCCGACGGAGGTCATCATGGCGATGGCGGTGGAAAGCGCGCCGACGAGGACGGAGGTGCGGCGCAGCGAGGCGCGCAAGCTGCGCGAAGCCAGCAAGGCCTCGACGCCTAGCGTGCGTTGCAGCGCCCCGGCACTGATGCGGCTCACGCCGTCCACGAATGCTGGAATGGCGAAGGCCGAGGAGGCGATCAGCAAAAACGCGGCGAGATATCCGAAGAGCGGTTTGCCGGCGACGGGCGGCGCGTACGAAGCTACCTCGGCAGCCACCGCCAGCAACACAGCGATCAGAAGATCGCGTCCCTTATGCACGCGCACGTCATACTCGCGGCGTCCGCGGGCCATGGCTTCGACCGGAGAAACCTGTGCGGCCTCGCGGGCCGGTGCGTAAGCGGAAATTATTGAGACACCGACGCCGATGGCAAACGCTAGTACCACTGAAGATAAGCTGAGCGCGATTGAACCCGGGCGACTGCTGACGTAGAGCGCCTCCACGGTGATGGCCATGAGCTTTACGGCGCCGCTGGCCATAACGCGTCCGAAGGGCAAGCCGAGCAATGCGCCGATGAAACCAAAGGTGGCGGCTTCGCCAATGAACGCCGCGAGGACGCTGGCGCGGCTGGCACCGAGAGCGCGCACGATGCCGATTTCTCCGCGGCGGCGCACTACGGAAACGGAAATGGTGTTGTAAATGAGAAAGGCGCCGACGACCAGGGAGATGTAGCTGAGAAGGCGTAAATTCCAGCGGAACGCTTGCAGCATGCGGCGATTTTCGGTGGTGCCGGTGCCTTGTGGGCGCACCTCGAGGCCGGCCGGCAGCGCCGCGCGCAATCGCGCTTGCCATTGCGGGAGCTGCTCGCGCCCCGGAAGCTTGATCAGCACGCGGTCCACGCGTGCAAAACGGTTGAGGGCGCGTTGCGCCGCCGCCAAGTCCATCACGATGGCGGATTCGTTGCCGCCACCATCGGGATAGACGCCGCGCACGGTGTAGGTTTTGAGTTGATCGTTGATAAGGAGCGGAAGCGGATCGCCGACTTTGCGTTTGAGGCTTGCGCCGACGTAGACGCTGAGGGGATCCGCGAGATCGCGCAGGCCTTTTTGTGGGTCGTCGTTCTTGTTGCCGCGCAAGGTGGCTAAAGCTTGCGGGCCGGTGTACGCTGCGCCCTCCGCTAGCAGATCGAGGCCGATGAGTGGCAGCGTTTGCTTGGATTCGGTGACCACGGCGTAGTCTTCCATGCGCGGAACGACGCGCAAGGGAAAGGGAAGTTGATCGAGCGTGCCAACCACGCTTTCCGGGACGCCGCCGGCGGCGACCACTTCGAGATCGTTGTCGCCCGCGAGAGTTTCCATCGACGAGCGGAACGAGCCCGTTGCGGCGCCACCGGCGAGTTCGATGGCGAGCACGACGGCGACGCCGAGGGCGATGGCCAAAACGGTGAGCGCGGTGCGCAGCGGTTCGCGAAGCAGCGGGCGTACCAGCAAACGATAAAAAAGGAGGAAGCGGGGCATTTTCGTTTTAGCGGCGGATGATTTCTTCGACTTTGCCGTCGCGCAGGCGCACGACGGCGTCCGCGAGAGCCGCAGCTTCCAGGCTGTGCGTGGCCATGATGGTGGCGGTATTTTTTTCGCGCGTGAGCCGCTGGAGAAGCTGGAGGATTACGGCGCTGGTGGTGGAGTCGAGGTTGCCGGTGGGCTCGTCGGCGAGGAGCACGGCCGGAGAATGAATCAACGCGCGGGCGATGGCTACGCGCTGCATCTGGCCACCGGAAAGTTGGTGCGGAAGACGATCGCCGAGGCCGGTTAATTCTACGGTGGCCAGGCGGTTTTCTGCCGCCGCGCGTGCGCCGGATTTTCCCGCCAGCAACAGGGGCAGCTCCACATTCTCGAAAACGGTGAGGGTGTGGAGGAGTTGGAAGGACTGGAAAATGAAGCCTACCTTTTCGCGGCGCAATACCGTCAGACGCGCATCATCCAGCGTGCTCGTGGCTACACCATCGAGGAGCACCGCGCCCGAGGTGGGAAAATCCATGGCGCCCGCTAGATTTAGCAGCGTGGACTTGCCGCAGCCGCTGCGCCCCACCAGAGCCACGAATTCGCCGGCGTTTACTTCGAGCGTTACGCCGTCCAAGGCGCGCACAGGCTGGCCGTCGCCCACGTATTCTTTGGTGACGGATTGCAGCGAAAGGATGGACATTCTGTTCAGTGGCAAGAGCTCTTGGGCTTCTCGGTCTTTTGTACGGCGGGCGCCGCCTCCGGCGTTGCGATGGAACAATTTTGCGCGGATTCCGTCTGCGGATATTGCGCCGTCTGGGGCAACGCGGACGCGGCGCCGTAGAGAGGCAGCAGCAGAACGGGCAGAGCGATGAGCGAATGGGAACGGAACATTTGTTCTACCTCCGAGGCAGGCACTTAGAACGAAGCGAGCAGCGCAGCGGTCACGACAACGCAGCGTAACGGTGACTGCGTTATCGGCGGTTGGCGTTGAGCGCTTTGTCGATCGCCGCGGTGACTTGCGGCGCATCGGGCGTGACATCCGGCTCAAATCGCGCCGCGACCTGGCCGTCGGGGCCGACGAGAAACTTTGTGAAATTCCACTGAATTTCGCCGCCCGTCGCCGGATGCGCTACCTTGTCGGTTAAATACTGATACAGCGGAGCCTCGTCGCCGCCCTTCACGCTGATTTTCGCCATCATCGGGAACGTCACATGATATTTGGTGGTGCAGAACGTTTTGATCTCCTGGTTCGAGCCGGGCTCCTGCGAGCCAAAATTGTTCGCCGGAATGCCGACAATGATCAGGCCGCGATCCTTGTATTTTTCGTACAGCGCTTCGAGTGCCGCGTATTGCGGGGTGAATCCGCAGCGGCTGGCCACATTGACCAGCAGCACCACTTTGCCCTTGTACGCCGCGAGTGGCGCGGGCTGGCCGTCGATGGCCTTCAGTGTGAAGTCGTAGACGCTTTTGTCCGCCGCCAACGTGGCGGCGGCGACGAAAAACATCAGGAAACAAAGCAGCTTGATCATGTGGTCCTCGCGAAATGTTCGAACGCCGTGTGGGGCGTAGTGCACAGGTGCGCGCGGTGGCACCATCACTTACACCTTATTGTAGCGGGATTCGGGGCGCGGGTCGAAAGCTTGCCACTGAGCCGCGGCGACTGATTTCGTCTCGTCAAAGTGCGCACGCGCGCTTCCGCTGCGGGGGACTCTGGTATAGACTTCGCCGGGCCGCCCCCTCAGCGCGCGGCGGGTGCCAAGGAGACCTGATGCTGCTTGCATCGACCATCGCGGTGACCGACCGGGTGCTGGCCCCGCTCGACATCGCCATCATCGTTGTCTACTTCATCATTATTTTTGGTATCGGCGCATACTTCGCAAAAAAGGGGCGTAGCTCGGAAGAATATTTTCTGGCGGGCCGCAATATTGGCTGGTTCGCCATCGGGGCTTCGCTTTTTGTTTCGAACATTTCTACGGAGCATTTTATTGGCTTGGCGGCATCGGGCGCGGGGTCGGGTTTGGCGGGCGGCAATTTTGAGTGGATCGCGTGCATTATGTTGCTGCTGCTGGGGTGGGTGTTTGTGCCGTTTTACCTGCGTTCGAACGTCTTCACCATGCCGGAGTTTCTCGAGCGGCGCTTCAATCGCAATTGCGCCACCTATCTGGCGGCGATCTCCGTGATTGCCTACATTTTTACCAAGATTTCCGTGCACTTGTACGCCGCGGCGATCGTGCTGCAGCACGTGATGAAGATCAATCAGTGGACCGTGGCGATTATCCTGCTGGTGGCCACCGGGATTTACACGGTGGCCGGGGGATTGGCCGCGGTTATCTATACGGATTTGGTGCAGACGCTCATCCTGCTGCTGGGCGCCACGGCGCTTACCTTTATTGGGCTGGACAAAATTGGTGGCTTCGCGGGTCTGCGGGCCGCGTTGCCGGACAGCTACTTTCACATGGTGCGGCCCGCCTCCGACGGGGAGTTTCCCTGGACCGGAATGTTTATCGGTGCGCCGATTCTAGGCATCTGGTATTGGTGCACCGACCAGGTGATCGTGCAGCGCGTGCTTTCCGCGAAAGATGAAGCACACGCGAAGGCTGGCACGATTTTTGCGGGATTTCTAAAAATTTTGCCGGTTTTTCTGCTGGTGATTCCCGGGATGATCGCCTTCGCGCTATACCCGGAACTTTTTCCCAAAGTGAATAGCGCGATTACCAACGCCAACGCTGCGTTTCCTTCGCTGATTGTGAATCTGCTGCCTACCGGCGTGGTGGGCCTGATGGTCGCGGCGCTGCTGGCCGCGCTGATGGGGGCGATGAGTTCCGTGTTCAACTCCGCGTCGACGATGGTTACGCTGGATTTTTATAAGAAAATTCGTCCAGCGGCGAGCGAGGCGCAGCTTGTGCTCTTTGGCCGCGTAGCCACGGGGGGCATGGTGTTGCTTGGGCTGCTATGGGTGCCGTTCATCGACAAGCTCAGCAACCAACTGTGGATTTATCTGCAGAGCGTGCAGGCGTACATTAGTCCGCCGATTGCAGTGTGCTTTATTTTTGGGATTTTGTGGACCCGGATTAACGGCGAAGGGGCGATTACTTCGTTGCTGGTCGGTTTCGTGCTCGGGGCAGTGCGCTTCATCATGGAAGTGCTGGATAAAACCGCGCACTATACTTCGCGCCCCATTCGCTGGCTCGTGGATATGAACTTTCTCCACTACGCCATTTTTATGTTTGTGGTCTGCACCGCGGTGCTGATCGCGGTGAGCATGGTCTTCCCTGCGCCGGACCGAAAGAAACTCGCCGGGCTCACCTTCGC
>PMOV01000243.1:15460-24135 GCA_003161195.1 Acidobacteriota bacterium | reverse complement strand
TTTTCGTCCGGGGCTGCGACGCGGCTCTGGAAAATGCGCAACGGCGACTTACAGCGCATGGCGCAAGCTTACGTGCCCTATTGGGGCTATCGCGTGCACTACACCCTCGGGAACGCCCGAAAGACCCGCCATTTTGCGATGGACGCGGTGACCGGCGCGCTAGACCTGTTCGAATTCCCGCAACTTCCCGGCGCCGATCGGTTGCTGGCGGTCGAAACGCGCAATGCTTTGTCTGGCGCGCTTTCCGCGGTACGTGCCGATGAACTGCTTCGCGAGAAAGCCTTGCGTATCATCTTCCAGCAAGGATTGTTCCGATTGCGCGCCGCAAGAATCGAGATGCAACGGGATCCTTCCGTATTTCATATCCCCTATTGGCTGGGTTTTTATGGTCACGCGGAAACCGCCCGCTGCCGCGTGCTGGACGCCGTTCGCCGCCGCGTGGAAGGCGCCAAAGCCTCGGAATTCTTCGAGCAGTGGCTCGCGGCATAGTGTTGGCTGGCGGCGTAGCGAAGGCCCGCGACATGGGGCGATTTTCGTGAGGTGAAGCCATGCACCACGGTTCTCTCTGGCAACGCCCCTGCTCCGCACTTTTGCTCACCTGCGGAACGTTGGTGTCAATCTTGGTGACACCGGCAGGCGCTCAGGCTCAGGGCTGGCAACACCTTGGCGCCGTGCAAACCGTAGAAAAACTGCCCGACGGTGTGGAACTCACTGCCGGCCCGGCCAAGGTCCGCGTCACCGCCGTAAGCCAAGGCGTCTTCCGCGTGCGCGCAGCCATGCACGGCAAATTCCCCAAAGATTTTTCGTGGGCGGTAATCGCCCCACCACAACCGCCGCCGCTGGTCATCGCGGAAGACCAATCCACGGTGCGCATCACCTCGGTCAACACAGTTATCTCCATTCAGAAATCCCCTCTGCTCATCAGCTTCTACGATCTGCAGGGAAATCTTCTCTCCGCTGACGAGCCGACGCTTCCCATGGCCGCCGACGGAGAGCGCATCCACATCTGGAAACGCATGCCCGCCGACGAAAACTATTACGGCCTGGGCGATAAAGCCGGCCCCATGAGCCGTCGCAACCGCTCCTTCACCATGTGGAACACCGACGAATTCGGCTGGCAGGAATCGAGCGACCCGCTCTACAAAACCATCCCGTTCTTCATTGGCCTGCGCCAAGGCCGGGCCTACGGCATCTTTTTCGACAACACCTGGCGCAGCGTCTTCGATTTCGGCAAGGAGTCACCGGACTATTTCTCTTTCGGCGCGGAAGGAGGGGAACTCAACTACTACTTCTTCGCGGGCCCGACTCCCAAACAGGTGGTCTCCGCTTACACCGCGCTCGTAGGACGCTCGCCTCTTCCGCCGCTGTGGTCTCTAGGCTACCAGCAAAGCCGTTACAGCTATTACCCCGAAGCCCGCGCGCGCGAAATCGTGCAGACCATGCGCGCGAAGAAAATTCCGCTCGATGCGATTTACTTCGACATCGACTACCAGCAGGGCTATGCGCCTTTCACCGTAAACCGCGATGATTTCCCGCACTTCGAACAAATGATCGCGGACTTTCGCGCGCAAGGCGTACACACCGTCCTCATCACCGATCTGCACATCAAGAAAGATCCCGGACACGGCTACGCGCCCTACGATTCCGGCACGCAGGGCGACGACTTCGTCAAAAACGCCGACGGCAGCGTTTTCGTCGGCCCCGTGTGGCCGGGCGACAGCGTCTTCCCCGATTTCACGCTCACGCGCGTGCGCGACTGGTGGGGCGGCTTGTATCACGACTTGGTCGGCATGGGCGCCGCGGGCTTCTGGAACGATATGAACGAACCCAGCGTCTTCCAGCGGGCCGACAAAACCATGCCGCTCACCGTCCGCCATCGCCTCGACGATGGCACCAGCCTTGACCATCGCGCCATTCACAACGTCTTCGGCATGGAAAACGTGCGCGCCACGTACGACGGCTTGCGCAAACTCCACCCCGACGAGCGACCCTTCGTGCTCACGCGCGCCGCCTATTCCGGCGCGCAGCGTTACGCCGCCACGTGGACTGGCGACAACAGCAGCACCTGGAATCACCTCACCATGAGCACGCCCATGCTGCTCAGCATGGGCATCTCGGGCTTCCCGCTCGTCGGCGACGACATCGGCGGCTTTGCCGGTTCGCCTCCCGCGGATTTACTCACGCGCTGGTTTGAGGTCGGCGCCTTCAACCCCATCTATCGCGATCACACCGCCAAAGAAACCGCGGACCAGGAGCCCTGGGTCAGCGGCCCGGAGCAGGAATCGATTCGCCGCCGCTACATCGAGCAGCGCTATCGCCTGATGCCGTATCTCTACACGGCGATCGAAGAAGCCTCGCGCACAGGCATCCCATTGATGCGCCCGTTATTCCTCGAATACCCGCAGCAACCTGAATTTTATGGCGAGAATCGCGATTTTCTCTTTGGCGCAGATATCCTGGTGGCTCCTGTGGTCACGGAAATGGTTGACGCCGAAACCGTGCACTTACCACCCGGCGACTGGTTCGATTTCTGGACAAGCGAAAAGCACCCGAGCGCAAAGCCCATCCGCCTAAATCCAAGACTGGAACAACTGCCGCTGTACGTCCGCGCCGGCGCCATCATCCCTATGCAACCGCTGGTGCAAAGTACACAGGAAACGCCCAACGGCCCATTACAGCTGCGCGTTTATCCTGGCGAAAATTGTCGCGGCTCGCTTTATCAGGACGACGGCCACACCTTCGCCTATCAGCGCGGCGACCTTCTGCGGATCAATTACTCGTGCCAAGCGTCTTCAAGCGGCCTGAGTATCAGCAGCATCGTAGCGACGAATTCGTTTCAGCCTTGGTGGACGGCCGAGGAAGTTACCGTCTACGGCGTGGCCTCCTCGCCACGCGCAGTGACCGTCGATGGAACTGCAATCAGCAGCGCGCGTTACGACGCCGGACGCCACGCCATCACATTCATCGTTCCGGGCAGTGCCCATGCCTGGAAGGCCCAGATCGACTATTGATCCCACCGTGCGCCCGGGCAAGCTGGGGCGTAGCATGACGCTACGCCCCTACAAAATCCGCAGCGCGCCGCTTCAGGACTATCGGGTTGCGGGCACCTGTTAGAACACGTTGAAGATGGTGAAGGACTGCGGCGGCAGTGTTAGCTCCAGTTCGTCGTTGGTGACGTGGGCGGTGCCTTCGCCGAAAAGCGGCGTCGCCGCAGGGAATTGCGCGAGCGGCGTATCCGCCCGCGGGATATGCAATGTGCGCGGCGTGCTGCCATGGTTAAACGCCACCAACAGATGTTCCTCTTCCGCATCGCGCAAGAACACGTACGCGGAATCGTCCGAGAACACATGCCACAAGCGGCCAATCTGCAGGGCCACGTGTTCGCGCCGCAGATGCAGCAGCGACTGCGTGTAGGAAAAGATTTCCTGTTGTTTCGCCGTGCGGCCGGACGCCACAAACGCATTCTGCGTATCGCCAATCCAGCCGCCGGGAAAATCGCGCCGGTTATCCGGGTCGCCGCCGCCGGGCAAGGCGATCTCGTCGCCGTAATAGATCTCCGGAATCCCGCGCAGCGTGAGCACTAGCCCATAGGCTAGCTTGAGTTTTGTCAGCGACGTGTCACCGTCGGCGATGAGGCGGGGCATATCGTGGTTGGTGAAAAAGGTGACGAGATTATCGGCGTGCGGATAAAGCCCATCCTGCCGCAGAATATTCGCGATGCGGCCCACGGGCGCATCGCCCGACACGATATCGCGCACAGCAAAGCACAGCGGAAAATCAAACACCGTGCTCAAGCCCGAGTCCACGCCATCCCAGCGCCGCTGCCCACCCACAAAAAAAGAAGTCACTTCCGGATCGGGATGATAGACCTCGCCGATGGTCGTCAGATAAGGATAGACGCCGTGCAGCCCGGCGTTCCAACCGGACCAGAACGTGCGAGCTACATACGGGAAGGTATCCACGCGCAAGCCATCAAGCCCCGAGGTTTCCGTCCACCAGATGGCGTTTTGCAGCAGGTATTGCGCCACCATGGGATTTTCCGTATTCATGTCCGGCAAAACCCCAAAGAACCAACCCTCCGTAAGGCTGCGGGTCAACGCCGGTGGCGCGTGCGGGTCGGTTAGCGCCTCGAAGGGATCGTTGTTCCGCTGCGCTTTGCTGGGCTGGCCATAAAACGAGGGATCAATCGACGCCGCAGTGTTGAGGTGATGCTCGGCGGTTCCGTGGAACCAATCCGGCAGCGGCGGATTTTTCACCCACGGATGCAGCGGCCCGACGTGATTCGGCACAATGTCGAAAAAAACTTTCATCTTGCGCTTATGCGCGGCCGCCACCAGTTCGCGGTAATCGTCCAGCGTGCCAAGATGCGCATCGACGGCGTACAGATCGACGGCGCCGTAGCCGTGGTAATCCTGCGCGGCGCCATTCTTCACGATGGGCGTAAGCCACAACGCGGTCACGCCGAGTTCCTGCAAATACGGGAGATGCTCGCGAATTCCGCGCAAATCTCCGCCGTGATAGGCGCGCGGCTTGCTGCGATCGAACGTCGGAGTCGTATGGCCCGCACGATTGCCTACGCTATCTGATGCCGATGCTCCCCCCCTAGCCTGCGGCTTCGGCTCATCGTTGGTCGGGTCGCCGTCGGCAAAGCGATCCGGCATGATCAGATAAATCGCGTCCTGCGGCGCAAGGCCCTGAAACTTGCCCAGCGTAGGAGCGCGTGCCGCCAGCGGCAGCTCGAACGAAGTTTCTCCCTCCGCGGTAGTGACGCGACACACGGCGGTGCCGGAGCGCACATCCGGCGCCACCTTGATCCACACGAAGAGGTAGTCGCCGCCGGCGGTAGCCTGGGTCCGCGAAACGTGCAACGCGGACATATTGCACGCGACGTGTGTGGCCTGCAAGCGATGCCCGTAGACGAGCAGTTGCAGTTCCGGCGTGATGCCGACCCACCAGCTCGGCGGCTCGACTTTGGTCACCACAGGAGCCAGCGGCGACGCCGCCAGCGTTTGCGCCTGCAAGCGCACGCCGCACGCCAGCCCCAGTGTTAACAGCAACACGGAAAGCCTGCGCCGGCTAATCGCGAATTGCGCATACATTGGTACAAACGTTGGTACAAAGCATTGCGGAGTCGGTGATGGATTCTGGTTGCGGGCGCGAAGAAGTTGCATGGCTCGGCGAATTCGCGTTGTACGGTCTACTTTGTACTATACGACGAGCGCCAGTGATGCATTTACTTAATTTAGAGGCGGAAACAATATCGCGGGGGCTGCATCCGCTTACGTGCCGTCCGGATCTGGTACGCCTGGAGCCGGGGCCGAAGTTGCGGAACTGGCGGGCTGCCCAGGACGTCCGCCGGTGCTGCCGGACCTATCGGATGCGGGCTGCAGCGGCGTTGTGACGCGACCAACGTTCGGCCCGGTGCCAGCCACGGCCGCAGCTTGCTTGACGGCAGCGACCGGGGGCGCGGCGGCTGGCGTCGCGCTTGCCGCGCAGCGCTCGTCCATGCGCCCAAAGATCATTTTGCCGGCGGTGGTCTGGTGCACGGAGGTGACGATCACGTCGATGCTGCGATGGATCATGCGCCGCGCGCCGTCCACCACCACCATGGTGCCGTCGTCGAGATACGCCACCCCCTGATTCGGTTCCTTGCCTTCGCGCAGGATCAGCACGCGCATCGGTTCGCCGGGTAAAACCGCGGGCTTCATGGCGTTGGCCAGCAGATTCACATTGAGAATGGCAATGCCTTGCAGCGACGCGACCTTGTTGAGATTAAAATCGTTGGTGACGATTTTGCCGCCGGTGCGCCGGGCCAGTTCGATGAGCTTGTCGTCGACTTCCCCCTCTTGGGCGGCATCATCTTCCAGAATGTGCACCACCACGTGCTTCATCTTCTGCATGCGCTGCAGAATTTCCATGCCGCGGCGGCCCCGCTGGCGCTTCAACGGGTCGCCGGAATCCGCCACCATCTGCAGTTCGCGCAGCACGAACTGGGGCACGCCCAGAAGGCCGTCCATGAAGTGCGCCTCGCAGATGTCCGCGATGCGGCCGTCGATTAGCACGCTGGTGTCCAGCAGTTTCAAGGGCGGGCGCAACGGCTCGGTTGCGGCAGGCAGTTTGGCGGCGGCGGCCGATTCGGCAGACGCGGCCGCGGCCAGCGCCGCCACGTGCGGTGCGCCAAACGTCCAGCCCACCATCAGCCCGAGGTACGCGAAAGAGAAAAGTGCCAGAAAATCCAGAGAAGACCGCGTGGAATCGATCAGCGAAGTACGGGAAATGAGCAGCGCGGTCAGCAGCGCCACCAGAATACCTGCGCCCGCGCCAATGGCTCCGCCAAGAACCTTCTCTTGCGCACGGCGCAACAGGAGATTCTCGAGCAGCACCACGAGTACCCCAAAAAGGAAGCCTGCAACCGCTGCCGGCAGGCGAGGCAAACCGAAAGGCGGCAAGCCATAACACAATCCGGAGGCGGCCACGGCTAGAAATGCGCGGATGGCCCAAAAAGCCGCGCCGTGTCGCACGCCCAGCATCGACTGCGGGTCACTCTGCGACTGACCTGGGGGCAAGACGGAAGCTGGCGCTGGAAACGAACCCGACAAAGACGCCGCGTCCGAAGCCAATTCGGGAAGGGTGTGGCGCATACGACCTCACAGTCGAGCAAACAAACTCTGCAAAATCGTTATTTCGTGAGCCGGACGATGGTTCCTTGGCCCGTGGGGTAGGCCGGAAGAACCAACTGTGAACATCCTCTCATAAACGTAGCAGCTAACGCCATGCTTGCCAACAGTGCACGAAACCCGGCCCTGAAAAAGGGGTCAGCAAGCGTCGGAAAAATTACGTGAAAATCAGGTCCGTGCGGAAAGGTAGATTCTTGGGACGCGCTGCGAAACGGCGCACAGCAAGTCGGAGGTTACCGTGCCGATGCTGCGGGCGACCTGGCTGGCGGGCAGGATTTGCTCGTCCGCGACGCCGTAGCCCCACACGCCATAGATGGTGGCGATGTCGCCGATGGCGGCGCCGGGGACGTCCGTGACGTCCAGCATGGTCACGTCCATGGAAACAATGCCTACGATGGGCGCGAGCTTGCCGCGAAGCAAAACGTAGCCGTGATTGCCGAGCGAACGGTGAATGCCGTCGCCGTAACCGGCGGCCAGGACGGCTATGCGCGAGGGGCGCGTGGTTTCGAACGCGGCGTCGTAGCCTACGCCCACGCTGGCGGGGACATCGCGCAGGCTGATGATGCGCGAGCGCAGGCTCATCACCGGCCTTAGCGGCAGCCGGGCTTCCATTTCGGCGCGGCGGGACATCGGATCGTAGCCCGGGTGGTAACCGTACAGGATGGCGCCCGGACGCACCATGTCAGCCCAAGTCTCCGGGCGTGAGGCGATGGCGGCGCTGTTTGCCAGATGGACGATGCCGGTCGGAACGCCGAGCGCGCGCACGCGCCCCACGGCCTCGTGGAAGCGCTGCTCCTGCTCGCGGGTCTGGCGGCCTGCAACGGTGTCGTTGAAGACTTCGCTCGAGGCAAAGTGCGTCATGATGCCGCCGAGGCGGAGATTTTTACATTTGGCGAGCTGGCGGGCGAAGCACTCGACGTCTTCCGCGGCTATGCCCAGGCGATTCATGCCCGTATCGATTTTCAAGTGGAAGGCAAACGGCTGCTTGGATTTGCGCCGGGCGGCGGCATAATTGAGCGCCTGAAGTTGCTCGCAGCGGTGGATTACCGGGGTGAGCTCGTGCGCCACCAACGCCTGCTCTTCACCGGGCACGAAGCTGGTGAGCACTAGGATGGGTTTGCGGACGCCGGCTGCGCGGACGGCGACGCCTTCTTCCGTGCAGGTGACCCCAAACCAGTCGGAACCGGCTTTTTCGAGAGCTTTGGCGACCTGCGGGCCGCCGTGACCATAACCGTTGCCCTTGACGATGGAGAGAATTTTGCGCGGCTCTCTGCGAGCTTCGCCGGGCGGATTCACATACGCGCGAATCGCGTGGAAATTTTTCGCCAGCGCGGTCAGATCGACTTCCGCCCAGACGGGGCGGCGGTGCGCGGGGCCTGCGCCGGCCACGGGCGCGCCACTTTGGCGCGCCCTGCGTGTCTTCGTGATCGTCTTTCGCGCTGAAGATTTTTTGTTGGGCATGCGTGTGTGTTTCTGGCCGTCGCCTGCCGCGCGTGAATTTGCGCCGCCGGCGAAGCGAAAATTTAGTTTACGACATTCACGGCATCCCTCACGATTGCCACATTCGCCGCCGCGTGAAAGGCAACAGCCGAAAACGAAGCACGCGCTGTACCAAACGGCCCTGGCGGCGATTTCCCGTGACGAGTTTGGCGAGATATAAAGCCAGGCCGCGCAGCGGTTTACGAAGAAGTGTTTTCGTTGGGAGAGACGCACGCCCCAGGGGTGGCGAGCCCAACACAGATCGTGTGCTTGACGACACACACGGCTGTGCCGCAGGCGACGCAAGCCACACTATTGTAGCAGGCACGACTACTCGTCGGGAGAGAAGCGGGAGAACGCGTCCGGGGCGGCTTCCTCAAAGCGCGTCAGCCGGCTGCGGAACACGAACCTGACATTCTCCGTCGGCCCATTGCGCTGCTTGGCAATGCGCAATTCTGTTTCTTCCCGCTCTTCCGGTGTGGCGCCCTCTTTAAAAAAGTTTGGCCGGTAGATAAACAT
>PMOV01000243.1:0-15433 GCA_003161195.1 Acidobacteriota bacterium | reverse complement strand
TGTCGCGCTTCAAACGCCGCGCTTTGGCGCCGATCTCCAGCACGCTGGCGCTGCCGGCGTCGTCGATCCACACCGGCGCGGAGGAAATGGCCCCCAGCGCTTCCGTCATGCGCCCCCAATCCTGACGGCTCAGGTGCCCGGTACGGAATTTGTGCGCGTCGATCTGCGCCACGGAGGCCACCAGGCGTTGCAGCAGCGATTCCTTGGACATTTCCAGGCTGAAGATGGCCACCGGCCGACCCGCGCGGATGGCGATATTTTCCGCCAGGTTCAGCGCCAGCGCGGTTTTCCCCTGCGAGGGGCGCGCCGCGAGAATCAGCAACTCGGAAGGCTGCAAGCCGGAGGTCAGCTTATCCAGTTCGACATATCCCGTGGGGATGCCGGTAATACTTTTGCCTTCGCGGAAGATTTTCTCGAGGCGCTCGAAATTATCGCGGACGATGTCTTTGATCGGGATGAGCCCGGCTTTAACCCGGTCTTCCGCGAGCGCGAAGATTTGCGATTCCGCGCCGTCCAGGATAGCGTCGGCGCCATCCTCCCCTTCAAACGCGGTCTGCTGAATGGCGTGCGTAGTGTGGATGAGGTTGCGCAGCAGCGCCTTTTCCTTGACGATGCGCGCGTAATGCTCCACGTTCGAAACGCGCGGCATGCCGTCCGCCAGCGAGGCGAGATACGGCGCCCCGCCCGAGGCCTCCAGGTCACCGCGGCGGTGCAGCTCTTCGGTCAGCGTCACCAGATCGATGGCCTGCTGCGCCTCCCCGAGCGAGATCATGTGCGTAAACACGCGGCGGTGTTGATCCAGGAAAAAATCCTCCGGACGCAAATTCTCAATCGCCGCGTTAAGCGCGTTGTTATCGAGGATGATGGCGCCGAGAACGGAACGCTCGGCTTCGAGGTTGCTGGGAAGGGGTCTTTCGAGCGTGGAGTCGACGGGCATGAGTCGCTTTTGTTTCTTCGCCTTTTCTTCGCTAAGATAACATAGAAATGCGCCGCGCGACAGCGACGGTTGATTTTACTACAGATTGACGTTCTATTGTGTTCCCCTGCTCCAGTGGACCCAGTATGCGACGAAGTTTTTCCCGCGTCAATGCGCGTGCCTGTGCATCGCTGAGAAAATCCAGTGCAAAACTTTTTTCCGCTTGCAAAATTATTTTGTGCGCGAACAAAAAAAGGGACGCCGGTTGCAGCGTCCCTTTTTGCCGTAAATGTTGATGGCCCGGAACTACTCGATGTTTTCTTTCTCCACATGCACCTTGATGCTGGCGTGCACGTCGCGGAACACCTTGATGGTCACGGTGTAATCGCCCAGCGCCTTGATCGGTTCGGCGATGTGAATCTGCCGCTTGTCCACCTTGAAGCCTTGCGCNNGTTTCTGCGCGCTCTCCAGTTCGTTGGCGGTTTTCTTGGCCAGCGACGTGCGAATGCGCTCCAGCGCCTTCATGTTGCCGGTCGTGGCGGCAATCGCCATTTTGCGCGGCAGCAAGAAATTGCGCGCGTACCCGGGCTTCACGGTCACGATGTCCCCGCGATGGCCCAGCTTTTCGATATCTTCCTGCAGAATGATTTCCATAGCTGTTCTCCGGTTCCTCTACCTTAGGCTTCCACGCGCGGCGTTTCCACGGCTTCCGCGGCCTTGGGGGTTTCAACGGGTTTCGCAGCCGCAGCCTCCACGGGCTTGCCAGCTTCGGGAGTCTTGTGCACATCGCCGCCAGCCGCAGCTCCAGCTGGGGCTCCGGCCACGACGGCGCGCGGCTGTTGCGTGCCGCTGGCGCTGCCGGCAAACGGCAGCAACGCAATGTTGCGCGCCCGCTTGATGGCCACGCCCAGCCATCGCTGATGCCGCGAGCACACACCCGTCATGCGGCGAGGCAGTATCTTGCCGCGCTCCTGCACGAACTGCGAAAGGATGTCCGCGCGCTTGTAGTCGATAAGATCCATCTTCTCGACGCAAAACTTGCAAACTTTCTTTTTGCGGAAATACTGGCGCTTGCCGCGGCGCGGACCGCCGGGTCCGCCGCCAGGTCCGCCTGGACCCGCATCGCGACGCGGTCCACCGTGACCACCGCCCGGACCGCCTTCACGCCGCGGACCACTATGCCCACCACCGCCGCTGTGACCGCCACCGCCCGTGTGCCCGCCAGTTTGCGGGGCCGCGCTCGGCGCTGCTGCTTGCTTGATTTCGTCTGCCATACCCTTCCACCCTTTCCATTTCCTGCCGGCCGCCGCGCCCGTTTCCTAAATCGCGCCGCGTCCAATACTGAACTTGTTCTGCCGCGCGCTAAAATACCTACGCCACGTTTTCTGTGTGACGTTCCGGTGCGCGTTCCGGACGCTCCGGACGCTCCGAATGCCGCGGCCCATGATCCCCGCCACTGGCAGGGGCCGCCGAAGGCGTGCGGCGCGGACGACGCGCGGCGCGCTTCTCGCGGCGGTCGCCAAGTTTCTTCTGCAGCTTCAAATCTTCATCCAGCCGAATCGTCAGATACTTGATCACCACGTCCTGCACGCGCAGCCGGCGCTCCAGCTCCGCCATCAATTCGCCATGTGAAGTACGAATCTGCTGGTAGACGTAGATGCCTTCGCGGTGCTTGGCCACCTTGTAGGCCAGCCGCCGCGTGCCCCAGTGCTCGGTTTTTTCGATCTTGGCGCCTTTTTCCGCGCACGTGTGCTCGATGCCGCTGAGTACCTTCTTGATGTCTTCTTCCGGTGTGGCCGGGCGCGCGATAAAAATCAGATCGTACAATCGTTCCTGTTCCATGTGACCTCGTCTCTGTCTTTCGCCGGGCACGAAGCCCGGAAACTTTTCTCTCTAGCGCGGCTTTACGACTCGCCGTCTTTCCCGGCCCCGTCCGTCCCGCCATCGGGCTCTTTGCGCCGGTTGTACTTATTCATCGCCGCGCCAAATCCCATTTGCAGTATCAACTCCACCGCGTCGCCCGCCTGCCCCACCATCTCGCCCGCGACTTCCAGCTCCGCCTTCTTCATCGGCCGCAACACATAAGCGGCCAAATCGTGCACCGGGTGATCCGGCCCGCAACCCAGCCGCAAGCGCGGGAAATCTCGCCCGATGCTGCTGGTCACGGACTTCGCGCCGTTGTGCGTCCCCGGGTTGCCGCGTTCCCCGATGCGAATCATGCCCCACGGCAGATCGCGCTCGTCGAACATCACCAGCACATCCGCCGGCTGCAGCTCGTACTTGGCCAACAGCTCCTTCACGGAGATGCCGCTCAGATTCATGTACGTCTGCGGCTTGGCGAGAAGTATTTCTTCTCCGCCCAGCTTGCCCCGGCCCACCAGCGCCTTGGCTTCCGGCCGCGAAACGCGGATCCCGCCGCGGTTCGCCAGTTCGTCCACCGCCATAAAACCCAGATTGTGCGGCGTCCACTGATACTCCGGGTCCGGGTTCCCAAGTCCGACGATGAGGCGCATAAACGTTGCGGCGGGCGGCGGCGAACCGCGCCCTCCGGCTTATTTCTTCTTGTCGCCCTTGTCGGCGCCTTTTTCTGCCTTGCCGCCCGCCTCCGCGCCTTCTTCGCCTTCCTCGTCCTTCTTGCCCTTCTTGATGACTTCGGGCTCCGCGGGCGTCGTCGCTGCGGCCACCGCGTCGGCGGGCTTCTCTTCCTCGACGCGCAGCGCCACCACGTGCGCCAGCACGCGCTCGGGTTCGGTCAACAACTTTATTTTTTCCTTGTCCAGCGGCAAATCCTGCGCGCGCAATGCGTCGTTCAGCGCCAGGCCGCTGACATCCGCGCGGAACTCCGTCGGAATATCCGCGGGCAAGCATTCGACTTCCACTTCGCGCGTGACCACTTCAAACACCCCGCCTTCCACCTTGACGCCCTTGGGCTCGCCAAAGGTGTGCACCGGAACCTTGACGCGCATGCGCACGTCCATGGCAATGCGCAGCAGGTCCACGTGCAGCAGGCGCCCGCTAACCGGGTCCACTTGCCAATCCTTCAGAATCGCCGGCTCATGCTTCCCGCCCAGGTCCACCTGAAACAGCGTGTTGTGCCCCGATTCCGACCGCAGGATGGCCCCCACTTGCTTGGCGTTCACCGCCAGCGAGATCGCTTCGCCTTTGCCGCCGTACAGCGTGGCGGGCAATTTCCCGGTGGCGCGCAGACGCCGCGCCTCATTTTTGCCCCGCGATTCGCGCGGCGCGCCTTCCACTACAACTTTTTCTGCTTGAGCCATAACCAGTTTCCTTCCGTAGTAAAAACCTGCATCGCAAAACTTAAATAAATAGCTCGCTGATCGAGGTTTCTTCGTGAATCGAGCGAATCCCCCGCGCCAGCAATTCCGCCACGCTCAGCACGGTAATCTTGCCCATCTTCTTCCCCGCTTCGCTCAACGGCACGGAGTCCGTCGCTACCACCTCGCGAATCGCGGACTTCGCAATCCGCTCGACGGCCGGGCCCGATAGCACCGCGTGCGTGCAAGCCGCAAACACCTGCGTCGCGCCCTCGTTGAGCAACGCCTCCGCGGTTTTCACCAGCGTCCCCGCGGTATCGATAATGTCGTCCACGATCAGCGCGCTGCGTCCGCGCACATCGCCGATCAGGTTCATCACTTCGCTCACGTCGATGTCCACCCGCCGCTTGTCCACGATGGCCAGCGGCGCGCCCAGTTTCTTCGCGAAAAATCTCGCCCGCTCCACGCCCCCGGCATCCGGCGAAACCACCGTCAGGTTCGGCAAATCCTTGTGCCGGAAATATTCCACCAGCACCGGTGAAGCGAATAGGTGATCCACCGGCACGTCGAAATATCCCTGAATCTGCGGCGCGTGCAAATCCAAAGTCAGCGCCCGGCTGGCCCCCGCCGTTTCCAGCAGATCCGCCACCAGCTTCGCGGATATCGGCACTCGCGGCTTATCCTTGCGATCCTGCCGCGCGTAGCAGTAATACGGCAGCACCGCGGTGATGCGCCAAGCCGACGCGCGCTTGAACGCGTCGATCATCAGCAACAACTCCAGCAGGTGGTTGTCCACCGGATAATGGCAAGGCTGCACCACGAACACATCCGCGCCCCGCACATTCTCCAAAATCTGAAAATGAATCTCGCCATCGCTGAACCGGCCCAATTTCGCCTGCCCAATGGCGACATCCAGATGCTTGCAAATACTCGCCGCCAATACCGGATTGGCGGTGCCTGTAAAAATTTTGAACCGGTCGTCGTTCAAGACGCGCGCTCTCCCACGCAGCCTGCATCACGGCTGCGCATTCCTTCAGGGGCCAAGTGCCTGGGCCCAAGTGCTTATGCGGTTGACGAACTACGACACGCGAGAAGAAACCACGCTGCCCCTGGCAACGAAAGGTTCTACTACGGAAGACGCTGCGGCTTACCTGACACGCGCGCCGGAAACAGCGCGGAGATACCTGTCGCGCGAAATCGTCTCGCAAACGAAGGTCTGATCGTGCGGAAACCTAACAGCGGCTCGGCGCGCCGTCGCTGGGCTCGGGAAAACTCCAAACACCGCCGAACCGCTACCCGCCAGCGAGGCTTCTGCAGCTCCGTTTTGAAGCAAAACCCGCGCCATTTGCTGCAATCGCGGGTACCGCCGGAAGACCGGCCCGGCAAAGTCATTCGCCAAGCCCATCCCCTGCGCGCTCCAACAGAGAGCACAGAACCTCCAAATATTAGAAGATTTATTGCCTCCTGTCAACGCATCGCCGCGGTGCCCAAGCGGCGAAAACCCCCCGTACAGCGGCGGCGCTTCGAGCCAGCGATAGGCCTCCGGCGTGGGCACGTGAATATCGCGCGGTGAAACCACCAGCAAGTATTGCTTCGCCGCATCCGCCAAAGGATAAATTTCGTCGCCTTTGCCAATGCCCAGCGCCCGTCCGCCTTGCAAAAAGAACGGCACATCCGCGCCCAGCGAAGCCGCCAGCTCGCTTAGACGCTCCGGCGGCAATTTTTTGCCCGTCAGCCGCAAATACCCCAGCAACGCCGCGGCGGCATCGCTCGAACCTCCGCCCAGCCCCCGCCCCGCGGGAATCTTTTTGCGCAGCATGATCTCCACGCCCGCCAATTTCTTAGCCCCACGGGACCACACTTCGCGTCGCAGCAGATCCACCGCGCGATACACCAGATTTTTCTCGACCGCTTCTCCGGACAGCGCATCGTTGCCCTCGACGCGCAACGAAATATCGCTGCCTCGCACGTTCCGCAGCACCAAATCGTCGTGCAACGAGATGCTTTGGAACACCGTGCGCAGCTCGTGAAAACCGTCCGGCCGCTTTCCGAGCACCTCCAGGCGCACGTTGATTTTCGCAAACGCGGGAATGCGCACTTCAGTCATAGGGAATTTGGCCGCGCGTCGATTTGCGGCAGATCGGAACCTTACGGCTTTTCGTCCGGCGCTCCAGCCCCGCTGGTCTGCTGCGCCACGCGGTGCCGCGATTGCGAGAGCTTCTTCTCCACTTCCACAATCTTGTCGTTCTCCACGTCGGCGGGCAGCACGTGATGCCATTCCGCGAGCGACTTCTCGTACTCGCCGGCGGCTTTCTCGCCCCGCCCGGTCTTGGCATACAAATCGCCAAGGTGCGAATGAATGGTAGCGTCGTGGCTCTCACGCTCTGCAGCCATGCGCAATGTGGTTTCCGCGTCGCCCAGCTTGTTTTCCTTGAAATAGATCCAGCCCAGGCTGTCCAGATACGCGCCGTTGTACGGCTCGTCGCTTAAGGCCCGCTTCACCAGCGCCTCCGCCTCGTCCAGTCGGATGCCCAAATCGCCCAGCATGTAGCCGTAGTAGTTCAGCGCTTCCGCGTCGTGCGGGTTCACGTCCAGCACTTTTTTGAACTGCACCTCGGCCCGATCGTAGAATTTCTGCTTCTCAAAAACCGCGCCCAGCAGGAACCATACCAACTCATTGTCGCGCGCCGTACCCGGCACAGCCTCCGCCAGCTTCAGCGTCTCCTCGGCTTCGTGGTAGCGCTTCCCACGCTCGTAAACCTGCGCGATGTTCAGATACGTCTCGCGGTCCGCGGCCGTCCCGTGCAGTTGCGCGCGCAGCATTTTCACCGCTTCGTCCGTTTGCCCATTCTCGCCCAGCAGCAACGCGTCGCTTGCGCGAATTGCGGGATCGTTCGGATACTTCGCCACCGCCTCTTGCCCGTTGGCCAGCGCTTTCGGCAAATCTTTGGCCGCGCGATAAGTATCCATCACCAGCATGCGCGCCCGCCGGTCTTCCTCTTCGCCAAGGTGTCCTAGCTCGTCGTACGTAAAAATCGCCGCCTGATAATTCTGCGTATCGCGATACAGCTGGCCCAATTGCTGGTACAAAATCGCCAGCGAGCGCCGCCGCGTCGGCATCACGCTGGACTGCCCCTTGATGCCCGTCACGGCGTCGGACAACACGCGAATCGCATCCTCAAATCGCCCCTGCGCCTGATACAGCATCGCCTCGTTGTACATCACTTCCAGGCTGCCCGGCGCATACTGCCGCGCCTTCACCAGGTTGTCTTCCGCCTTGTCCATCTGGTGCAGCTCGCGGTAAATCTGCGCGATGCGTAAATACACGTCGGCGTCGTCGGGCATCACGTCCGCCAGCTTTTCGTACACCGTCAGCGCTTCCGAATATTTTTCTTCCGCCAGCAGCGTCTGCCCCAGCCCGCGCTGGTGGCTCAATTCCGCGGGGTCCAGGTCCANNGCCGGCGAATCTCCGTGCGCGGTCACGTTCTCCAGCAGCGCCACGGCTTCCGCGTTCTTGCCCTGGTCCAGCAAGAGCTGCGTCAGTTGCTCGACGGCCGCTTCATTTTCTCCGTCGGTTTTCAAAATCCCGCGCAGCACCGTTTCTGCTTGATCCTGATCGTTCCGCAAACGATACAGCCGCGCCAGCCACAACGCCGACTCCATATCCTGCGGATCGGCGCGATAAATCTCCTTATATTGCTCGATGGCCTTCGCCACCGTGTCCGATTTGCCGCTCCCGCTGCTGAAATCGCCCAGGCTGCGCAAATAAATTCGTCCGAGCAGCCGCCGCGGCGCCAGGTTCGTCGGGTCGCGCTTCAAAATTTCATTCGCTTCTTCCACCGCGTCGTGGATGCGCTGCGCCTTCCAATACATTTCCGCTAGCCGCTCGCCGATCTCCGGCGATTTGGGGTCCAGCGCATACGCCTTCTTGTACGCGTCGATGGACTGCGTGGCGTATTCCGCCCGGCTGGTGGCCTCATATTGCTGCTCAAAGATGTGGCCAATGGTGAAGTAGTAGTAAGCGTCCGCACGCCCGGCGTTGTCCGTGGGGCTGCCGGAATTTGCCGCCGGTGCGGCGGTTGCGCTTGGTCGGGGCGCCGGAGACGTTTGCGGCGTTGCCGGCGCTTGCGCGCATGGGCAGGAGCCGGCGCTACCAGCCGCCAGCAGAATCGTCAGTGCCACTCGTCGTAAAGTCATAGGTGCCCCGAAACAACAAGTATCCCATGCGCCAGATACGTGGTCAAAAGCCAATCGCCGCGCATTTCTCCAATTGTTCAACCGGATTTTCGCGGCGCATTGACCGCGCTTGCGCGCCTTTGTCGCGCGGCTTTGCGGACCCAAGGGTGCCGACGCCCGCGGGTGCGGACGATGCTGCCGACCCGTCCCCGTTGGATGCCGCGATGCCACCAAAGCGTTGGCATGGCGGGGCAAAGCTTTGCGGAAATGATCCTCGAAAAAGTCGCTCAATCCCCGCGCTTGTGTACCTTCATGTGCGCGTGATTCGCCACCGGATCCAGCAGCCGAAAGATGTGTTCGCCGGCCTGCCCGTCAAAGCGGTACAGCAGCACCGCGTCGGCTGCGCGGTCCTCGTTCGCCAGCTCGATCTCCGGATTACCCATAATCATGTCCCCGTTGTTGCGCACGCGAAATTCCGCTCCCACTTGCAGAACAATCTTCGTGCCCTCGTCGTGTCCCGCCATCTCAGCCTCCGTTTGTGACGCTGTAACGTTTCCTCATGTGCCTGTCGTTGGATGCGCGCCTTCCCGTTTATGACGCAGCGAAGTAGGCCTGTCATGGGCTTAGATTTGTACTGGTCGGTGCTTCACTCGCCACCTTTTTATCCATAAATTTATCCATAAAAAACTCTTCGCCCAACCCTTGCCTGCCGCAAAACGCGCGTCTAGACTCCGCCTATGCATCCCGAGTGGGTCCGCGAACGCTGTCTGGCTTTGCCGCACGCCACAGAGCACGTCATCTGGGGCACCGACCTCACCTTTAAAGTCGCGGGAAAAATCTTCGCCCACCTGGCCCTCGAGCCCGCCAAGGTCTGGCTGGCCTTCAAGGTAACCCCGGAAAGATTCTACGAGTTGACCGAGCGCCCGGACATTATCCCCGCACCCTATATGGCCCGCGCCAGTTACATCGCCCTGCAGACCCGCGAAGCCCTCCGCGCCGACGAACTCGCGGCCTTACTGCGCGAATCCTACGCTCTGGTCGTCGCCAAAATGCCCCGCAAGACGCAACAGGCTCTCGCGTCAGGATCTGCAGTAAGCGTGGGCGCCGTAAAAACGAAAACCGCCCTGAAGAACACCAAGAAGTACGCCACGAAGAAGAGCGCCACGAAAAAGTCGCCGCCTAAGACGGCGCCGAAAACAAACACCACCGCCCGCACGAAACGCCCCAGCCCAGCGCCGTACTGAAATGTCACCGCAAGTCATAACCAGCATGCACCCAATCCGGCGCACTGCTTGTCTAACAACCATGCCCGCACTTCGCCACCGCAACGGTATCGCCGGACACGTCACCCACGAAACGTTGTCGCTGGGAAACTCATGTCGCTTGCGCGCGGACCCGAGGATAAAACTGTGCCATCCTATACTGCGCTCCAGCCGCGTTATCTTTCGCCAATGAGGCCCGCCATGAATTTTGCTACTGCGGTTGCGTGCGCCGTTCCGCGCCTGATTTTCGCCGCTGCCCTTTTCTACACCGCGCCGGCCTTTGCGCAGACCTCCGGCAACGTCTTCCCCAACAAGTCCATCACCATTTACGTCGCGGATTTTGACCTTGCCGCAACCACAGCTCCCTCGCGGCCTGCGGCCAGCCGCGCGGTATCCTCCCCCAACCCGCCCGCTCCCGCAAATTCAGCTCCAGCTTCAAATACCACGACTCCCGCAAGCGCCGCCACACCCGCTCCCACCGCGACCAACGCATCCACCACTAGCCCGGCCCCTTCTCCAGACGGTCGTCCAGATGCTCCAAAGCCCGATGCAACACCCGCCGACGCAAGCAATCTCGGCGGAACGAATAATCCCTCCCCAACCGATGCCGCCAGCACCACCGGCTCCGACGCATCCGCAAATCCCCCTGTTCCCATCCCCGCGGGAAGTCCCGCCATAGTAGCGACCGCCACAGCGTCAAACCCTGCGGCAACGAACGCCGCCGCCAACAACGCCGCACCCGCTACCCCAACAGCTCCGAACACCGCGACACCCGGCCCCAGCGCCAGCACGGCAGCCAGCAAAAAACCCGACGCCGACTCCGACGATCCCCGCGTGCGCACCGCGAAATTCGTCGACCTCACCGCCACCACCTTCGTCAAATCCCTCGAACACGCCGGCTACTCCGTAAAGCGCCTGCGCAATTCCGCCTCCGCGCCCGATAGCGGCGTGGTCATCCGCGGCGTCTTCGCTCAGGTAGATCCGGACGCCGGGATACGCCGAGCCGTCTACGGTGGCACCCCCACCGACCCCAGCATGTTGCTCTTCGTCGGCGTCGGCAACCTCGCCAAGCCGCAGCAGACCCTCTATCAGGTGGTGAGCCCCTCCACGAGCGGCACTCTCGGCCCATTAATCGCCGTCAGCGCCTACGCTCCCATCTCCCGTTACGAACTCGCCCAGGAACCCTCCGAAGATTCCCTCAGACACACCGCCGACCAGTTCGCCACGGATCTAACCCGCCTGCTTAACGCCAACCAGCTCGCCTTCGGCGAATAGCCCTGACCCGCCTCAAGCAACGGCTGCCAATCCCACTTGCCCGCGCACGCCACCTCCGCGTAAGCTTTGTTTCAACGGGCCACAGGCCAACTACCCCCACGATGACCGACAGCCTCTCCGGCCGCCAGCCGCCCAAAATCAGCGCTGGCCTCTTGCTGTATCGCGTGCACCAAGGCACTCTCGAAGTCCTCCTCGTCCATCTCGGCGGACCCTTTTGGTCCCGCCAAGACGCCGGCGCCTGGTTCCTCCCGAAAGGCGGCGTTGAACCCGGCGAAGCCGAATTCGCCGCCGCGCAGCGCGAGTTTCGCGAAGAAACTGGCCTCGCGCCCCAACCTCCCTACCTCCCACTCGGCAGCGTCCAGCACAAAAGCGGCAAACGCGTCGTCGCCTGGGCCTTCGCGGGCGACGCCAATCCCTCCACCATCCGCAGCAACACCTTCCAACTCGAATGGCCGCCCAGATCCGGCAAGCTCCGCGAATTCCCGGAAATCGACCGCGCCGCCTTCTTCACCGTCCCCGCCGCCGCCAAAAAAATGCACCCCGCCGAATTTGCCTTCGTCACGCGCCTCGCGGACCTGCTAAAAACAAACGGGATCATCCGCCCCACCGGATGATCCCGCAATCGCAGCCCGAAATGATTATCCTTGCCGGTCAGTAATCGGACGCCGATTCAGGCGTGGCAATCACCCCGCAAGCGATCCGCGCCGGCGTCCCCGGCGCTCCGCCCTCCGACGCATGAATCACCAGCGCCGTCCCGCCATTCGTAAACAACGAATTGTCGCCCTTCCCCATGGTCACGTTCGGTGCCACCACCGTCACGTGTGCCGTGCGGTCGTTCCCCACAATCAGAAAAAAATTCGGAATGTCCCCGGACATCGACCCCTGCCCCGTGTGCCCCGCCGCGTTAAAGTGCGGCCCCGCGCTTTTGAAATCCGGCGCCTCGCATTTCGCCACCTGGTGAATGTGCATGGAATGCTGCCCCGGCGGCAAATTCTTGATATCCAGCTTAATCCGTACGCCCCCCGGATCGCTGCTCAGCGTCGCCGTCCCCACGCTCTCATCTTGCGCGTTGCGAATATCCACCACCAACGGCTTGGTGGCCTTGTGACTCTTGCTGTCCTGCGCGAACGCCGCCCCACTCAGGCACACGAACGCCACCATAAACGGAACGATCTTTCTCACGGTAAACTCCTCGGGCAAATTAGGATTTGCGCGGATGGCCCTGCAATCACTTTACCGTGGCTAACCCACCTGGTCCCGATTGTGTACCCAAAGTGATAAGGCGGGTGCCTCGTCAACCAATCTGTCATTCCGAGGGCCGCCTATGCCCGAGGAATCTGCTTTTTCTTCGCCGTTGTAGGGCGCCCTTCAGAGTGTCATCTTGCCTTTTTTGTGGCGCCCGCAGCCGTCAAGGCCTTACCGGGCAACTCAATACTCCCGATACAGCTCGGGAAACTCCCGCTGCAACGCCCGCACCTTCGGCAAATCATTAAACGCGATATACGGATCATCCGGATGCCGCTTCAAATAATCCTGGTGATACTCCTCCGCCGGATAAAACGCCTCAAACCGCACAATCTTCGTCACAATCGGCCGGTCATAAATCTTCGCCGCCGTCAGCTGCCCCGCATACGCCTCCGCAACCCGCTTCTGCTCATCCGAAGTATAAAAAATCGATGACCGGTACTGCGTCCCCGTATCCGGCCCCTGCCGGTTCAGTTGCGTAGGGTCATGCACCACGGAAAAATAAATCATCAGCAATTGCCCATACGTAATCTGCGATGGGTCGAACACCACGCTCACCGATTCCGCATGCCCGCTCACGCCCATGCTCACCGTCTCGTAGCTCGGCGACTTCACGAATCCGCCCGAATACCCCGACGTCGCCGCGATCACGCCCTTGGTATGTTCAAACACTCCCTGCACGCCCCAAAAGCATCCCCCGGCAAACACCGCCGTCTCCTGCGACTTCCCCTTCGCCATCGGCTCATCCACCGCAGGCTTCGGCATCGCGGAATTCGGCGCCGCCGGCTGCCGCGCTCCAAGCGACCGCAGCGCCGTCCAACCAAGCAGCGCCACAATCACTATTCCCGCGATCGTCCGTCCAACGTGTGGGGTGGGCATGTTCTCGCCTCTTCCTGGCTACAACTCGCTATACGTACCGCTAACGACCGCCGGACGAATTAGATGCGCTCAACCGCTTCCCCGATGGTTCCATGGGGATGCAGACTCCCATGGAACGCTTTTTCGCTCCCGCACATCTTAGTATCCAGCCCAGCGTCGCGCANNGGCCCGCACTCATAGAGCCCGCGCTGAAATGAGGACGATCATGAATTTTCCGAGATTCTTCCGCATCGCCGCACCACTCGTAGCCGCACTCGCGCTACTGGCTCCTCACCACGCCGCCGCCCAAATCACCAACGGCAAATCCCCCGCCCTCCCCGAGCCCTTCTCTTCCAAGTCCGTGGGCAACGCCCCGAATCCCCTCAAACCTCCCGCCGGATTTCTCCCCACGGTCCCCGCCGGCTTCAAGGTCAACGTCTTCGCCACCGGCTTCAACGAGCCGCGCTTCCTCATCACCGCGCCCAATGGAGATATCTTCCTCTCCGATTCCGGCGCCGGCAAAATCTATATCCTCCGCGACCCGCAACACACCGGCGGCGCCCAGGAACGCCTCGAGTTCGCCAGCGGACTCAACCGTCCCTTCGGCATCGCCTTTCACGAGAACTACGTCTACGTCGGCGACACCGACGCCGTCCTCCGCTTCACCTACGACCCCAAAACTTCCAAGCGTACCGGCGAAGCCGAGAAGCTCCTTGATTTACCGCACGGCGGCCACTGGACCCGCGACGTACTCTTTACCCCCGACGGCAGGCACCTCCTCGTCACCGTGGGCTCCGAATCCAACGCCGCCACTGGCGATGACCCCCGCCGCGCCGCCATCACCATCTGCGATCCCGACGGCAAAAATCCCCGTCTCTACGCCACCGGCCTGCGCAATCCTGTAGACATCGCACTCGACCCAACCTCCGGCCAACTCTGGACCACCGTCAACGAACGCGACGGTCTCGGCGACGATCTCCCGCCAGACTATTTCACCTCCGTGCAAGACGGCGGCTTCTATGGTTGGCCCTACAGCTACATCGGCAATCACGTTGACCCGCGCGTCAAGCCCGAAAATCCTACGCTCGTCGGTAAAGCCATCGTCCCGGATGTGCTCCTCGGCGCCCATCACGCCCCGCTCGAATTCGCCTTCTACACCGGCAAGCAATTCCCGGAAAAATACCGCAACGGCGCCTTCATCGCCGAGCACGGCTCCTGGAATCGCAGCAAGCGCGCCGGCTACGAAGTCGCTTTCGTGCAATTCCAAGACGGCAAACCCATAGCCGGCCCCGAAGATTTCCTAACCGGTTTCTTCCCCGACCCCACCGGCCCCGGCGTCTACGGCCGCCCCGTCGGCATAACCGTAGCCCCCGACGGCTCGCTCCTCGTCTCCGACGACACCGCCAACCTCATCTACCGCATCTCCACCACAAAATAATCTTTGCCTTTCCTCGGAGCGCCTACGCCTCTCCATCCCGCCAATTTTGCGGGATGAAATCTCACGATTGGCGCTTTTGACTTCTTCAATCCTTCGCGCCGATCGCTCCGTCAACCCGCGGTCTTCCTTTGTAGGGGCGCAGCATGCTGCGCCCCAGATTGCCCGGACGTCAGCCAACGCGACGGGAGGGCCGGCATTGTTATTAATCAACGCGATGGGAGGGCCGGACTTTAGTCGGGCCGTAAGCAACGCCACCCAAATCGGCTTTAGCCGCTGCGGGCCTACATTTTATTAGCAGCGCGCCCCGCCAGCGCCATCGGTCCGCTTGTAGTGGCGCAGCATGCTGCCCCGTTTGCTCGGACGCCAGCCAACGCGAACGGAGGGCCCGACTTTACAGTTTGCGGAAAAAGTCCATTTGGCCAAAAGTGCTGAAAAAAATTCCCAACAAATTGCAACAAACGGGATCTGAGAAGGCCGTCCTTGAGGTGTTTTTATCTTTTTGGTGCTCATTCGCCGTAAATACCGGCGCAGGCTGGTCGATCCACGCCCCACCATTCCACTCCAAAAACCCAATCGTATACGGTCCCCACAAGTTTTCTGCGGCTCCCGCGTAATAGATTCGCTCCGCCCACTCGCGCTTCTGAGGATCCCATCCTCTTACATACGCTCATCGACATCGGATTCACGGCTGCGTTAACACAACGTTCATATTTCAAGCCGCCGGTTGGGTTAATCTTTCCGGCGTGATGCCGCCAGCCACCCTGGATTTCGAAAAGCAGCCCGAATCCACCGACGCCCAACTTATTCTCCGCCTGAACGGCAAAGTTTCTCTCGAAACCGTCCACACCTTCATCTCGCAATTGCGCCCGGAGTCCGCTCCCGTAATGGTCCTCGACATGAGCGGCGTCACCTTCCTCGATTCCGCAGGCGTGGGCGCGTTAGTCCGCCTCTTCGTCCACCGCAAGGAAGCCGGCAACAAATTCGCCCT
>PMOV01000134.1:1847-2866 GCA_003161195.1 Acidobacteriota bacterium | reverse complement strand
ATGGTCACCGACGAAATGGGCGAGCGCCTCGTCCGCCTCGACCGCGACACCGAAGTCGAGCGCCTCCTGGCCGAACTAAAAAATCGCCGCCAACTAACCGCCGGCTCCTAGCCCGCATCCCGCCACCGTAGCGGCGCCGTGGCGGGATGCCGTCGTCCGCGCGAGGGTAAGCCCAACTAGCGTCGTCGTCAATTTCCGTGCGCCGCACGCACCGGCCGATGACTCGCGTTCCACGCGCCCGCAAATCCTCTCCACCGTGCGAGAATAACGCTATGAATCCTCTGTTCTGGGAGGCACCCGCCGCCGCTACAGCCGCAGCCGCTGCGCTGATCGGCTACGGCTCCTTCTATCCCAATTCCCAGCTATTCGGCACCACCGTCCGCCACACCGCCAATACACGCAAACTAGCCATCACCTTCGACGACGGCCCCAATCCCGCCATCACCCCAAAGCTCCTCGATCTCTTCGAGCTACACAACGGCCACGCCACCTTCTTCCTAATCGGCGATTTCGTCCGCCAATGCCCGGCCCTCGCACGCGAAACCGCCCAGCGTGGCCACAGCCTCGGGAATCACACCCACACACATCCGAATCTCTTCAAGTGCCGCCCCACGGAAATTCGCGATCAGCTCCAGCGCTGCAACGACGCCATCGCCGAAGCCGCCGGTTCAACCCCAAGGTGGTTCCGCCCACCCTACGGCCTCCGCAATCCCTGGGTCATCCCCGCTGCCCACCGCCTCGGCATGCCAGCCGTCATGTGGTCCCTCATCGCCTGGGACTGGAAAGCGAAGTCACCCGAATGGTTAATCCCACGCATGAACCCTATCGCCAGGCATGCCCAGAAACACGCCGCCAATCCCGCCGCCGCAGCTTGCCACGGCGACATCCTCTGCCTCCACGACGGCTCCCACCTGCACCTCAACGGCGACCGCCACTGCACCCTAGCCGCCCTGCAATACTGGATGCCCCGCTGGCGTGACCTGGGCCTCGAATTTGTTACAATTGACGAAGCGGTGCGT
>PMOV01000134.1:0-1700 GCA_003161195.1 Acidobacteriota bacterium | reverse complement strand
GGCGACCCCAACGCCGACCCCGAAAATTTCGGCAACCGCTAATCGCGGAGTGCGGCAGCCCTGCTGCCGCTTTTATGGCGTAAGCCCAGCGCAACCAAATCCGAGTGTCCAGCAAGATCAACGATGGAACGTGGCCACGGATCACCCAGCCCTCCATCGCACATTTCGCCAGCCCTCAAATCTCCGGATAAAGTTCAAAGAACGCTTCCACCGACTCGTGAAACGTCGTCTCGATCTCCTCCTTGCTCCCTTCAATCAAATGCATGGTCACCCGCGCCGTCTTCCCATTCTTCAGCGTCACCGTCGCATCCCCCACTTCCCCCAAATCTTCCTCCGGCAACAACCGCATCCCATAAATCAACGCCAGCTTAGCCATCCCGTTCCTCCCGCATGCGTGTTTCTCGAAACAATCCGACCCTTCGTCTCCCTGCTGTCCTCTTCATTGTGTCACGGTCGTCTTCCACGTGGTGCTTCCAGCCGACACCCCCGGTGAATCACTTCCGTAGCCGGCCTCCGCGAATCGCCGCACGAATGCCTGCAATGGCCTGCAATCTTGAGCCTTGCGGGCACCTGGCACTCTCGATTGCTCCGACGGTCATTTGGCACTTCCGGTGCTTTCACTTCCTCCGCGGAAGAGAATTCTGCGTTCCAGGGGAAAGCAGCCGCCGCCATGCGCAACAAACTATGCTTCGTGCTTGCCGTCACGCTAGTAGTGGTCCCCGCCTCGCCGGCGGTCACCCAGGAGCCCGCATTGCCGCCAGCCGCATCGAACGCCGCGACGCCGGCAACGTTGGCTCCGTCCCGATTGCCAGCGACAGACCCTCCCGCACCTGCTGACAAATCCTCAGATTCGCCCTCCTCCGAGCCTTGGCAGCCACCGCTCTCCCAGCAAGAAATCGAGATGCGCGAATCCATCCGCACACTCGGCAAGCACCGCGGCCGCTACATCCAATGCCATCTGCAAGGCGGCCGCCAGGTGACCGGAACAATCAAATCCATCGGCGACCGCACCTTTACTTTAGGCACCGCTGCGTTCGACCAGGAAAAACTGTTTTACTGGCAGCTCACCGCGCCTCCACGTCGAGTACGGGCTGTGCGGCTGAGGTCCGCCAACGTGGCGGAAAGTGGTTTGATCATTGGGGTGATCGGTGTTGGCGTGGTTCTGTTTTTCATTTTGATCACCGCGACGGCGGGCCACATTTGACTTCGGACCGTCTCGCTCCGTGCCAGGAAGTGCAGCTCGCAAACCGCCCCCGCCGCAAGCGACGCCGCGCTATACTCGGACATCCGTTTCTCCCCCAACCCGCATCGGACCGGGTATCGCGGAGGTCGCTGATGGACCATCTCTTCGTTCGCAAATCTCTACTTTGTCTTCCGCTGCTCGGCGCGTTCGCGGTGGCGAATCCCGCCGCCGCGCAGGAGCCTTCCGGCCCGCAAACCACCCCGCCACCGCCAGCCCAAGCGCCGGCTCAACCCGTCTACCAGGCCCAGCCCACCTCCGCCAAATTTCTCATCCTACCCTCCGGCACCCGCGTCGCAGTCGTCCTCGAAAATGGCATCTCCACCCGCAGCGCCAAGCCCGGCGATTCCGTCTATCTCCGCACTTCCTTCCCCATCACTCTCAACAATCAAATCGTCGTCCCCGTCGGTTCCTACCTCCGCGGCGAACTCCTCGACTCCAAGCGCCCCGGCCGCATCAA
>PMOV01000258.1 GCA_003161195.1 Acidobacteriota bacterium | reverse complement strand
CCCAGCACCGGCGCGCCCAGCAGCGCGCTGAAATCTCCGCCGCGTTCCGCCATCGTTGGCACGTTGGAAAAAGAATCGTACGGCGTGCTGCCACGGGTGCCGTTCCACCCGACAAAGAAAAATGTCTTGTTCCCGCCGTTAAGAATATGCGGAATGTTCAGCGGCCCGCCGACATTGGCGCCAAATTTTGCCTGGTTGTAACTGGCCTTCTCGCCGGGGTGGCCCAACAAAGCATACGGCGCGGCGTCCAGCGTCGAAGTGTCGTCGTTGTAATAAAGAAATCCGTGCGGCTGATTAATATTGAAACCTTGCGGCATGCGCCCAATCGAAAAAATCCCGCCAGCGCCCGGAGCGATGGCGACTCCGCCGCCGGGACCGCCGCCGAGCAATCCTTCGCGCTGCGCGCGCTCGCGAAACTCCTGTATGCGCTGCTGCAGTTCGTCTTCGTTTCCCGCGCCAAAATCCTGCGTACGCCCCTGCGCTCCGGTCACGCTGACCGATTCCGTCGGCGCATCGGCCCCGGCGCCGTTCAACGGCAACGCAGAAATGTCGCCGCCGGAGCCACTCGATTGACCGGAGGGTATCGCGCCTCCCGCCAATGACGAAAGCGCGTTATCCAGCGCCATGCTTTGGAATCCGCGTCCCGCCGCCGTCAACGCCGCGTTCGCCGTGTTCGTTTGCTGCTCTTGCCGCGACGCCAGCAGCATTTCCACGTCGACTTTCCCAGAGGTATTTTCCGGGTTGAGCACCACTTCCTGCGTCGCCGGGGCAAAGCCCATGAACTCCACGCGCACCACGTAGCGCCCGCGCGGCAACTTCTCGAGCGCAAACGCGCCCATGCTGCCGGTCACCGCGGAAAACTTTTTCCCCGTCAACGAATTCGCCGCCGTCACCGTGACGCCGGGCAGCGGCGTCTTCCCGGAATGCACGCTGCCCGAAATTTGATATGCCGGAGGTGCGGGCTTCGGAGACGCAGGGGCAGGAGCGCGGCTTTCGTCTGGCTGCGTCGGAGCTGCGCCTTGATTTTGCGGCGAAGGAGCCGCATGTTCGTTCGGCGGTGCCTGGTCAGAAGGAGGAGCAGAGGGAGGCGTAGCCGGCGCATTCTGCGGCGCCGGCACTACATCTTGCGCGCGAGCGCCATGGCAACAACTCATCGCCATCAGCGCCACAAATCCCGCCGCGCGCGAGGCTCTCAATTCGGCGGCTCCGTCGGCTTGCTCGGTGGATTACCCGCCGCAGTTCCCTGCCCCCCAGTCGGCACATTGTTCGGCCCGCTATTCCCAGCGCCACCCGCCGCACCATTCCCCGCACCGCCCTGCTGGGTGGAGCGTCCCGCCGCGGGCGACGTCACACCCATTTCCTGCATGCGCTTCCACTGCTCCGGCGAAATCACCGCCACGTTCTTCGGCACAAATTGATTGTCCTGCAATCCGCCGTGCGCAAAGATATGGTCGCCCACTTGAATGTCCGCCATGGTGATCGCGTCGCGCCCCTTATGCAGCGACGTATCCTCATTCAATTCAAACGTCTGCTTCACGTTGTCCGTGCGCAGCACGGTGAGGCTCGGCGGATCGATGGCCTTCACTTCGCCCAGCACGAAATCTTTCCCCAGCGTGCCCACGGGGTTCTGCCGGTTCGGACCGCCCGGTCCGCCGTTGCCGTTGCCGCCGCGGCCCACCACAATCTGCGCCGTATAGCTATAGTCGGGATTCTCCTTGCCGCGGATGAGCACTCCGTCGCCAACCTTAAAATCCTTTAATTTCGCAGGCTGCCGGTCTCGCCTGAACTCCGTATCCGCGTTAATCACCACCGTTTGCTCGGAGCCATCCGGCCGGGATATCCTCAACGACTTATCATTGATGGCGGAAATCCGTCCAAACACCGGACGCGGTCCGCCATGCTCATCGTCGGCGCCTTGGTTACGCTCGCGGCCCATCCCCACGCCCGGCTGCGCATCGCTGGCTGCTGGGGCTTGCGGATCCTGCGCCGCCGCCGTCAGCGCGCACAACAAAAATAGAGCGGCGAGCCACGGCATAATTTTGAAGGAAGGCATACGCTCGATCCTATCGGTCCGGCTATGACCCTGCAAACCAGACCAGCCGTGCCGCGCAAAAAGGGGATTGCGCGTAAGGCAGCTCTGTTACCCAGTACAGACGCGGCCAGCACGCCGAAAGTTACCCGGCGCGGTTCGTTCGCACCCTCGCACCGCTGGCCTGGCGCACTAAGTATATTCCTTCGCAAGGTTTGCAGAGTTCCCGCGCGGGCCATGGTGAGCTGTGGCTACATAAGGCACGCTTATTGAATCGAACAAAGTTATTAATTGGACTGATTGGCCCGCATAGCGCATCCTGTACCTTCGTTGGCGTGCGGCCGTGGGCCGCGCCTCGCCACCGTGTGCGCCGGGCCGGCTACTTCATCTGCGCGTCCGGTTCGGCAAGCAATTCCCGCTTCCGCGTTGGAAGCGCCGGGGAAGATGGCGGCCTAGCCAAGGCATCGCAAAGCTCAGGGCCATCATCCCGACCCGGATGATGGCTTTCGTTTTTTTGTGGCAGCAGTACCCGCAGCAATCGGAGAACGAACGATCGTGAGCCAAGCCCCTCTCAAACCGCGCAGTCACACGTTAACCGACGGTGCCAGCCGCGCGGGAGCCCGCGCCATGCTTCGCGCCTCCGGACTGCGAGACGAGGACTTCAAAAAGCCGCTGATCGGGGTCGCCAACACCTGGATCGAAATCGGCCCCTGCAATTATCACCTGCGCGAACTCGCTGTGCACGTTAAAGAAGGCATTCGCGCCGCGGGCGGCACGCCCCTCGAGTTCAACACCGTCTCCATCTCGGACGGCATCACCATGGGCACGCAGGGCATGAAGACTTCGCTGATCAGCCGCGAAGTCATCGCCGACTCTATCGAGTTAGTCACGCGCGGCAACATGTTCGACGCCATTATCGTGCTCGTCGGCTGCGATAAGACCATCCCCGGCGGCATCATGGCGCTCGCCCGATTGAACATTCCCGGGCTGATTCTCTACGGTGGCTCGATCGCCCCCGGCCAATTTGAAGGCCACACCGTCACCATTCAAGATGTCTATGAAGGCATCGGCAAACACTCCAGCGGCAAGATGACCGACGCGCAATTGCATTCTCTGGAAGTCGCCGCGTGTCCGGGTGTCGGGGCCTGCGGCGGACAATACACCGCCAACACCATGGCCATGGTCAGCGAATTTCTCGGCCTCGCGCCCATGGGCCTTTCCAGCATCCCGGCGACTAACAGCGGCAAAGCCGCGGCCGGAAAACGCGCGGGCGAAATGGTGCTTGAGCTTTTGCGCGAAGAGGTCACGCCCTCCAAAATCATCACGAAAACCTCGATTGAAAACGCCATCACTGGTGTCGCCGCCACGGGCGGTTCTACAAATGCCGTTCTTCATCTGCTGGCCATTGCCAACGAAGCACAACTCGCGCTGAACATCGACGATTTCGACCGCATTAGCGGCCGCACGCCCATTCTTGCAGACTTGAAACCTGGAGGCCGTTTTGTCGCTACCGAACTATTCGCAGCAGGCGGCACTGCACTGGTCGCGAAGCGCCTGGTTGAAGCCGGACTGCTTCGCGGCGAAGCGCTCACCGTCTCTGGGCGCACCCTTGGAGAAGAAGCCGCGGACGCCAAGGAAACGCCGGGCCAGGAAGTTGTCCGCAAACTGAACAATCCGCTCAAGCCCACCGGCGGCTTGGTCATCTTGAAAGGCAATCTGGCGCCGGAAGGCTGCGTGATTAAGGTCGCGGGGCATGATTACAAAACGTTTCGCGGCACCGCGCGGGTCTTCGATTCCGAAGAAGCGTGCTTCGCCGCAGTGGATAGCAACACCATCAAGCCCGGCGACGTGCTGGTTATTCGTTACGAAGGTCCCAAAGGCGGGCCCGGCATGCGCGAAATGCTGGCGGTGACCGCCGCGCTCGTCGGCGCGGGTCTCGGCGACTCTGTAGCCCTGCTCACCGACGGCCGCTTCTCCGGCGCCACGCACGGCCTGATGGCCGGGCACGTGGCCCCCGAGGCCGCGAGCGGTGGCCCCATCGCCGCCGTGCGCGACGGCGACCCGATTCTCTTCGATCTTCCCGCGCGCAAGCTAAATCTGGAAATCAGCGACGCCGAACTGCAGCAGCGTCTGGCCGCGTGGAAGCCTCCGGCCCCGCATTTCACCCGCGGGGTGATGGCCAAATACGCACTGCTGGTGTCATCGTCCGCGCTGGGCGCGATCACCGTCGTGCCACAATCTCAAGGAGTGGCGCAAGGGCCGCCCTCCACGCCGCCATCGTTTTCGCGCTCCGGCCAGAACGCCGGCGCTTCGGATTTAGGAAGGACGCTATGAAGCTTACGGGTGCGGAAATACTTTGCGAGTCGCTCACCAGACTCGGCGTGAAAGATCTATTTGGGTATCCCGGCGGCGCAATTCTGCCGGTCTATGACGCGCTCGGTAAATCGAAATTGCACCACGTCCTGGTGCGCCACGAGCAAGGCGCCACGCATATGGCCGACGGCTACGCGCGCGCCAGCGGCAATGTTGGCGTGGCCATGGCCACTTCCGGCCCCGGCGCCACCAACATGGTTACCGGCATTGCCACCGCCATGCTCGATTCTTCTCCGGTCGTGTGCATCACCGGCCAGGTTTCCAGCAAACTGCTTGGCTCCGACGCGTTTCAGGAGATCGATATCACGGGCATCACCATGCCCATCACCAAGCACAATGTGATCGTCTCGCGGGCCGAAGACATCGCGCGCAGTGTGCGCGAAGCCTTTGTGATTGCCAATACCGGCCGACCCGGGCCGGTGCTGGTCGATATCACCAAGGACGCGCAGCAAGCTAGCGCCGAGTTCGATTGGGACGCCGCCGTTCCGAAGCTCCCGGTCAAGCGCAAACAAAAAAGTTACGACCAGGCGGAATTCGATCGCGCTGTCGAACTGCTGAACACCGCCAAGCGCCCGCTGATTCTCGCGGGGCACGGCATCATGGTCAGCGGCGCGACGAAAAAATTCGCTGAGTTCGTCAAAGCTGCGAATATTCCCGTGGCCATGACGCTTCTCGGCATTGGCTGCTTCCCCGCCGACGAAAAACTCAACCTCGGCATGATGGGCATGCACGGCGAAGCGTGGGTCAACCACGCCATTCAGGAAGCTGATTTGCTGATCGCTGTGGGCATGCGCTTCGACGACCGCGTCACCGGGGACTTGCGCACCTACGCCAAAACCGCGCGCAAGATTCACATCGAAATCGATCGCAGCGAGATCAACAAAAACGTGCCAGTAGATGCGGCGCTGGTGGGCGACGCCCGCGAAATTCTCGAGCAGCTTGAGCCGCACATCGTCAGCCGCGAACACGGCGACTGGCTCGCGCGCATCGCCGAAATGAAAGGCGACTCCGCCGTCCGCGACATTCAGAGCCTGCCGGACAACGGCCACCTGTACGCCGCGCATGTCATCAACGACATCTGGAAGGAAACCAACGGCAATGCCATCGTGGTGACCGACGTCGGCCAGCACCAGATGTGGGAAGCGCAGTATTACCACCACAACGCTCCGCGTTCGCTGATCACCAGCGGCGGCCTCGGCACCATGGGCTTCGCGCTGCCCGCGGCCATCGGCGCCAAATTCGCCAAGCCCGACTCCGAAGTGTGGGTCGTGGCAGGCGACGGCGGCTTCCAGATGACCATGTGCGAACTGGCCACAATCGTCCAGGAAAAGATCAATATCAAGATCGCCATCGTCAACAACGGCTTCCTCGGCATGGTTCGCCAGTGGCAGGAATTTTTTTACGACAAGCGTTACGTGGCCACGCCGCTGGTGGCCCCGGATTTTGCCGCGCTGGCCAACGCCTTCGGCATCCGTGGGGAACGCGTCAGCAACCGCACCGACAGTATCAATACCATTCGCGGCGCCCGCGAATATCGCGAATCGGTGCTGATCGATTTTCGTGTCGAGCAAGAAGACTCGGTATACCCCATGGTCCCGGCAGGCAAGGGTTTACACGAGATGATCCGCCGCCCCAACAACCCGCTGGTGGAAACCGCCACGGAACCGTAGCTTTTGGTAGCACAGGCTTCAGCCTGTGAGCTTTTGACTTTTGTAACAGGCCAGCAGCCGCCGCGAGTAGCCGCTTATTGCTGCGAGCGCTTTTCGGGCCGAGCGAGAATTTACTGAGGACACCATGCAAACACTCGTCGCCTACGTAGAAAATAAACCCGGCGTACTGAACCGCGTCTCCAGCCTGGCCCGTCGCCTGGCCATCAACATCGATTCGCTGACCGTCGGCCCCACGGACAACGACCAGATCGCGCGCATGACCATCGTGGCGCACACGGATGCCAAAGGCGGGCACCGCCTCGAAGCGAGCCTCGAAAAACTGGTCGACGTCTTGCTGGCCGAAAACATCTCCGAGCGCAGCTTGCTGGAACGCGATCTCGCCTTAATCAAGGTGAAAGCGGACCAGCAAAACCGCCCGCACCTGATGGAGCTGATCAAGGTTTTCCGCGGTCGCGTCGTGGACGTTGCGCCAGATTCGCTGATCATCGAAGTCAGCGGCACGGTGGACAAAATCGACGGCTTGATCGAGGTCCTGCGCCCCTTCGGCGTGCTGGAAATGGCGCGCAGCGGCCGCATCAGCATGACGCGCGGCGGCGATCTCTTGCAGCCTCCGCCGCAAGAGCAAGCTGCATAGCGACGCCTTTGCGGGCCGGGGGTCGAATTCGGCCGGACAGAGATTCGTATGAAAAGATATCCAGTTTCTGAGCACGGAAAAAACTCGAAAGGATTCGCGCAAAACGAAAATGGCCAATCTCTATTACGAAAATGCCGCCGACCTCAGCCTGATCCAATCCAAAAAGGTGGCCATCATCGGCTACGGCTCGCAGGGCCANNACCGACGCCGATCTCAGCCTGATCCAGGCGCGCAAGATCGCCGTGCTCGGCTACGGCTCGCAGGGCCACGCGCACGCACTGAATCTTCGCGACAGCGGCGTGCAAGTGCGCATCGGACTGCAACCTGGCAGCGCCAGCAAAGCCAAAGCGGAAAAAGACGGCTTGATGGTGAGCACGCCGGCGGAAGCCGCTGCGTGGGCCGACGTGATCATGATTCTGGCGCCGGACACCAAACAGCAAAAAATCTACAACGACGCCATCGCGCCGAATCTCAAAGCCGGCAAAACGCTGATGTTCGCGCACGGCTTCAACATTCGCTTCGGCACCATCAAGCCACCGCGTGATATTGATGTCTCCATGATTGCGCCAAAAGCTCCCGGCCACCGCGTGCGCGAAGTCTTCACCGAAGGCGGCGGAACGCCGGCGTTGATCGCCATCGAGCAGGACGCCAGCGGCCACGCGAAGGCGCTTGCGCTTTCCTACGCGAAAGGCTTGGGCTGTACGCGCGCCGGGGTGCTCGAAACCACCTTCACGGAAGAAACCGAGACGGACCTTTTCGGCGAACAAGCGGTGCTCTGTGGCGGCGTCAGCGCGCTGATCAAGGCGGGCTTTGAGACGCTGGTGAACGCTGGTTACCAGCCGGAAGTGGCGTACTTCGAGTGCATGCACGAACTGAAATTAATCGTCGATCTGATCTATCGCGGCGGTTTGAGTTATATGCGCTACTCCATCAGCGACACTGCAGAGCACGGCGACTACACTGCCGGTCCACGCCTGGTCACGCAACAGACCAAGGACGAAATGAAGAAGCTGCTCGCGGAAATCAAGGACGGCAGCTTCGCCCAAAAGTGGATCGAGGAAAACGAAAAGGGCTGCCCGAATTTCCTGGCTACGCGCAAGCAGGAGCAGACGCTGCTGATCGAGCAACTTGGACCGAAGCTGCGCGCCATGATGCCGTTTTTGCAACCGGTCGTCGCGCCGGGTTTGCCCACGCCGGAAAACAAAACCGCAGCTGGGCAATAGTCGAGCAGCATCAAAGTTGCGTGTTCCGTGACCCGTGTTCTATGTTTCGTGTCTTGCGCGCCGCCACGCTCCGTGGAAACCGTCGCCTGAGCCGGCATTCTGCGAGCTGGCACCGCCTGCCGTCGCTAAGTGTGCAGGCACCCCGCAGCTTCGCGGCTATTTACTGTTTAAGCCGAAGCGGTGCTTGACTTACTTTGCATGAAAGGCAATTCTCTTGTCCGTATGCGTCCCTCGAGCGGCAGCCCGCAACTGCGCATCCAGCAAGTCAACCAACGCTTAGACCGACTCAGCAAGAAACGCCGTGAAGTGATTCGGCCGGTGCTCGAGCACCCGCGCGATTTCGTGTTGTTGAGCATTCGCGCGCTGGCGTCTGGACTGGGCACCGACCCGGCCACGATCGTGCGCATCGTGCGCGGGCTGGGCTTTTCCGGATATCGGCAGTTTCAGCATTACCTGCACGAACTCTCGCTGGCGTTCGCCACCTCGCTCGATACCATGCAAGCTGCCGAACAGGACGGCTCGCTGCCGGGACACGCACTGCAGGCGATCGATCAGGATCTGAAGAATCTGCAGGGGCTGCGCAACAGCGTCGAGCCAGCGCGACTGGTGGCGCTGTCGGCGCGGATATACAAGGCGCGGCAGATTCTGGTGATTGCCAGCGATCTCGCCGAATACCTCGCGGAATATTTTGAATATCAGCTCAGCATCCTGGGTCTGCCGGTGGTGTCCGCGGTTTCCGGCGGACGCATTACGCATCTGGCGCGGGCGGCCACGCCGCAGCATGTGGTGCTGGCCATCTCTTTCCGACGCGCGCTGCGGCAGACAGTGGAAGGTGCGCAACTGGCGCACCGGCACGGCGCGTACTGCGTAGGCATCACGGACAATTATCTTTCGCCGCTGGCGGCCACGTGCCAGGAAGTGTTTCTGGCGTCCATCGAGTCGACGTCGTTCACGGCGTCTTATGCTGCGCCGATTGCGCTGCTTAATGCGTTGCTGGCTACTTGTGGAGAATACCGGCGTGAGGAGACGTTGAAGATTGCGCGGGAATTGTCCGAGGATCAGCGGCTGGGGTCGCGGTGGTTTACGCCGTGAGTTGAGACCTTGGGTGGACTAACGAAAGCCGCTGATCGTCAGGAAATCCCGGCAAAACCATGGATTAAACCCGCCAGTACGGAGATTGGCGGTCCCAGGCGCGACGAATTTGCGTTAGGCGCTCGGCGGGGCGGCGCTGCACACGCGGGAGTGCCTGTGCTACCGATACTTACGGCGGTTAGAGGGAGCGCAGGAAGTTCAGCAGATCTTGCTGCTGCTGCGGATTTAGGTGCTGGAAATTGTGGATGACGCTATTGGCTTCGGAGCCTTGGCTGGCGTGGGCGCCAATAGCGTCGAGGAGGTCTGAGGTGCGTCCGTCGTGCAGGAGGAAGACGCGCTGGCCCAGGCCCCACAATGGCGCGGAACGGAATTGGTCTGGACCTGCGGAGCCTTGGGAAACGCCGTCCGCCAGATTGGTGCCCATGTGGTGGACCAACAAATCGGAGTACAGATTTGCCGTGGCGGGGCCTAAGCCAGCAGTGAAGGAAGAGGGCGAGGTGGGCAACGCCGGGGTGTGACAGAGCGCGCAGCCGATATCGTTAAACACGCGGCTGCCGTTACTGATAGACGCGGCGCCTCCTGGGGAGGTGGCGGATGGCGTTGGCGGCGCGAGCAGGCGCATGAACATGGCGAACTGCACGGTGTCGCTGGGAACGGCGTAATTGTATGCGACGTTAAAATTCGTCGCATCTTCGGGCGTAGGATTGAGGCGGCAATTGGCAGGCAGGCCGCCGCGCAGGGCCTCATCGGGATCGGAACGTTCGTTCTGGAATAGCTCGTTGGTGACGCCCATTTCGACGTTGTAGGCTTCGCCAGCGAATACTTCGAGGGACTTGTTCTGCGCTTTCCAACCGAAACGGGTAATGGCGCCGTCGTTGCCATCGCGGTTCGCTTGTCCCTGGATGCCCATGGCATTTTTGGCCATGGCGTTGGCATTCATGTTGGCGAGGATGGTTTCGTCGGGAATGTTCTCGATCAGCCCGGCGCCAAATACCGGGGTGGGGATGCGGAACGAGATGTTATTCATCTGCAGGTGGTGCGCGAAGTTTGGTTGCTGGATGTTGCAGCTGCCGGCGTCGGGCCGGCCGCTGATGACGAAAAGGTCGTGCACGCCGCCATCGGGCGTGTTGCTGAGAGAACCGTTGTTGTTCAAAAGGAACTTGAAGCGCGCTTCACGCACTGGGCCATCGGGGGTGATGAAGCTCGGGATCGTGTTGGCGCTGCTGGCAAATTGCACCTGCGGATTCGGTCCGAGGAATGGAAAGGCGGTGAGGCTGGGGCTACTGCCGCCGACGCTGGGCTGGATATGGCAACTGGCGCACTGATTGGAATTGAAGCGCGGGCCGAGACCGTTGTTGGCGCCGCCGCTGACGACATCCTCGGCGGTGAAGCGTTGCAGGCCATTGGTGAAGAAGTCCGAAGCGCCGGGGGTGATGGCGACGGAGGCGAGCGGAGCACCGGAGTCGACCGTGCCGCCGCGCACGCCGGGATCGTGGACGGCCATCTGGCCGAGCAGCGCGCTGGCGGATGAGGCCAGCAGAATCAGCCAGAGGCACACGATGGTTTTGCTGACGGTTTTATTTTGTAGAGAAATTTTCCTGTTCGGAATACGAAAATGGAGGCGCGGTCGCGGACGCATCATTCGCAACATGGGGGACCCCTCTCCTGAAAATCTGAACTTGGCGGCTGGACAGGTTAGAGATCGACGAGGGTGGAAGCGCCGAATCGAGCATCCGTACTTCAGTGTTGGATAACTCTGCGGGGCACTCTATGGTGTGGATGAGATGGTGTCACCTGAACGCGTGTACAGATTTGGGACAGGGACGATCGGGCGGAGGAGTTCCGCACACAGCTTGATGCGCCACTGCAGAGGCAAAGGCGCCCGCCTCAGACGGCGGCCACTACAACGGCGCTAAGCGAGAATCGCTATTTTTCCTGGAGGAGGACCACGTCGGAGACGGTATGGACTTGGACTACCGCCAGGGTTTTGCCATCCGGGGACCAGGCGAACTTTAGGATGTGGTCGGAGGTGAAATTGGTGAGTTGCTTCCCCGCTCCGCCATCGAGCGGTTGCGCCCAGACGTTGTCTACGCCCTTATCGCGAATCACGTAGGCGAGCGTTTTCCCGTCCGGCATAAAGGCGAAGTTGCTGGCAAAGTTGCCGCTGCCTATGCCCCCAACGAGACGCCGGTCTGGATCGAGCAGGCGCGGACTCTGCGCTGCGGTGGCGTCCAGATCGACGACCGCCAGTTTGGTTGACGGGCCCTTCGGATCGGAAATGTCCGCGTTAAAGACGAGGCGCTTGCCATCCGGGGAAAGCGCTACACCGGCACCCACCCCGTACATGTTGGCTACGACGCTTGAGGGTGCGGGTTCCGGCGGCGTGCCGCCGGTTACCAACACCCGCATGATGGCCGGCTTTCCTTCATTCCCTCCGTAGAAATACACCCATTTTCCGTCCGCAGAGCAGGCCGGCATGATATCGAGAGAGCCATCGCTCAGCGACTGGGGATTGGAGCCGTCCAGATTGGCGCGCCAAATGTGCGCACCGGTGGCGCCCGCATGAAAAGCCCAGGAAAAAACCAGATAGCGGTCGCCACACGGAGCCATATCGATAAGCCACGCAGAGGGATCACTGATCAGGGTTTGCTGTCCGCCATCCTCAACGCGGGTGATGCTTTGCGCGTTGGATACCAGCAACTTGCCGTCGGGCGTCCAGGCCACGGCGTGGGCATCCCTGGCCTGGGGAACGAGCCGCGCGGTGGGATTCACCCCGGCGCTGCCGGACAGTGGGCCGCCCGGGATCAGCGAAACGGTATACGTCGCGCGCACTTGCACGGTGGCCGCCGCACGGCCATCGGCGGAGACGGTCAAGGTGCGGTAGTGATTGGTGTCGCGCGTTACCGGCTCGATCGGCGCGTCGGCGTGCGCCACACTTCCGATGGCGCCAAATGCGTACCCGGCGTTGCGGCCGTCATAGTCTACGAGTGCCGCCCCGCTGGGCAACAAGGCCACTTCGTGGACTAGTTCGTTTTTGAACGGCGCGTACATGGCGATTTTCTTGCTGGCGATCTCAAACTCTTTCAGGGCACCAAATATTTCAGCGGTCACGTAGACGCTGAAGAGGAGGCGTTTGCCATCGCGCGTCCAGGCCATGAAGCGCGGAAAGGCTCCCGGGCTGTTGGGCTCGATGGTCAGTATCTGCTCGTCGCTGCCATCCAGGTTCGACGACAGGATGCGGAACTTGCCGACCTCTGGATCGTTGCCGCGCACGTAGGCCATGCGCTTGCTGTCCGGGGAAAAGGTGAGATTGGAATCCACATCTTGAATAATCATCTGCGGCGTGCCACCGAGCACCGGAGAGCGATAGACGTCCCATTCGCTGCCGGTGCCGAGTCCAGCCTTCATAAAATAGACGTAGTTGCCGTCGGGCGAGAAGGCGAGATTGCGGTAAGCGGCGGCAGCGGGCGCGAGGATTTGCGTGTCGCTGCCGGTGGGGATGTTGCGCAGCCACAAGCTGAGCAGACCGTTGTCGTCTTGCACGTTGAGAATGTATTTCGCATCCGGGGAAATGGCGGCCTGTTGCGCGGTGCCAGTGTTGGTGATCTGCGTTACGGTGAAATTCTGGAAGGCGGCTTTTTGCGCGCGGGTGAGGAGGGAGTAGATGCCGAATCCGCCGACGGCCAGGATGACCAGAATTACGCCGACAATCGCCGCGAGGCTGAATTTGTGTTGCTGCACGACGGCGGCGACGCTGGAGCCGCTGGCAGTCACGCGGCCGGAGGGTTGGGCTGCCGACTGTTCAGCGCTGAGGCTTGCGCTGCTAGCTTGCGCCACCGATGCTTGCCCGGACCCGCTCTGCGCCGGCGCGCCGGAGGTGGCGGACGGTCTTGCGGCGCCGGTGATTTCCCGTTCGTCTTGCTGTTGCGCGACTGTTTTGCCGGAACCACTGTCTCGCTGCAGGCGCTTCAAATCGCTGCGCATCTCGGAAGCGTGCTGATAGCGAAGGTCGCGGTCTTTCTCGAGCGCTTTGTTGATGATCTCTTCGAGCTTGGCCGGGATGTCCGGATTGAGGCGCAACGGGGACGTGGGCGCGCGATTCAGTATGGCATCGAATATGACGGCGGAAGTGTCGCCACGGAAGGGGACCGCGCCGGTGGCCATTTCGTAGAGCACGGCGCCGAAGGAAAAAAGATCGGTGCGAACGTCGAGCGGCTTGCCTTTGGCTTGCTCCGGCGACATGTAGGCCACGGTGCCGATGGCCGTGCCGGGGCTCGTCAAGTCCTCGCGGCTGACGCCGGCGGTGAGATCGACTTCCAGCGTATCGGTTCTGCGGGTGACGACGGAAAGTTTGGCCAAGCCGAAGTCCAGGACCTTGGCGTGTCCGCGCTTGGTGATGAACAGGTTGGCGGGCTTGATGTCGCGATGGATGATGCCTTCGCTGTGTGCGGCGTCGAGGGCATCGGCGATCTCGATGGCCAGCACCAGCACGGTTTCCATATCCATGGGCTGGCCGGAGATGCGGTGCTTCAGCGTGACGCCATCGAGATACTCCATAGCGATGAAGGGTTTGCCGCCGTCCTCGCCAATCTCGTAGATGGTGCAGATATTGGGGTGATTCAGCGCGGAAGCGGCTTGCGCTTCGCGCTCGAAGCGGGCCAGGGATTGCGCATCGCGAGCGACGTCATCGGGCAGGAATTTCAGGGCGACGAAACGGTGCAACTTGACGTCTTCGGCTTTGTACACCACGCCCATGCCGCCGCCGCCCAGCTTTTCTACAATGCGATAATGAGAAATCGTTTCGCCGATCAAAGGAGAAGGCTCGCCCCACTAACGCGCTGTCGCGCCGACGCGCCGCGCGAACATAGTAGGTGTTGGGCGCACGGCAAGTCAACGCTCGGCCTGCGGCGCAATTTCAGCGCAAAGCGAAGGCTCGTCTTTTGCGTGGTAACGGAGCGTTTAGGTGGTTACGCGTTAACCCAGAGAGATTTTGCCGAGGTCGGCGACGCGGCGTTCGTAGATCATTTCGACCAAACCGTTTTTGCCATAGTAGCGGAGAGAAATTTTGTGGCCGGGTTCGATTTTTGCGCGGGCTTTGAGCAGCGAGTCGGAGAGTTCGACGAATTCGCCGTTGACGAGGTAGTGGCCTTCCCAGCCGCGGAGCTCGAAACGGCCGTCATTTTTCAGGATGAGCGGGGCGGCGCTGCAGGGCTGAATTTTTTGCTGGACCTTTACCTGGACGCATTGGTAGCGGCCGGAGAGAGAGATTTCCGTGGTTTGCGCGTGGCAGAACGGCGAGAAAAGCGCGGTTGCGCAGAGGAGTAGCGAGCAGTTCAGGAGGTACTGGAGGAACTGGGGCCCGGGCATGGCGACTCCGAACGGGGTAGCTTGGCTGCGGGGCGGCGAACCCTGGTCGTTGGTACAGGTGCACCTGGGGGGCCATTCTCAGGGCGGTAAGATGCACATTCTATTATAGTTAGTTGAGTTCCGAATGAGCCTGCGAGAGGATAGAGGCACAACAGTTCCCCTCTGGTGCAGTTCTTGGCCATTCGCGCGACCCTTGGCAGCGTGGCGGCAGCCTCCCGCCCGGCTAGTTTTGCGGAAGTTCAGGGATGGCCTCGCCGTCTTTGCGTGGGTCGGAGGCGCCGTAATTTACGCCGGTGGCGAAGTCCCGCAGGGTGACTTGCCCCCCGCCCATATCGCTGGAGAAGGTGCCCTTTACCACGATTTTGTGGCCCTTGGCGGTGAGTTCGTCGCGCACTTTTTGCGAGAAGCGATTTTCCATTTCGACGTCGCAGCCGGTGAAGGTTTTCTTGGTGAAGCGCGGGGCTTCGATGGCCGCTTGAATGTTCATCTTGAAATCGACGATGTCGGAGATGAATTGCGCGTGGGCTTGCGATTGGTTCCACCCGCCCATGATGCCGAAGGCCATGCGTGTGTCGCCCTTTTGCGCGAAGCCCGGGATGATGGTGTGCAGCGGGCGCTTGCGGCCGGCGAGGAGATTGGGCGAAGCGGGATCCAGGCTGAAGAGACCGCCGCGATTGTGCAGGATAAAACCGGTGCCCGGGGCCACGATGCCGGAGCCGAATGCCGAGTAATTGCTTTGGATCAGCGAGACCATGTTGCCGTCGCGATCCACGACGCTGAGGTAGGTGGTGTCGTTGCCGCCGGCCATGATGCCTGGGCCGGGGTCGCAGTTGGCGTGGTCCGGATCGATCAATTGCGCGCGTTGCGTGGCCCATTCCTTGGAGAGAAGCGTGTTCACCGGGAATTTTTGTTTGCGCGGGTCGCCGATATATCTGACGAGGTCGGCGTAGGCGAGCTTTTTGGCCTCGATCATAGCGTGCAGAACTTTGGTGCTGCCGAAGCCGGTGTCCTTTTGCCCTAACGGCTGGGTTTCGAGAATATTGAGCATCTCGAGCGCGGCGAGGCCCTGGCCGTTGGGCGGCATTTCGTAGACCGTCCAGTCGCGATAGGTGGTGGAGATGGGCTCGGCCCATTCGCTCGAGTATTCGGCGAGATCCTGGGCGTTCATCACGCCGCCGTGGCGCTTCATGGCGTCGAGAATTTTCGCCGCGATGGCGCCTTTGTAGTAGGCGTCACGCCCGCCGCGGGCAATCTCCTGGAGAGATTGGGCGAGTTCGGGATTGCGAAAAATTTCGCCTGGCTTGGGCGCGTGATCCTGCGGCAAATAAAGTTTGGCGGCGGCATCGTCGCCGCGCAACAGATCGACAGAGGCGGACCAGTACGCGGAGGTCATTTCCGGCACGGGAAAACCGTCTTGCGCGGTGCGAATGGCGGCGGCGAGATCGTCGGCCAATTTTTTGCGGCCAAAGCGGTCGGCAAGTTTCTGCCAGCCATCGACGACTCCGGGGACGGTGATGGCGTTGATGCCCTCTTGCGGCATGTCGCGCAGGCCTTGTTTGTGGAGATACTCGGGCGTGAGTGCTTTGGGGGCCCAGCCACTGGCATTGAGTCCATAGAGTTTGTTGGCTTTGGCGTCGTAGACGATGACGAAGAGGTCGCCGCCGATGCCGTTCATCATGGGCTCGACGACGCCGATCATGGCGTTGGCGGCGATGGCGGCGTCGACGGCGTTACCGCCGTGCTCGAGAATGGCCACGCCGGCCTGCGCGGCCAGCGGCGATTCCGCAGCGACGATACCTTGGCGGGACATGACCATGGAGCGCGCCTGGCCGCGATCTTGGGCGGAGGCGGCTGAGACGCAAACGCCGGCGGATAGTGCCAGCATGGCGAAAAGTTTTACCGCCGAGGCATTGGGGCGAAAGGGGTTCATCAGGTGGTGGGCTCCTTTACGGAATCGAGGACTCGGACCGCAGAATGGCACTGTATCCGCAGACGCAGCGGTACACAAGTAAGGCGCCGCCGCGCGGAGTGAATAGCCATTGGAAATAATCGCGGCAACACCATAGAATCGCTACGCGCAGGTGGCCTCCCCGGCAAGCCTACGCGGAACTCCGCTGACGAACATCGAGCACCCGAGGCAACGCATTGGCCGAAGAAAGCAGCTCTCCCAATTTACCACCCAATTCGTCGGCTGGGCGGACCACCGCGCCCACACCAGCGCCCTCACACCCAACTGTGTACACGCCGGAACAGGCCCTGGCGCGCAAGATCGACGCACTGCTGCAAGGACGTAACGCGGATCCCTTTTCGATCCTCGGACCGCACCCGGTGCCCGGCGGCTGGGTGATCCGGTTTTTTATTCCGGGCGCGGCAGAAGCCAGCATTACGCTCAACAGCTTGTCGCCCGAGCGTCCTCCGGTGGCCATGGCCAAAGTGGTCGATGCGGTGAAGTTGCGTCCGGAGGGATTTTTTGAGGCGACGTTTCTCTCGAGCCAGACGACGGCGCCAGCTCCAGCTAGCTACAAGATTCAGTACCGCACCCGTCACGGCGAATCGTACGAGGTGT
>PMOV01000291.1 GCA_003161195.1 Acidobacteriota bacterium | reverse complement strand
GTTTGCGTTTACTCTTACCGGTGGCGTTGATCCCACAGCTTTGCGATTTCAGGATCAAAACCCAGTCGGGCAAATACTCGTTCTGTTTGACGTGCTTCTTGGCAGGAACGATAACTTAAACCCCGTTTCAGCTGAAAGTTGGAGTTTTATTTCTTCGGTGTTTGTGTCAATTTAGGAGTCCTGGGATGAAGGGGTGATAATTTCGCGGAGGGATCAAGGATGATCCGGCCAGACACAGCCAAGTGGGGTCAAACGATAGACGATTTTCGGCGACTGGCTACCGAGGCAGAGCATCCTCGGACGCGGGAGCGATTTCTCGCGTTGTATCAGATTGCCGCGAGTCTGACGAATGCGACGCAATGGGCCGAAAAGATCGACCGTTGCGACGAGTGCGTAATGGAGTGGGTGCATCGTTACAATGAGTGCGGACCGGAGGCAATGATTTATCGTCGCACGGGCGGAAGCGCCCCCCTTTTGCGCCAAAGGAAGCGGAGCAGATTGTTGAGGTGGTGAAGACTACCATTCCTAAAACACATGGCCTGCCCGGGAGCGGTTGGACGCTCAAAAAGCTCTGCCGTTGGGTGAGTCAAACCCTCAATCGCGTTGTGTCGCACGGGACCGTGCATCGGATGTTGCACGCCGCGAAGTTGACGTGGAAGAAGTGCAAGAAACTGCTGGGCAAACGCAATCCGCAAAAGCGTGAAGCGTTCATGGAGCGGTTTCTGAAGCTGTACCATCAAGTGGCGATTGAGGAGATCGTACTGGTTTATGTGGATGAATCGCATTTTCACCGTGACCTGGAAATCGGCTACACCTGGGGACCGATTAGCGAGCGGATCTGGAGAATTAGCGACTGTCCGCCGTTGGCGGACCGCATCAACTGGTTCGGGGCCTATAACTTCACCGACGGCCAATGCTTGATCTGGGCTGAAGGGGCATGCAATAAAGAGACAACGGCTGAATTCCTGCACCGAATCGAAGAATGGGCTCAGAAAAAAGGCCGTCGACTGGTCGTAATCTGGGATGGAGCGCCATGGCATCGGGCGCACATGGTTCAGCAGGCGGCCCAAGATCTGAACATCGAATTAATCGCGTTGCCCGGCTACAGTCCCGACCTGAATCCAATTGAGGGCCTTTGGAAATGGATGCGAGAAGAAGTAACCCAGTTTCATTGCTATCCAACCCTCAAGGCCCTATTCGATGCCTGCAAAGCCTTTATCGAAACGATCAACAAAAGCCCGCTGGATCTGATCAATCGTCTCTGGCCGCGGTTCGAACTCGATCCGGAAGTGGAAAAACTCCAGTTCTCAGGTTGAACGGGGTTTAGATTGTTAGGACGCCAGCTCTCCAGCTGGTTCTTGAAACTGCGCCGGACCTTCCGTATCCTATCGCATGTTCCTGACCTTCCTTGTCCCCGTTAGGTTCGCAATTCTGCGACGGACAAGGAAGGTCCCTATGGCATTTTCTATTCCCCAGCGGCCGCTCGGGTCGCGATTTACCACACTTTTGCAGTCCTACGCGCAAGACGACGGTCTGCCCTTCCAATCAGCCTTGACGGAAGAACAGATCCAGCAAGCCGCCGCCACCGAAGGCGTCACTTTCGGCGCCGAAGAAGGATGTGTCTTCACCCCTGCTGTCACGCTTTGGGCCTTCGTTGCCCAATGCCTCTCCAGCGGTAAGAGCTGCGTCAACGCCGTGGCGCGCGTCATGGTGCTGCTGGTCGCTTTGGGACGCGAGCCCTGCTCGGCGGCCACCGGCGCCTATTGCAAGGCGCGTCAGAAACTGCCCGAAAAGTTCATCCGCCGCTTGACCTATCAGGTCGGCGTGGAAGTCGAAGATCAAGCCCCGGCACATTGGCGTTGGCATAACCGCCGCACGCTGCTGGTCGACGGCGCTGAAACCATTGCGGACGATACCGAAGCGAATCAAAAGGAGTATCCGCAACCGACCACCCAACGGAAAGGGTTGGGGTTCCCCATCATCCGGTTTGTGCTGCTGTTGACCTATGCCACGGCAAGCGTGGTCGGAGCAGCCTTTGGGCCATATGCCGGCAAGGAGACCGGCGAGACGGCGCTGTTTCGCCAACTGCTCGAGCAATTGCGACTCAACGACCTTGTGGTCGCCGACCGCTACTACTGCTCGTACTTCATGATCGCGCTGCTGCGGCAACGCGGGGTCGATGCGGCTTTTCGCCTGCATCACAAGCGCCATTACGACTTTAGCCGCGGCCAGCGTCTGGGACACGACGATCACGTCGTCGTCTGGCAACGGCCGCAGCGCCCCACGTGGATGGACGCCCAGACCTACGCATCAATGCCGGAAACTCTCACCGTACGCGAAGTGCGGTTTTCGGTCGAGGCTAAAGGCTACCGGAGCAGCACCATTATTGTGGCCACCACGTTGTTGGACGACAAACACTACAGTTCCGCGGACATCGCGGATTTGTACCACCAAAGGTGGCATGCGGAAATCGATATCAGGTCGATCAAGCAAACGCTGGGCATGGAGATGATCCACTGCAAGTCTCCGGCGATGGTGCGGAACGCGCTGTGGACTCATCTGCTCGCCTATAACTTGGTGCGCAAAGTCGCAGCGCAGGCGGCCGCCGAACACGGCTTGGCCCCGCGGCAAATCAGCTTCGCGGGCGCCGTGCAGACCCTGGATGCGTTTCGCTGGTTGCTCATTGCCAGCGGCGACGACATGCGCCCCGACGTCTACCGTGTCCTGCTCATCGCGATCGCCACTCACACGGTCGGCGACCGGCCGGAGCGTGTCGAGCCGCGCCGCATCAAACGCCGCTACGACCGCTATCGATTGCTGCGCATGCCTCGCGCCCAAGCCCGAAAGGCCGCGATGAACGGCCAACAATAACTCGCCCCGCAGGCCATGCCCACGCCGCATCGAAAGGACGCTAAACACCATCTCGAAACTTCCTCGAAATCTCCAATCCGCGCACGGTCTAACGATGCGCCACGCTCACGGTGCGCACACCGAACGCTTGCCGCAAACCCAACCGACGGGCCGACATCAAACCTACATCCCAACATCAACGGCGCGCACTCCTGCAACGTAGCTTCATGCATATAAAGGACTTAGGTTGGAAGTGCCATTCGTGTACAAGACTTGTTGCGCAACGACCCAGCCGCCGTCGGCCGTCGCTTTGCGCAATTG
>PMOV01000347.1:357-10663 GCA_003161195.1 Acidobacteriota bacterium | reverse complement strand
GTTCTGCTCGACGCCAAACTCGAGTGGCGCGAAAACGCCGGCCTGCGCGGCCTGACCTCGCTCCGAATCGGCTTTGATCCTGCATCGCCCGAAGCCTGCGCATAGAGCCGCCATCCAAAACTGCCGCGACTAGCCTTCACACGAATGTTCGCGCTAAACTCGTTGCGGCCCAAACGCCCGGCAGGGAATCAGTGCCTGCCACGTGCGCCCTCGCGGAGGATCCCGTCATGAACGCCGACCAAGCCCTATTTCTGCTACACGAAGTCGAACTACCGCAGTTGCAGCGCGAACAAGCGACCACAAAAAAAATTATCGAAGCCATCCCGCTCGATAAAGGCGACTATCGCCCCGAGCCCATCGCCAAGTCCGCGCTCGAACTCGCCTGGCACATCGTCGCCGCCGAAAATCGCTTTCTCGCCGGCGTCGCCGCCGGAGCCTTCGATTTCACGCCCAATCACCGCCCTGAGCACATCAAAACTTCCGCCGACATCGCCAAGTGGTACGAAGATTCCTTCCAGACCAATCTCGCCGCCCTCAAAAAAATGTCCGGCGAAGCGCTAACCAAAAGCATCGATTTTCGCGGCATGTTCCAATTGCCGGCCGTCGCCTACTTACAATTCAACAACAATCACTCCATCCACCACCGCGGCCAGCTCTCCGTCTATTTGCGCCCCATGGGCGGCAAAGTCCCAGCCATCTACGGCGAAAGCTACGACAGCGCCGAAGCCCGCAAAGCCGCCCAAGCCTAGCCGTTGACTTTGGAGTGCCCGCCTTCTGCCTGCTCCGGTGAAACCGGGGAGGCGGGCCTCTGTTGTCGATGCTTGGCGTGGCTCGGCGCTCGAAGAGGGTTGCCGTGGTTCGCGGGCCGAGGGCACGACCCACAGCGGACCGATACGAAATCGGCCAGCCCAGTCCAGAAATATGTGACGCTACAAGCCTTCACTTCCCAACGTGTCGTCACCGCGCAAGGCATTCGCCCCGCGGCGGTGCTGGTCGAAGACGGGCACATCCGCGCGGTCGTCGTCCGGTCGCAAATCCCACCAGACGCCACCCGCCACGACTTCGGCGACAACGCTATCCTCCCCGGCCTGGTCGATTCCCACGTCCACATCAACGAGCCCGGCCGCACCGAGTGGGAAGGTTTCGCCACCGCCACGCGCGCCGCCGCCGCCGGCGGCTACACCCTTCTAGTCGACATGCCCCTCAACAGCCTCCCCGCCACCACCACGGTCGCGGCCCTAGAAGAAAAACGCGCCGCCGCCGCAAAATCCAGCCGCGTAGATTGGGCCCTCTGGGGCGGCATAGTCGCCGACAATCAACTGCACATCGAAGCCCTCGCGGCCGCCGGTGTCGCCGGCTTCAAATGCTTCCTCATCGACGCCGGCATCGACGGCTTCACCATGGTCACCGAACCGCAACTCCGCGCCGCAATCCCGCAACTGGTAACAACCGGCCTCCCACTCCTGGTACACGCCGAACTTGCCGGCCCTGTCGAAGCCGCCACCAGCCAACTAGCCCAGGCCGACTGGCGCAAATACGCCACCTACCTCCACTCTCGTCCCGACGAGGCCGAACTCCAAGCCATCGACCTCCTCCTTGAGCTCTGCCGCGAATTTCGCTTCCCCCTGCACATCGTCCACCTGGCCACCGCACGCGCCCTCCAAAAACTCCAGCAAGCCAAATCCGCCGGCCTCCCGGTAACCGTCGAAACCTGCCCCCACTACCTACATTTGGCCGCCGAAGACATCCCCGACGGCGCCACCCTAACCAAATGTGCCCCGCCCATCCGCAGCCGCGCCAATCGCGAAGCCCTCTGGCAAGGCCTCCGTGATGGCATCATCGACCTAATCGCCACCGATCACTCCCCCTGCCCCCCAGACATGAAGCGCCTCGCAGAAGGCAACTTCCAGAACGCCTGGGGCGGCATTGCCAGCCTAACGTTGGCGCTCCCAATCATCTGGACAGACGCCTCCACACGCGGGTTCTCTCTGCAAGATATTGCACGCTGGATGTCCGCAAAGCCCGCGCAGCTAGCCGGCTGTGCGACCAAAAAAGGCGCCATCTCCCCAGGCCACGACGCCGATCTGGTAATCCTCGCCCCCGAAGAAGAGTTCGTCGTAACCGAAGCTCATCTGCACTACCGCCATCGCGTCAGCCCCTACCTAAATCAGCGCCTCCGCGGCGTGGTAAAAAAAACCTTTCTTCGCGGCAACCTGGTCTTCGACCAAGGCCAATTCCCCGGCGATCCCGCAGGCCGCGAATGCCGCCGCCAAAGTCCTGATTAGCCACGCGGTTCGCCGCGCAGCGTCGCGCCGTCGATCGCTGGCGGTTGTCAATCCGCGCGAATTTGCCGTGCACGCCGCGCGCATCTCGTTCACAATTATTCCCAAGCCGCCATGCCCGACGCCAAAACCACCTCCATCGTCGGCGCCAACGTTGCCCGCAAAGAGGGCCGCGACAAAGTCACCGGCGCCGCCCGCTACATCGACGACCTCACCCTCCCCGGCATGCTCTTCGGCGCCACCGTCCGCAGCGCCATCCAGCGGGGCAAAATAAAACAAATCACTTTCCCGCACTCCATCGAGTGGAGCGAATTTACAATCGTCACCGCCAAGGACATCCCCGGCAAAAATTGCATCGCCCTAATCCTCGACGATCAACCCTGCCTGGCCGACGGCGCGGTCAATCACGCCGAAGAACCCATCCTTCTTCTAGCCCACGAAAACCGCCAGCAACTAACCAAAGCTGTAGCCGCCATCCAAATCGCTTACGACGCACTTCCCGCGCTGAACACTATCGAAGAAAGTGAATCCCAGCGCGAACTCATCTGGGGCGAAAACAACGCCTTCAAAACCTTCCTGGTAGAAAAGGGCGACGTCGATTCCGTCTGGCCAGTAGCCTCCCACATCGTCGAAGCCGAATATCGCACCGGCGCGCAAGAGCAGTTGTACATCGAAACCAATGGCATCATCGCCGTGGCCAACCCGCAGGACGGCGTCACCATCTGGGGCTCCCTGCAGTGCCCCTACTATGTCCACAAAGCCATGATGAAGCTCTTCGCCCTCCCCGAAGACAAAGTCCGCGTCGTGCAAACGGAAACCGGCGGCGCCTTCGGCGGCAAAGAAGAATATCCCAGCATGCTCGCCGGCCACGCCGCGCTGCTCGCCCTAAAATCCGGCCGCCCCGTAAAAATGGTCTACGACCGCGCCGAAGACATGGCCGCTACCACCAAGCGCCACCCCAGCCGCACCCGTCTCCGCACCGCCGTCGATGCCAACGGAAAGATCCTCGGCGGCGAAATCGAGTTCGTCATCGACGGCGGCGCCTACGCCACGCTTTCTTCCGTAGTCCTCTCGCGCGGCACCATCCACGCCGGCGGCCCCTACAATTGGCCCAGCATCCGCATCCGCTCTCGCGCCATGGCCACCAACGTCCCGCCACACGGCGCCTTCCGCGGCTTCGGCGCACCGCAATCCCTCTTCGCCCTCGAACGCCATATGGACCGCCTCGCCCAAGTCGTCGGCATCAGCCCCACGGAAATTCGCCGCCGCAATTTCCTCCAGCCCGGCCAAACCACCACCACACAGCAAGCCGTCCCCGGCGAGATAAATCTCCCGCTCCTCCTCGATCGCGCATTAAATCTCTCCGGCTACGAAGCAAAACAAATCGCCGCCGCCGCACAAAATAACGATCCGCTCACCACCAAACGGAAAGCCCTGGGCATCGCCGCCTTCCTCCACGGCGCAGGCTTCACCGGCTCCGGCGAACGTTACTTGGACTCCGTCGCCGGCGTCGAAGCCCTCCCCGACGGCGCCGTCCGCATCCTGGTCTCCAGCACCGAGTTCGGCCAAGGCACCAACACCGTCCTCTGCCAAATCGCCGCCGAAACCCTCAGCCTCCCCTACGATCGCGTCAGCATCGCCCAGCCCGACACCACCGCCGTCCCCAATAGCGGCCCGACGGTGGCCTCCCGCACCATCATGGTCGTGGGCAAACTGGTCCACTCCGCCTGCGTCGGTCTCCTGCAAACTCTCCGCGCCACCCAATCGCTCCCAGCCCCCGCCACTCCTGAACAATTCCAATCCGCCTGCGCCGCTCACGTCTCCCAACATGGCAACCTAAAATCCTACGCCCGCTACCAAGCCCCCAAANNCCCATCCTCGCCGAAGGCCAAATCATCGGCGGCGTAGCCCAAGGCATCGGTTTCGCACTCTACGAAAAAGTCCTCTGGCAGCACGGCCGCATGCGCAACAATCAAATGACCAACTACATCATGCCCACCTCCGCCGACCTCCCGCCCATCCACGTGCACTTCGAAGAATTCGGCAATCCCCACGGTGCCTACGGCGCCAAAGGCCTCGGCGAACTCCCCATGGACGGCCCCGCCCCTGCCATCCTCAACGCCATCTCCGCCGCCACCGGCCACGAATTCAACTCCATCCCGTTGTTGCCAGAAGATTTGTTCGCGGCGTTGAATCCAACGCCAGAAAATCCGCCGCCCTCAGCGCAACTAGAATGCCCGCTCCCCGTCGGTGCCCCGCAATGACCGCCGCCGATACCCCAGCGCCAAAACAAAAAATCTCCCTCGAGGTAAACGGCGAACCCCGCACCGTCTCCGCCCACCCCATGGCCCGCCTCCTCGACGTCCTCCGCCTCGACCTCCAACTCACCGGCACCAAAGAAGGCTGCGGCGAAGGCGAATGCGGCTCCTGCTCGGTCCTAATCGACGGCGTCCTGGTCAACAGTTGTCTCGTTCCAGTCCTGCAAGCCGCCGGCACGAAAATCCTCACCATCGAAGGCCTGAGCAGTTCCGCGGGACAGCTGCATCCCGTCCAACAAGCCTTCCTCGATTGCGGAGGCGCGCAATGCGGCATCTGCACGCCAGGAATGATCCTCGCCGCAGTTCATTTGCTAGCCAAAAATCCGTCCCCCGATCTCGCCGCCATCCGCGAAGGCCTCTCCGGCAATCTCTGCCGCTGCACCGGCTACATGCAAATTTTCCAGTCCGTCAGCCAAGCCGCTAAAAGGCTTACTTCGCCATGAGGTCCGACCCCGCGGACTATCAATTCTTCGCGCCAAGAAATCTTCACGCCGTCATCGCTCTGCTCGCTGGTGAACCCGGCCAGTGGCAACCCCTCGCTGGCGGCACCGACGTCATGGTCCTCTACGGCGCAGGCCACCTGCCGCACAAAAAATTCGTCAACATCTGGAATCTCCCGGAACTCCGCGCCATCACGGAATCCCCCAGCGAAATACAAATCGGCGCCGCCGCCACCTACACCGACATCCGCAACCACCCCGCCATCCAGCAAAATTTCCCTATGCTCGTAACCGCTGCTTCCTGGACCGGCGGCATCGCCAACCAAAACCGCGGCACCCTGGGCGGCAACATCGCCAACGCCAGCCCCGCCGCCGATTCTCCGCCAGCCTTGTTAGCCTACGACGCCGGCATCCTCCTAACCTCCGTCCGCGGCGACCGTCGCATCCCCTACCAAAATTTCCATCTAGCCTACAAAAAAACCGCCCTGGCCCCGGACGAACTAATCCGCGCCATCGCCTTGCCAAAAAAATTCGCGCACCACCTCCACCACGCCCGCAAAGTAGGCGCCCGCCAGGCGCAAGCCATCTCCAAGGTCAGCCTGGCCGCCGCAGGCCAACTCTCTGACGGCGTAATCGCCGATCTCCGCCTGGCCGTCGGCAGCGTCGCCCCCATCCCCCTCCGCCTAACAAAATTGGAAAGCGCGCTACTCGGCAAATCCGCCGCGTCATTTCCCCCATCCGATTTGCGCCGCCTGCTCGCGGAAGAAATTGCTCCCATCGACGACATCCGCTCCACCTCCGCCTACCGCTCCACAGTAGCCGCCAACCTAATCGCGGAATTTCTCGAGCGTCTCGCCAGCCCACGCCAAACCTTGCGCGCAAACCTGGATTCCGCCCCAAGCGCGTCCCACGCAAACTCAAATCCCGCAAACGAGACCGCTACAAACGTCACTACCGCGAACGCAACCCTGCAAAGCTGGAACGCTCTAAGCCCCGCTGCCGCCGCCGCCGCGATCCTGCCGTGCTGCGGTTCGCAAGCCTGGGCCGTCGCCATGGCCGCCGCTCGCCCGCTAGCCGACGTCCCAGCGCTTCTCGAATCATCGCGCCAGATCTGGAACGCACTCCCTCCGACAGACTGGCTAGAAGCCTTCCGCGGCCACCCACGCATCGGCGAATCCCAGGCCCCCAGCAGCGCAACAGCCAAATCTCATGAATGGTCCTCGCAAGAACAATGCCAAGTTGCAAAATCTCCCGAAGAAGTAAAGCAGTCCCTGGCGGAAGGGAATCGCCTCTACGAACAAAAATTCAACCGCATCTTCATCGTGTGCGCCACAGGCAAATCCCCCAGCGAAATTCTCCAGATTTTGCGCCGCAGACTGCAAAATGAAGAAACCGTAGAGTTGCCAGAAGCCGCAAACCAGCAGCAGGAGATCACCAGGTTGCGCCTAAAAAAATGGCTAAACGTAGCAGAATAGCTGGGAGGGCCCGCGCGTCTTCGGGAGGGGTTGCCGGGAGGGCTGGTGCGTCTTCGGGAGGGCCCGACTTTAGTCGGGCCGTAAACGGGAGGCACCAACGGGCTTAGCCGCTGCGGGCGCATTGCCGTCGTGCCCAACCCCTTACGAAGGAGACGTGTCACGCGTTCCACCGGACGATTGTAATCACGTAAAATGCCACAACGCATGAATCGCATCTCCACTCACGTCCTCGACACCGCCCTGGGCAAACCAGCCTCTGCCGTTCCCGTTCGCCTCGAGCGCCTCGACACCGCGGGCCAATGGCAGAAATTAAGCTCCGCCGAAACCGATCAGGACGGCCGCTGCGCGAACCTGCTCCCGGAAACCGACGCCTTGCCCGCAGCGCGTTACCGCCTCGTCTTTGGCACCGGCTCGTACTTCGCCGCGCGCGGCATCCCCGGGCTGTATCCGGTAGTCGAAATTACCTTTGACGTGTGCCCCGGCGAATCGCATTTCCATATCCCGTTATTGCTAAGTCCCAATGGCTACACTACGTACCGAGGCAGTTGAAACGCATGGCAAAACTGGAAGAAAACCGTTACGGCAAATCCCGCGTCCGCCTCGCACGCGTAAAACGCCACGCCACGCACAACAATTTTCACGAATGGAACGTGGAAATCCTCCTGCAAGGCGACTTCGCCTCTTGCTTCGAGGCTGGCGACAACCGCCGCATCCTCCCGACGGACACCATGAAAAACACGGTCTACTCCGTGGCGCGCAATTCCGCCGCGCAAACCATCGAAGGCTTTGCCATGGAATTGAGCGCCTTCCTCATCAGCCGCAATCCACAAATCACCGCCGCCGAAGTTACGGTCACTGAAAAACCGTGGGACCATCTGCCGTTGCACGGCCAGCCGCATCCCACAACGTTCATTCAAAATTCCACCGAGCGCCATACCACCACGGTCTTGCAAAAACAATCCGGCCATTCACCGCCAAGTGACGGACAAAAGAGCCAACGAAAGCGTAAATTAACCATCGTCTCCGGCCTGCAAAATCTCGTTATCATGAAGACCGCCGACTCCGCCTTCTCCGGCTACATCAAAGATTCCCTCACCACGCTTCCCGAATCCCAGGATCGCCTCTTCGGCACCGCCGTCTGGAGCCGTTGGACCTACAGCCCCGCCGCCTTTGATTTCGCCGCCCTGCGCCGGCAAATCCGCGAAGAACTTCTCGACGTTTTTGCCACGCACAAAAGCGCCTCCGTGCAACACACGCTCTACGCCATGGCCGAGCGCGTCCTCCAAAAAGTCTCGGCTGTCGAAGACATCACCCTGCGCATGCCCAATCTCCATTGCCTGCCCGTCGACCTTGCGCGTTTCGGCCAGGACAATCCCAACGAAATCTTCGTCCCCATCGACGAGCCGCACGGCTACATCGAAGCCCGCATCTCGCGAGCCGGCACATCAGGGAAAGGTTAGCGCCGTAACGTGACCCCTCCTAACGCGACCATTGGCAACGTGAGTGCGGCCACCCACACCGCCGTCGCCACCATCCTCGAACGCTGCCAAGCTCTCTCGCGCTTTAGCGAAGTCCCCGGCGCCACGCGCCGCGCGTTCCTCTCCGCGCCGATGCGCGCGTGCCACGCCGAAATCGCCAAATGGCTGGCGCCGCTCGGCATCGCGACGCGCATCGACGCCGCGGGAAATCTGCACGCCGTCTATCCCGCGGCCGTTCCTCCCGCGAGCGATTCCGCGGCCAATTCCGTTGCCCGACCGTCGCTCGATCAAAGCGTCCCCACATTTCTCATCGGTTCGCATCTCGATACCGTTCCGAACGCCGGCGCCTACGACGGCGTTCTCGGCGTCGTCCTCGCCGTCGCGCTCCTCGAATCGCTCGCAGGCCGCCGCTTGCCTTTCGCCATCGAACTGCTCGGCCTCTCCGAAGAAGAAGGCGTGCGCTTCGGCGTGCCCTTCATTGGCAGCCGTGCGCTCGTCGGACGCCTCGACGAAGATTTACTGCGTCGCACCGATGCCCACGGCATCTCGGTCCGCCATGCCATCGAAGATTTTGGGCTGCAGCCCTCCGCGATTCCACAAGCCGCTCTCGGTCCCAACATCCTCGGCTTCCTCGAATTCCACATCGAGCAAGGTCCGGTCCTCGAAGATTTGGGTTTGCCTCTTGCCGTCGTCGACGCCATCGCCGGCCAGAGCCGCCTCGAATTTATTTTCTCCGGCCGCACCAATCACGCCGGCACTACCCCCATGCACCTTCGCCACGACGCTCTCGCCGGCGCCGCCGAGTGGATCGGCGCCGTCGAACGCTCCGCGCAATCCGTCCCCGGCCTCGCCGCCACCGTCGGGGTCATCGAAGCCAAACCCGGAGCCACCAACTGCATCGCCGGACAAGTTCGCGTCAGCCTCGACGTGCGCCACGCTTCCGACGCCGCGCGCCGCGCAGCGGCCAGCGGCCTCATCCAGATCGCGATGCAAATCGCTCGCGCCCGCAAGTTGCAGGTCCAACACAAAACGTTGCTCGAACAACCGGCCACGCCCATGCATCCGTTCCTTGTTGACCGCCTCGCGCGATCGCTCACGGCCATCGGTTGCCAGCCGCACCGCATGGCCAGCGGCGCCGGCCACGACGCCATGATTCTTGCCGAGCGCGTCCCATCCGCCATGCTGTTTCTGCGCACTCCCGGCGGTGTCAGCCATGATCCCACCGAGACTGTTGCGCCCGCCGACATCGCCAAAGCCCTCGCGTGCGGCCTGCATTTTCTGCTGCAACTTTCCGAATCCCCTGACTTCTTACATCACAAATATTTGCAGTCCGAATCTATGAAACCCGACTCCTTAATCCCTGACTCTGAAAAAAGGACGCGCCGTGCATAATCTCGGTCACACCAGAAGCGCCCGTCAGCCCAGCCATTTGCTGCTCACGCCGGATACGTTCGTGCGCATTCCGTTGCCCGGCATGCAAAAAGGTTTGGCCATCGTGCACGCCGGACCCGCCATCGGCGCGGCCTTCAGCGAATACACCGCGGAACTCGAAGCCGGCGGTCACCTCGGCCCCGCCGCCGCGCAGCGATTCGTCTACGTCCTCGAAGGCTCCGTCTACGTGGACTTTGCTGGCAAACAGCATGCTCTGGCCGTGCGCGGGTACGCCTACATGCCTCAGAGTGCCGAGCATCGCGTCGTCGCCACAGAAGCTAGTCGCCTCGTGGTCATTGAGAAGCAGTACCTTCCGGTGGACAAGCTGCCCGCGCCGCACGCCATCTTCTCCAGCGAAGACGCCGTCGCTTCGCAACCGCTCGACGACGACCCGCGCCTGCAAGTGAAACATCTNNTGCTCGAAGGTGCCGGCATCTACCGTCTCGGCGACTCCTGGTATCCCGTCACCGCCGGCGATTTCATCTATATGGCGCCGTGGTGCCCGCAATGGTTCGGCGCCATCGGCAAAGTGCCGGCAAAATATCTCATCTACAAGGATTTCAATCGCCATCCGCTGGCCGCGCCGCCAAAATAATCCGCGAAACAATAAATCGGAAGTCCCGAACCTAAAAGCATGAACTTGCACATTGACAGCGAACGCCTGACGGGCGAAATCGAAAAGCTGGCGGAAATCTCCGACGCCGAGCCTCCCGCGGTTACGCGTGTGGTTTTCTCGCCGCCAGACCTGAAAGCGCGCGCGTGGATCGCGGCGCATTGCTCCGAAATTGGTTTGCAGATGCGGTGTGACGCTATTGGCAACACCTTCGCGCGCTGGGTTGGTTCCGACGCCTCTGCTCCCGCTGTGGGCACCGGTTCGCACAT
>PMOV01000347.1:0-302 GCA_003161195.1 Acidobacteriota bacterium | reverse complement strand
ACGCGCTTCGGCGTCGGTTGTCTCGGCAGCCGCATGCTCTCCGGCACGCTTTCCGCCGAGGCCGCCGCCGTGCTGACCGACAAAGACGGCCACACCGTGGACGAAGTCCGCCGCAGCGCAGGAATGACGGGCGAGTTGCGTGAAGTGAGATTGCCCACCGGGTACTACAAAGCCTTCGTCGAGCTGCACATCGAGCAAGGGCCGCTGCTGGAGCGCCAAGGCATTCCGCTGGGAATCGTTTCGCGCATCGCCGCGCCCGCCAGCTTGCGCTGGGAAATTACCGGCGCGGGCGGCCACGCCGG
>PMOV01000157.1 GCA_003161195.1 Acidobacteriota bacterium | reverse complement strand
GTCGACGAATTTCAGGACACCAACATCGCCCAACTCCGCCTGCTCGAACTTCTCTGCGCCGAGCCGCGCAACATTGTGGTCGTAGGCGACAACGACCAGGCCATCTACCGTTTTCGCGGCGCCAGCTTCGGCAGCTTCAAATTGTTTTTGCAGCGTTTCGCCGGTTGGCAAGACGGCCAGGATTCTAGCCCGTTCCGCGTGGCGCTCACGGAAAATTATCGCTCCACGCCGAATATCCTGCGCGTCGCGCAGCAGGTCATCGGCCTCAACGAAGTCAGCGCCGACTTCCCTACCAAGATACTCTCACCCAATAGACCCGAAGGCCGCCGCATCCGCATCGCCGAACTCCCCGACAAGGACGCCGAAGCTCGTTGGGTGGCTAGCGACCTCGAGCGCCTTCACGACGCCGGCCGCCGCTGGTCCGACCTCGCGGTCCTCTATCGCCAGCACGCCCATCGCGACGAACTCGTCGAAGAATTATCCCGCCGCCAAATCCCTTACGACATCGACAAGCTCTCCATCCTCGTCCACCCGCTCGTGCGCGACGTCCTCGCCTACCTCCGCCTCATTGCCAAACCCTCCGACGACGTGGCCTGCGCGCGCATCCTCGCCATGCCCGCCTGGCATCTGCAACCCGAGGACTTGCTGCGCCTCGCGGAGCGCGCCAAAAAAGAGCGTCGCAACATCCTCGACATTCTGCAATCCCCGCAAGGGGAACTGGCCTTCGACTCTTCGCACGGCAAGACCACGGAACTCCTGCAATTTTTGCAAACCCAGCGAAAACTGCTGCGCCGCCGCACGGCACGCGAAATCTTCGCCGAACTCCTCGCATGGCTCGAACTACCGCAACGCGCCACCGCCAAAGATCGCAAAACCATCGGCTGCCTTTCCGAATTTCTGAAATCCTGGGAGCCGAAATCCGAAAAACGCGACCTTCCCGAGTTCCTCGAATATCTCGATTATTACCAGCAAGCCGGTGAAAAAATCTGTCTCGAAGACGAAGCTCCCGGCGACGCTGTCCAGTTCATGACCGTGCATGGCGCCAAAGGCCTCGAATTCCCGCACGTCTTCCTGCTTCGCATCAACAGCCGCTGCTTCCCCGCCGGCGCTCGCGCTCCGCTGTTCGAATTTCCCGTCGCCCTGATGAAGGAAGAGCTGCCCGACGGAAATTTTCACATTCAGGAAGAACGCCGCCTCTATTACGTGGCCCTCACCCGCGCCGAAGAACGCCTCACCCTCACCACCGTCACCGAAAAAAAGGACAAAGTACCCGTATTCATCGAAGACATCCTCATGGAACCATCCCTCAGGCGCCGCGACGTCCAGCAACTCGCGCCGAAGGCTCAGACAGCCGCAACCAATCAAGCAGACAATCCCGCAGCCGCCGCGGCAGAACTTTTCCCCGCGCCCGCCGCGCCCGCAAAAATCCTTTCCCGCATCGGCGCCTGGGCCGAAACCTATCGCCCCTTCATCCCAGAACCGCTCAAGCTCAGCCCCTCCGCCATCGCCGCCTACGGCAACTGCCCCGCGCAATATTTATTTGAGAAAGTATGGACCCTCAACGCCGCCCCGCAAGCCACGCTCACCTTCGGCCGTGTCATGCATCAGACCATCAAACGCGTCGTCGCCGAATTTCGCAAAGGCAATCCCATCGCGTTTGAAGAGGTGCAGCGCATCCTCGAAACCGAATGGTCCGACCGGGGATTCGAGGATGACTACCAACAGGAGGAGTACCGCAAGGACGGTCTGGAACAGCTCCGCGTCTTCCATTCCGCGCTACGGCAAGCCGTACCCGAAATTCTCGAGCAGGAAAAGTCGTTCGAATTACCCATGGCCAACAACGTCATCGTCAACGGCCGCTTCGATCAGATCAACGCGGTAGGCGGCGCAGCCGGCAAACAAGTGGAAATCGTGGATTACAAAACGGGGCGCCCGCGCACCGATGCTGACGCCCGCAAGGACTTGCAGCTGAGCATCTACGCCATCGCCGCCCGCGAATTATACGAATGGGATCCCGTCCGCCTGATTTTTCATTACTTGCAAAACGGCCAGCAACAGGTCACCAGCAGGGAAAAGAAACAACTAGACGAAGCCGAGCGCATCGTTCAGGAAACCGCCGCCGACATTCGCGCCGGCCACTTCGTCGCAGAGAGCTGCTACACCTGCAAAAATTGCGCCTACCGCCTCATCTGCCCGGAGCACGAAGCCAACATCTAGCAACCAGCCGCCAACCGTGGCCGCAAACTACGGCTTCACCAGCCCGCTCGTGTAATACCCCTCGCGCGCCGTAACGTTCAACCCTTCCCGCTCCACGCGCACTTCGATGCTGTGATAATCCGCCGCCCGGTCCGTTCCGTAAGGCGTATACGTCAATGTATACTGGTGCCGCGCCTCTTCCGTCACCCGCGAGTACAGCTCCTCCATCGTGCCCCGCTTCAGCGCGTAGTAAATATCCCCGCCGGTCGCTTTGCTATACTCCTGCAACCGGTTGAACTTGCGGTCGAAATACGCGCTCCCCACCGCCACGCTGTACACCGACACTTCACCCCGCAGCAATTCCTTCACCGTGTTCGAATACGTATTGGTATTAAACTTCGCGCCGTTCCGCCCATCGGAAATCAGCAAAATAATCTTCCGTCGCTCGCGCGGCCGTTCCTCCAACAATTTTCCCGCCGCAAACACCGCGTCATCCAGCGCCTTCGTGTTTTGCCCTTTGATAATCTGCGTCGATCCCTGCGCGTCGCTCGGGTTCACGCCCGGCGCCGCTTGCCCATTGATTGTTGGCGCTCCAAACGGCCCTCCCGGAGGCGCCACATTCGGCCGATCCTCGTCCACCGGCGTCCGCTGTATCTCCGTCAGCAACCTGTCCTGATTCACCGTAAAGCCTTTGCCCTCGTGAAAAAACTGATCGAAGCGGCACAGTTCCGCTTCATCCGTCGCGGCCATTCCGGCAATCACGGCTTTAATACTAGCTTCCACCTGCTCCGCATCTTTCTGCTTCAAATCGTTGTCCACCAGTATCACCATCGAGAGCGGAAACGCCTCGGCCGTAAACTTAAACTCTTTCTGCTCCACGTTGTCTTCGAACAAACGAAATTCATCGCGGTGCAGGTCCGGCACCAGCCGCCCACGCCCATCTTTCACCGTCACCGGGACCACCACCACCGTCGAGTTCACGACAATGGTTCCCTGCCGCCC
>PMOV01000250.1 GCA_003161195.1 Acidobacteriota bacterium | reverse complement strand
CGTCGATCGTCTCAAAGTAGAGCATCCCAGAAGGGAGCAATTTTCGAAGCGCGGGCTTGCCGGTTCGGGCTGGCGCACGGTCAAAATCCCCACGTGGAGTAACGCGATCGTACCGGTACCGAACGTTTACGGTTCTTGAATTTTTGCAAATCGGCAAAGTTCGGTGGTATGCTGCGCCCTCGTCCCCTTGGGAGCTCTCGTGAAAGACCCAAAGCCCCGCCCAGGCCCGGGTGCATCGGTCCAAACTGATTGGTACGGCTGGTTGCCTGATGACAAGTTGCAGGTTTTCTGCGGCTATTTCCGCGAATTTGAAGCCTGCCACCTCATGTTGAGCGTTTCCCTCAACGAAGCGGTTGGTTTGCGCGATTCCGGCTCCGTAAAACAATCCCTCCTGGTGCTTAGAGTCACGCCCTCGCTCTGTGGCCGAATGGCGGATCGTCTCGAGGCCCTGCTTGGCGCTCTGGATGAGCATGCCCGCCACTACGGCCTGACGCCCAGCGTCGAGCCTCTGGAACCCGCGAACTTCAGCAGTGGCCGCGGGCAACGCTCCGCGCGGTTCAGTTCCGTGCTGAGCATGGTGCTTCTGCCCCAGCGTTTGCAATTCTTAAACAAAATTCATGCCCTGCGCGGTATGGTTTGGGAATTGGCAAAGGACTTTGACGACGCTGCCGAGGAACTGGCTTCCGGCGCGGTGCTGGAGTGCTCCGACCTGTGGTCCACATTAATAGATACCTACTGTGATGTGGACGTGTGCTTTAAAGAATCCATGGTCCTGCTGAAGTGTTTCCTGCGGATCCTGCCGCCCGACCAACTTCCGGTCTTCCAGAAAACCATAGACTCGCTCATGCTGCCACGTAATCGGGTCCTGCCCCAAGTCGCCGCGAGTCACGCTCGAGCATAGACGCACGCCCCAGTTCGCGGGACAATAACCTGCTGCTTACTTTGCCGCAGCAAACCGGTCTATACGCCGGCTTGCCCGCCGGGGCTCCTAACGAATGCACCTAACCAGGTGCCTAGCGGGGTGCCCATCGTAGTGCATACTCTTTACACAAGTCCGCGCATCGGCGAGGACAACTCAAAGGAGCAATCGGTGCATCCGAACGTTTAAATGCGCCGCTATTGGACCCGTTGGCCAGAAACCGACCAGCAGTTCCGAGCGGGGTGCCTGCTCCGCAGACACCCAGACCATTGACTGAAGCGGACGCCATTCGCCTCGCGCAGGCGGGCGATGCTGCGGCCTTTGAACATCTGTACGCGTTGCATGGCCGCCGCGTTTACGCTTTATGTCTAAGGATGGTTCGCGAGCCGTCCGACGCGGAAGATCTAATGCAGGAAGCTTTCCTGCAACTCTTCCGCAAGATCGGGACTTTCCGGGGAGAGTCCGCGTTCTCTACGTGGTTGCATCGCATGACGGTCAACGTCGTGCTCATGCGTCTGCGTAAGAAGACCCTCCCTGCCACCTCGCTGGACGAGGTTACTGATCCCGATGATGAAACTGGCGGCCCGCGCAAGGATATTGGCGCGCCGGACTTGCGCCTGAGTGGCGCGGTGGACCGGGTCAATCTCGAGCGTTCCATCGAGAAGCTGCCTCCCGGCTATCGCACGGTGTTCACCCTGCACGATGTGCAGGGCTATGAACACAACGAGATTGCGGAGATTATGGGCTGCTCGGTGGGCAACTCGAAGTCCCAGTTGCACAAAGCGCGCACCCGGCTCCGCGAGTTGTTGCAGGAAGAAATTCGCCAGCATGCCCGCGACGAACGACATGCCGCGAAGTCGCAGACACACGATGGCGATTGAGATAGCGTTTATTGGGATAGAATGATGCAAATTGCCAGGTTGTCGGTGCCAGACGTGCATTCTCAGAGGTTAGCGGGTATTTCCGTGTGCGTTTCGTCGCGCGCCGCCTCCCGCGGGGTGATTGCTCATGCCTAGTCCGCTGCAGTGTCACGACGTTCTCGAGGCCATTGAGCTTCACGACCTTTCCCCGTTGCCGGAACCCGTTCGTGACCATCTTTCGGATTGTCTGGAGTGCCAGGGAATTGTTGCCGACTTCGAGTGCATCCTTTCTACCGCGCATGAACTTCCCGCCGAAGCCGAGCCTCCTGCCCGCGTGTGGCTCTCGCTGCGCGCGCAACTGGTGGCCGAGGGCGTAATTCGCGAAGACGCGATCCGCGCGACCATTCCTGCGGAAAATCCCGTGGTACGCGCATCCTGGTGGCACGGTTTTTCCGCACTGCTGCACGGCCGCGTCGTGGCCATCGCCGCCGTCGGTGTGCTGCTTTTCACAGCCGCCGTTTTCGAAGTGCGCCGTAACTCCGTTTTGCCCGTGCACCCGGCGATTACATCACCAGCGGTTGCGCAGAAGAGCAATCCTACGCAGTTCCCGACCGAGCTCCAGGTTCCGGCGCAACCGCAGCCCACCGCAGCCCAGGTTCTTCGCGATTCCGGCGCCACTCTAAGAAGTCAAGAGCGCGAACTGCACACTGCGCAGACTGCCGGCACGCTACCCACCTCTCCCGTCGACGATTCCTTGCAGCAAGACCTGGTGACCTTGGACGCCTTTATCGCGGATTGCGAGCAGCACGTGCAAGCCAATCCGGAAGACCAGCTGGCCAGGCAATATCTGGCCGCCGCTTATCAACAAAAAGCCCAATTACTCGCCGAGATGCTCGACCGCGGCAGGAGCGTAAACTAACATGAGCCTACGATGGATGGGACGTACCATGCTGCCGGTGTTGGGCGTCGGAGTGTTGCTCTGGCCGGCCCTGCCCGCCAACGCCGCGCCGCGCCATTTTGAAAAGCACTTCACCGTACAAGGCAAGCCCGTCGTGGTCATCCAGAACATCGGCAACGGCCGCATTGAAGTTAAGTCCTGGCGCAACGCCGAGGTGGTCCTCACCGGCACGCAGGCTTCCAACAAAATCAGCGTGGACTCCGAACAGGTCGGCGACCGCATCGACGTTTCCTCCAACCTCATCGACCCCACCGCTCAGCCCACCGAAATGGAAGCCAATTTTCAGCTCACCGTGCCGGAAGAAACCGAACTGCAACTCAAAACCCAAACCGGCCTCATCTACGTCGAGCAAGTCATCGGCGACATGACCCTCGAGAGCGTCGCCGGCGACGTGCACCTCAAAGCGGTCAACGGCTACATCATCGTCACTACCAAAAGCGGTTCGCTCGTATGCACCAGTTGCGCCGGCAAACTAAATTTCAATTCCATCAGCGGCAACGCGCAGCTCCTCCAGCCCGCCCTTTCGAACGTCAATCTCTTCACCACCTCCGGCAACATCCTGTTTGATGGCGACTTCGTCCGCACCGGTCTCTACACCATGAACAGCGGTAAAGGCGTCGTCGAAGTGCGCTTTTCCTCCAACGATTCTTTCGACCTGAACGCGCGGACGGCCACCGGCACGGTCGACAATCAAGCCGCCGACTTCATCAAGCCGGATTCCCACGGCATCAAGCATCTGGCCAACAAATACACCAAAGGTTTCTTCGGCACCATCGGCCAAGGCCTGGCTAAAGTCGAACTCTCCTCCTACAGCGGCACCATCCGCCTGCTCCGCCGCGACTAGCGCGCACGCCTCCGGCCAACACCCGGGCCAACGCCTTGTACGGATCACCTCTTCCCAAACGCTGACGCGCGAACGGTCCCGCACCGCGAAATTCCCGCGCGAACCTATAAATCTCCCGGCGCGTTGGGTACTGTGAGTCCGACGACATCTACATCTACGCCGTCTCGTACGCTGCCTCGTGTAAAATCATCTCCACGGCGCCATCGCTGCGCTGCCTGCTTTTTGCTTATGACTCCAACGCCGCCACCGCGAAGCCCATCATTGCCGCGCCCACAAATCCTTTGCCTCGCCGGTTTCATGGGCTCCGGCAAAACCACCATCGGCGCCCTGCTCGCCCGCCAGCTCGCCTGGCGCTTCGTCGACCTCGACGAACGCATTGAAACTTCCTCCGGCATCACCATCCCGCAATTCTTCGAGCGCTTCGGCGAACCCGCCTTCCGCCAAACAGAGGCCGACCAACTCCGTGCCGCCCTCGGCCGCGCCGCCGAAGATCCATCCGGCACGGTCCTCGCTCTCGGCGGCGGCACTTACGCGCAACCCGGCTGCCCCGAATTTCTCCGCACCGCGGGCGTCCCCGTCCTGTGGCTCGATTCCCCCGCCGACCTCCTCCTCAGCCGCTGCATGACCATGACCGGCCGCCCGCTCTTTCGCGACGAGCAAAGCTTCCGCGCCCTGCACGCCCAGCGCCTCCCCTCCTATCAACTCGCGGACTTTCGCATCGACAGCTCCGTCGACCCAGCACAAGCCGTAGCCGAAATTTTGCGCCTGGGCATTGTCGGCGCCGCCCTGCCCGGCCATTTAGTCGTCGAGAAACCGCCAGCATAAATTTCTCGCCGCCCCGCGCCATAAAGGCGCATGCTGTGCGTATCCATTAGCAGGAGACGCTTCTATGCAGATTGCTTCCCAATCGCGCACCACGTCCAAATCCGCCGCCACGCTGCTCGTTCTTTCCGCGCTCGCCCTCGCAACTCTCTTCGCCACCACCCACGCCGCCGCCAAAGCAAAAGCTCCCGCGCCCGCATCCGTATTCGTCCCAGACAAAGGCAAATTCGCCATCCAGCTCGACGGCAAAACCGTCGCGCACGAAGAGTTCGAAATCTCCCCCTCCGCCGGCGGCTGGGTCGCCAAAGGCACCACCGAACTAAAAGTCCCGCAGACTCCCGCCTCCACCGTCTCCGGCACCCTCACCCTCCAGCCCGACGGCACCCCCATCAGCTACCAGTGGACCTCGCAAGCCGAGCAAACCAACGGCGCGCACATCCTCTTCGCCAACGGCGTCGCCAAAGTCACCCTCGAAATGCAGGGCGCGCGCCCCTTCGAGCAGGACATGTCCTTCAACACTCCGCTCGTCGTCATCCTCGACAACAATCTCTACCACCAATACGCCGTACTCGCCCGTCTCTACGATTGGTCCAAAGGCGGCGCGCAATCCTTCCCCGTGTTAATCCCGCAAGAACTGACTCCCGGCTCCATCACCATCGAATCCACCGGCTCCGCCACAGTCGGCGGTAAATCCTACGAATCCCTCCGCGCCAGCACCTCCGACATCGAAGTCCTCCTCTACCTGGACAAAGAGCATCGCCTTGACCGCGTCGAAGTCCCCTCCGCCAAAGTCACCATCACCCGCGAGTAATTCTTTGTAGGGGCGTAGCATGCTGCGCCCCAGCTTGCCCGGTCGCCAGATGTAC
>PMOV01000067.1 GCA_003161195.1 Acidobacteriota bacterium | reverse complement strand
GACCAGGAATCCTCCCTCCGCCAACTGCTCGACGATCAGCAAAATAAATCCTCCGCCAACTATCACGCCTGGCTCACCCCGCAGCAGTTCGCCGCGCAATTCGGTCCCGCCGACTCCGACGTGCAAGCCGTAACCCAATGGCTCTCGAGCCACGGCTTCCAGAACATCAAGGTCGGTGCCGGAAAAACCACCATCGAATTTTCCGGCAACGTCGGCCAGATGCGCTCCGCCTTTCACACCGACATTCACAAATTTAATATTCGCGGCGAAGTGCGCAACGCCAACATCAGCGACCCGCAAATCCCCGCCGCACTCGCCCCTGTGATCGGTGGCGTCGTCGGTCTCACCAACTTCCGCCCCCGCGCCCACCTCCACAAACTCGGCACCTTCCGCAAAACCACAGCCACCGGCCAACTCAAGCCGCTGAACCCGAGGTTTACCTACGCTGGTGATTGCTTCACCAGCACGAATTGCTTTGGTGTCGGCCCCGGAGACTTCGCGAAAATTTATAACGTGCCTTCAACGGTTAATAGTCAGCCTGCCGGACAAGGCCAAACCATCGTCGTAGTCAACGACTCCAACATCAATCCGCAAGACCTCGTCGACTACCGTAATCTCTTTGGCCTGCCGGCGCTAACTCTCGCGCAAGCCACCGCGAACATCATCGTAAATGGTCCGGACCCCGGCCTGACCGGCGACGAAACCGAAGCCGACCTCGACACCCAGATCGCCAGCGCGGTCGCGCCAAACGCCACCGTGCTGCTAGTCGTCACCGAGCAGCCGGACTCTGGCGTGGGCGCCGCCGGCGTGGATCTTTCGGTTCTCTACACCATCAATAACAACCTTGCACCCGTGATTAGCAAGAGTTTCGGCGCCTGCGAGGCGTTCGAGGGCACTTCCGGCAACGAATTTGAGAGTGCGCTCTGGGAACAAGCCTCCGCGCAAGGCATCAGCGGCATGGTTTCCGCCGGGGACACCGGCTCCGCTGCGTGCGACCCCACTAGCGATAGCTCGCTGGACTTTTCCGTCTTCGGGCAAGCCGTAAGCGGCGATGCTTCTACGCCCTTCAACGTGGCCGTCGGCGGCACGGACTTCAACAGCAGCCTGGCAAATTATGCGGCCACGTATTGGTCCACCACCAATTCGGGCACGCAGACCTCAGCCTTGTCGTACATTCCCGAAATTCCCTGGAACGATTCCTGCGCCAGCAGCGGCTCGTTGTCCGGTTGCACGGCGGCAATCATCAACGAAGACTCGTCCGGTTTAGAGGGCACCGGCCCGGACCTCACCGGCGGTGCGGGCGGCCAAAGCAATTGCATTAATGTGACAGAAGATGCCGAGGGAGACATTACTTGCAACACGGTAAACGGCCAGTTGGGCTACCCGAAGCCAAGCTGGCAGACCGGTCTCGGCGTGCCCGCAGACGGCGTGCGCGACCTTCCCGACGTTTCGCTCTTCGCCAGCAACGGACAGAACAACAGCTTCTACATCATCTGCGAAGAGGACGCCAATTCCGGCACCGGCAGTAACACCAGCTCCTGCGATCTGAACTCGCCGTTCAACGATTTTCAGGGCGTCGGTGGCACCTCGGCTTCTTCGCCTGCCTTCGCCGCCATCATGTCCCTCGTGAATCAGCAGACCGGCCAACGCCTAGGCAACCCCAACTATGTGCTCTATGCTTTGGCAGCCAAGCCGGGAGCGACCTGTACTTCGCAGGCAAGCCCGCCGCCCAATGCCAGCACTTGCATCTTCTACGACATCACGACGGGCAATAATTCCGTGGCCTGCGAAGGTGACACGTTCGGCTGCAGCAACACCAGCGGCGCCGCGGATGAATTCGGCATCCTCGTGAACGAGGACAACCCGCCATTCACCAATAACACGCCATCATTCAACGCCACCGCAAACTACGACTTGGCCACCGGCCTCGGCTCCGTCAACGTAACAAACCTGGTCGCGAAGTGGACTACCGCGACACCCACACTGTCGACAACGAGCACCACGCTGTTGCTAAACGGCGGCGCGGCCGTGAATGACACCCACGGAGACCCAGTTACCGTCGCTGGAACCGTGACGAGCGGAGCGGGAACGCCTACCGGCGGATTCGTCGAATTGACTCAGGGGAGCACCTCTCCCGGACTCGTAATTGATACTTTCCCGTTGACGAACGGTTCGTATAGCGGCAAGACCACACTGCTTCCGGGCACCGGTGGAGGCGCTTACATGGTGGTGGCCCGCTTCGGCGGCGAAGGAACGTTTGCCGCTAGCACGTCCTCACCTTCCCTGGTGAGTGGCGTTAGCGCAGAAACCAGCAAGGTAGTCCCTTACTTCGTTACCTTTGACGCCAATGGCAATCCCATCGTAAACACTAGCTCGACCCAGAGCGTGACGTACGGATCTTCCTACATTCTGCTGGTAGCCGTGACCAGCCTCAACAACAGCGCGACGACCTGCACTCCTCCGCCCTTCGCACAAGCACCGCTCCTGACTCCTCCGGTGCAGGCTTGTCCGACGGGCACCGTCACGTTGCTTGATGGCGGAAAAGCTTTGAACGATTTCCTCGTGCCAAACACGACCAACACCACGAACACATCCAAGCTCAACAACTCCGGTTTCGCCGAGGATCAGCCCATTCAGTTGATCGGCACGACGGCTGGCAATCCGCACACCATCACGGCGACGTACAGCGGAGACAACAGCTTCAAGTCCAGCGCCAGCGCCACTCCTCTGACGGTGACCGTGAACCCCGCTGGAACCACAACCACCGTAAGCTCCAATGTCATCAGCATCACTCCCGGCCAGAGCGTCACACTAACCGCTACCGTCGTCGGCGTATCCAGCAACGGCGCCGGCCCCACGGGCATGGTGGGTTTCTCGTTCGGCAGCACGGTGTTGTCCGCCGGAGTAACTTGCGGCGCGCAGACCAACTTCAACCCCAACACCGGTGCGCCGCCTTCCTGCACTGCGTCGTTCACCACGTCGGCCCTCTCGATGTCGCCGCCGCCATCGACCACACCGACCCAGTTCCCCCGCTGGCGCACCGGCCCGCTATGGACCGCCGCTCTCGCGCTACTCATCGCGTTCCTGTTGGCTCTGCGCCGCATCCCGCCGCAGCGTCGCTGCGTCTTCGTTTACGCCGGCGCTCTGGCATTCGCCGCCATCGCTGTAGGCATCGTCGGCTGCGGAGGTGGTGGNNGTCAGCATCTCCGTGCAGTAGCCATTGCCGTTGTAGGGGCGGAGCATGCTCCGCCCCAGCTTGCCCGGACGTACGACGCGCCACTACCTTAGAGCGGTTTCCCTTTCGCGACTTGCCCTTTCATCAGAAACGTCTTTGGGAATTTACCTTCCCCGCAAATTTTGAACGAGCCAAAGTCCTTGTACCAGAGCCCTTCGGGAGCTTCCGGCTCGGATTCGCGCCACAACTTGAGCTTGTATAGATCTTCGGCGCTAATTTTGCGCTGTTCGAGGCGGTCAAAGAGGTGTTGGCGGAGCGCCGGCGGAAGATTGGCCCACTGAATCTTCGGCATATTCGACTCCGCTATCGACCGCGTGATCAGGAGCCGAACGTCATGCGGGCCAGTTCTTTTTTGATTTTGCGACGTTCGCTGGGGTCGGCGGACTGCGCAAGCCGATCCGCGAGCGCAAAGAAGCGATCCTTTTCCGTTTCCTTGGACTGCAGGCCGACATCGATTAGTTCGACGAGCACGCGACTAGCACTGGAATTACGCTTTTCCGCAAGCCGCCGCACGCGCGCCGCGACGCTGGGTGGCAAGGACACGCTTTGCCGAACATTTTTGGCTTGGTTCTTCACAGCATCAGTCTACAGCACCCCGCACCACAATGCACCATCTAGTGATGCCCGCCCAGCGAATCCCTCTTTACCCCGTACTCCGCGCCCCACTCATCCGTCATCTTCCCGCGTACTTCCCATAACTCCGGAAAAAACTTGTGGCTCATCCCCTCCGACAAAACCTCCACCGGCCGCCCCTTTAACGACTTCGACCCAAACCCAATCGTCCGGTGAATCAGCTGCATATGCTCGTAGCGGAATTTCTGAAACAACTCGTCAAACTCCGCCAGCGCCTCCGCCACCACGTACGCATCCCCGTGGTCGTACGCCGTGTCGTAAATCTTCTCCACCGTCAATCCACGCTTGCGCAAATAAAATTCCTCAAAGGAATTCCACAGCGGCTGGTACATGCGCAGCAGCGTGCGAAATCCCGGCGATTCCTGCCCGCTCCCATTCCCCAGCCGCGTGCGAATCGCCTGATACTCTTTCGGAGACATGGTCTCCAGCAGCCCCACCTGCTGAATCATCATCTTCTGCGCCAGATGCACGCGCCGGAATAGCGTCAGCACGCGGTTCGTATTCGCAGCCTGCAAATAGTCGTCGATATCCAGCAGCGTGTACGCAATCAGTTTCATCCACAACTCTTCAATCTGGTGCACCACCTGAAATTGCAGTTCATCCGCATTGCACAGCTCCGCAAACCCCGTCTGGCAATTCAGCAGCGTCTTCGTCTGCAAATACTTCTCATAGTCCAGCGTGCCTTCGCCGCCCATCGCCGCATAAAACTGCTCTCGATTCATGAATTTTCGCCTTTGCCTTTGTAGCGGCCGCCTTCTGAGGCGGGCGCCTTCCCCTCATCACCGGATTCCCCACGCCCCGGTCCATCTTTTTAACACGCGCGCGAGCGTCAGCCCGCGAATCACCGCAGGCGAAAATTTCAAACGACTGATTTATCGGTCGGAATTGCCGGACGGCCGCGTGGACTCCGCGGAATCCCCGGCTTCTTTGCGGTGACTCTTCACTTCGCGTAACGCATAAATCGGCTTGTTCTGCGATTCGTAATACGTCCGCGAACTGATCTCGCCCAGCAAGCCCATGGAAATAAACTGGATCCCGCTCAGGAACAGCACCACCGTCATCAGCATCAGCGGTCCGTGCTCCGTCATGACGTCCGTGTGGTAATAAAACTTGGAGATCGCCAGCCCGCAAGCCAACAGCAACGCGAGTCCCGAACCGCCCAGCCCCAGCAGGCCGAAGAACTGCAGCGGCCGCGTGGAGTAATCCAGCAGGAATTTCACCATCAACAAATCCAGAAACACGCGCACCGTCCGCCCTATGCCGTAATTGGATTTGCCGTTCTTGCGCTGTAAATTCTCGATCGGCACTTCCGCAATCTGCGCGCCGGTGGTCGCCGCCAGCGCCGGAATAAAGCGGTGCAGTTCCCCGTACAGCTGAATTTCCTGGATAATTTCGCGGCGGTAAGCTTTGAAGGTGGTCCCAAAATCGTGCAGTTCCACGCCGGAAAGTTTGGCCATCATCCAGTTGGCCACGCGGCTCGGAAATTGCCGCATCAGCCAGTGGTCCTGCCGGTGATGCCGCCACCCGCTCACCAGGTCAAAGCCTTCCTCAATCTTCTCGAGAAAGCGCGGAATCTCTTCCGGGTCGTGCTGCAAGTCTCCATCCATCGAGATAATCACTTCGCCGCGCGCGTAGTCAAAACCGGCCTTCAGCGCCGCGGTTTGCCCGAAATTCCGCCGCAGCCGCACCAGGTTCACGCGCCGGTCGTGCTCGTAAATCTCCGCCAGCACCTTGAAGGTGTTGTCTTTGCTGCCGTCATCCACAAACACCAGTTCGTAGGGTTCACCGACGGAATCCATCACCTCCGTCAGCTTCATGTACAAGGGAGGGATGTTTTCCTGTTCGTTGAAGAAGGGCACTACGATCGAGTAGCGCATGCTTGCTTCGCTTGCCATGTTTCGCAAAACCGCCCCTTAAGCTGCTTCTTGCGCCAGGAAAGCATAGTCTATCAGGCGAATCCCCTGCTCCGCGACAAGATTCCGAATGCCCTTATCGGTCAGGATTTCCACTTCGATGCGGCGCGAATCCTGCAGCCGCGTGTTCGATTTGCGCAGCTCGTCGTCCATAAATCCCGGATGGCACATCAGCTCGGTGGTTCCGTCGGGCAGCCCGCGCAGCAGGCAGGCCAGGCCTTCGCGCGTCAGTTCGCCGGTTTGCGCAATACCGCAGAAATAGTCCGCGGTGGCGATTCCCGCGCGCTCTGCTTGCTCCCGTGCGTCGTGCGCCAACAGCTTTAATCCGCGCGCTTGCACGCCTTGTATCAGCACTTGTCCCGCGTGCTGGTTCTCTCCAGCGGAGAGCGCCGACCGCAACGACGATTCCTCATGCGAGACGCGAATCGCGCCAATGTCGTGGCGCTTCGCCAGCCGCAGCGCAATCTCGAAGAGTCCGGGCAGCATCTGCACGTGTTTGTGGCCGTCCAGATGCGTTGGCGTGATGCCGAACTCGCGCACGCGGGTGATCTGCGCGTCCCACTCTTCCTCTACTTCCTGCAACTGCAGCGCGCGGCGCGCCAGCTTCACCAGGATGGACTCCGGTCCGCCGGCAAATTCGCCTGCATCGTTCAGCAGCGTGGTGACCAGTTCCCGCGGGGCCACCGGTGCTCCGTTGCTCAGGTTCAGGTGTACGCCGACCCCCAAGCCTTCGCGCGACAGCGCCAGCTCCACGCCGGAGACAAACGCCGCGCCATTCGCCAGCAACGACGCGCTGGTCACGATGCCGTGGCCGTGCGCTTCCGCGATGCCGCGGTTCACGCCTTCGGTCCAGCCCAAATCATCAGCGTTGACGATGAGATTCTTCACTGCTCGTTCACCGCGTTCCAACTCGCCTTCGCCACAAATCCGCAGCACCTTCCCGCAATTCCCGCAACCACCTGTACTTTCGGCCAGCTACTTCTTCCGCTCACCGCCACCGATGTTCTATTGACCGTGCCTCACGCCAACTTTAGCATGGCTTTATTGAGGGCATTGCATGTCTGGAATTGTGCGTGGAGTTAAAACACGCGAAGCGAAACCTATTGGTTCGCGTCATCACGATAACCGGCGCGGAAGGCGCATGAATTCGCGCGTTCCGGTGCGGCTCGAGTGGGATACCGCCGATGGGCCGCGCGTCAGCGTGGAAGCGCACACCCGCGTGGTGAATCCCTATGGCTGCATGGTCGTGCTGGAGCAGGCCCTGGCGCTCGAGCACCGCCTGGCGCTCTCCAACCTCGCAACCGGCAGCAGCAATGCCGCGGTGATCGTGTGGAAAGGCAATCCCCGGCCTGACGGCTGGGAGTATGGAATCGAACTGGTTGCGCCTGAGATGGACTTTTGGGGACTGGAGCTATGATGCCTGTACCGGATAAAAAACCCGCGGTGGCCCCGATTTCCTCTCGCCCCGCGGCGCAACGTCCGCCGACCGCCGAAGAGCGGCGCCGCGCGCAGCGCGTGCTACTGCGGATGCCCGTCAAGGTATTGGTCACGGGGAAAGCGCCGATGGACGGCGTCACCCAGACGGTCAGCCAGAACGGCGCCATGATCGTTTTGCCGGAACCGCTGGCGGAGGGCGCCAAGGTTTCGCTCGAGAATCCCAAGACGCAAAAGACCGTGGAAGCGCGCGTGGTGCGGCCGCCGCAAATCAATAGCGAAGGGTCGCTGGTGCCGGTAGAGTTTCTGACGCCCAGTCCGCACTTCTGGAATATCTTTTTTCCCCCTTCGGTGAATTGACCTCGTTTGGCGAAAGTGGTCTCCGGCCGAGCAACCTTGTGCTGCTGCACGCCGCCGCCATGCAGGTCCGAGCCAACGCGCCGAGAAGGATCCGCCGCAAAAAAATCGTAGCTCCATAAGTTTGTGAGTCCTAGTACCGCTGTTTTGTCTTGACAGGCAAGCCATATCTTTGGTAATCTGCCCAAGTAAAGAACTGCGCCCAATTCACTCTTATTCCCGCACCGCAACCATCTCATCCTGCACCATTTAATTCATTCCTAACCTGGGCGAACCCGCGTTTCCCCCTTCTCGCCCCGGAGGTCCCAAAATCTTTTTTAACGCAAACAAAGCACTTACAGCAGCGGCTTTATGTAGCACAGGCTTCAGCCTGTGCGCTTTTGTGTCGCGTAACTCCGGATTCGCCAGTGCGCTCATGCCGTGAGTGGCGCAGCACTTTTGTAGTGCCGTCTTATTCCAGGGAGGGGTTTATTTCAAGGCGCGGTGGTGATAACGGCCTCGGTAAAAGAGCAAGGGGTGGCCTTCGGCTACGTGGGCGGACTCCACCTCGCCCACGAAGATGGTGTGGTCGCCCGATAGGTGGTGGCCGGCGACGGTGCAGCTCAGTTGCGCCAAAGTGTCGTCGAGCGTGGGAATGCCTGTGGGCGAACGGCGATACCGGAGTTTCAGGTGGTCGTCGGGGTCGTCGTAGAGGCCGGGCTGGGCAAAAAACTCAGAGATGGCTCGCTGGTGCGATTTGAGCACGCTGACGCCGAAGCGCTTTTGTTCATGCAGAAAGGGCAGCATCAGCGCGCGGTGATCGACGCAGATGAGGATCAGCGGTGGATGCAACGAGACCGAGGTGAACGAGTTGGCGGTCATGCCGTGGATTTTGCCCGGCTGGTATTCGACGGTGACTACGGTAACTCCGGTGGCGAAATGGCCGAGGGCGTGGCGGAAGGTGGGGGCGGAAGTGGTCATGGGCGAGATTTTCTGACGATACCATAGTGCGTTAAGGAGGGAAAAAGAGAGCGAGAAAAGTGATAGCGCAGTTGCCGGTTAGGGCGTTTTGCAGGACGCAGGACTAGAAGCGCCCTAAAACACCCAGGTGAGTTTCACGTAGCCGCTGCGCTTGATTTGGCTCGATTGCACGCTGCCAAAAAGATCCTCGAATTCGACGTGCTCATTTTTTAGCAGATTCTGACCGACCACACTCAAGGTAACGTGTTCGAGCGCCTTCCATGTCAGTCCGGTATCCACGCGTGTTATTCCCGGAATTCGCACCGCGCCCGAAAACCCTTGATTCCTGAGTGGATCCACGTAATACGCGCTCAAATCCCAGGCGCATTTGTTCCACAGATCCACGTGCGAGCGCAGTTGCGCCGTTTTTGTCGGTGTGTTGCCTTGGACAAAGGGTACGGTCTGTTGATCCTGGCTCTGCGGGTCGGTGTGCAGATGGATCGCATCGAAGGCGAAGCCGGGACTGAGTTGCCAGCGATCCGTCACTTTCCAGTTGGCCGACATCTCCAGGCCGTGCGATTCTCCATGGATTAGGTTTCCGTACGTGAGAATCTCCACCTCGTGCGGCGGCGCGGGCGTGGATTCCAGGAATGCGCCGGCAGGTTCGGTGGACTCCAGCTGGTCGTAGTGGTTGAAATACGCGGAGAGATCGAACGTGAAGCGATTTGAGGCGGTGGCGCGATATCCGGCTTCGTAGGCCACCAGGCGTTCGTTTTGAAAATTTTTGTCGCCGATAAATCGGAGAACCACAGGCATGCCATTGGCCGTTCCGATTTCGCCCTCGTTCACCGACAAATCCGTGTCATTCGGCGTTGGCGTACGCACCGCGCGGGACACCGCCGCCCACAGCATGTGCTGTTTATCGATCTCCCACGCCGCCCGGATGCTGGGCAAGACATCAAAACCGGTATAGGTGTTGTGTTCCAGCTTTGCTCCCGCGGTTACATAGAGCCGATCCGGCAAAATCGCGATTTCGTCCTGTACGAACGCGTTGCCCACATCCAACGACCTTCCCGGCGGACTGAAGAACACCGTCAAA
>PMOV01000043.1 GCA_003161195.1 Acidobacteriota bacterium | reverse complement strand
ATGCGCAGGGCGCGGTAGGTAAAGATGCGCTCCGAGTCACTCAGATGACCGAGCACTTCTTTGACCGACCATTTATCCTGGGCATAGCGGAAATTGCCGTCGCGCTCACTGCAGCCAGCCAACATCTGCGCCATCTGCAGGCGCTGCGCTTCGAGAGCGCTGACAATGTCGGTGCTCGGAACGAGGGAGACATACGTTTCAAAATGTGAGGCATATTCGGAGGGTGCGGGCTTGTTGGTCATCGGGATGGTCATCGTGACACCTTGCGCCGGACATTATATCCCCAGTGGGGAACCTCTCCGCACTGGCGGGGCCGCCACCGTACTTGCCAAGGGTCGGAAGCGCAGGAGGCGCTGGCAACCTGTAACCAATGCTAAAGTCGCGCGAGGTGTTGCGGCTTCGCGAAAATGCTGAAACGGCAGGGGTCGGGGAGGCAGTCCCCCCCTGGGTTTTGTGTAAGTGTTCATTCCAGGGGAGTTAAAGTTCTTTGTTTTGATACACTTTCGTAAGTGCTGATTTTAATAGAGTTAACTGTCTATTGCGGGAGGGCGGTTTTACGCGTTCGGAAGCCGGTCGACGCTGACGGAGACGGCGGGAAAGGGTGCTAGCATGCGAGGAGGAGCGTGGCGAGATGCGTGTGGCGTTTCAAGGGGAGCCTGGAGCGTTCAGCGAAACGGCGGCGGTGCAGTTGCTCGGGCCGTCGATCACGACGGTGCCGCGACCCACGTTTGATTCCGCGTTTCGCGCACTCGACGAACACGCTGCGGATGCTTTACTGGCTCCTGTGGAGAACTCACTTGCAGGTTCTGTTGTTCGCGTTTACGACCTGTTGCTCGAGAGCAATGTTCGTATCGTTGCGGAGACAATTCTACCGATCGAGCACCATCTGATCGGATGTCCCGGAGCCACTATGGAAGACCTTCGCTCGGTGGCTTCGCATCCCATGGCGCTTGCGCAGTGCGAACAGTTCTTTCTTGCACATCCGGGCCTTAAGCGGGTGCCGACCGAAGACACGGCTGGCAGCGTGCGAGAAGTTCTGGCGTGTGGCGATAAGAGTTGCGCGGCAATCGCGGGCCGCCGTGCGGCCGAACGGTATGGCGGCACAATTCTGGCGTCCAGCATCCAGGACAACGCAGAGAACTTCACGCGCTTCGTCTTGCTGATTCCCGTGCTGTCGAAAGAGGAAGAGCGCTTGCTTCCGTCAGGAACAGCGGCAGCCTCCTCGCCCGGGGTGACCGACATAATGGTGGAATTAATGGTTCGCCGGTCGGAGCTGCCAGATACACCGTGGGCGCCAAAAATGTCCCTGGCGCTGCGACTAGCGCACCGGCCCGGCGCACTCCTTGCGGCGCTCGAGCCCTTCTCCCGGCTGGGCATAAATTTGCTGAAAATCGAAAGCCGGCCGATTCACGGTCGACCCTGGGAGTATCAATTTTTTCTGGATGTGGAAGCAGAAAACAGCGAACGTCTGAGTGTGGCGGTGAACGAAGTCAGCCTAGCGACAAGCGATTTGCGGATTCTGGGATCGTACATCGCGCAACGCAGTCTGGCCGCGAGCGCGTAGCACAGTACGGTGCAACCGGCCTTAGAATTCACGGGTGGCCTCTATATAAGACGGTCAGCCAAAAAAAAGCGGGGCCGGCTTTCGCGGCGCCGGCCTTAGCTTTGGTGACTTCCCTGTTCGACACGTGGTTCCGAGCCCCTCTGGTGGTTAGCAATAGCTGCAGGCTTCGTCGCCCATGCCGTTGGCGCCGCGCATGTCGTCCTGAATGCGGCGCAGGCGACGGCCGAGGCGCTCCGCGAGTTGATGACGGGCGCGCCAGAGGCGGGCTTTGAGAGTGTTCTCGGTGACTCCGAGTTTCTTGGCGGCTTCGCCGGTGGAGTAGCCCTGCACTTCGCGTAGCACGAACGCGGTGCGGAGCAGCGGAGAGAGTTCGTCCAGATTTTCGCTGATGATTTCGCGCAGCTCGGTGCTGGCGAAAACCTGTTCGGGATTGGGACCGTCGTCGGCGTAGCGCTCGGCGGCGGGCAGTTCGTCTTCGCGCGGCGTTTCGTCGAGGGAGACCGCCGGACGCGCTTTGGCGCTGCGCCGGCGCATCAGCGCGGCGTTGATCACGATGCGCGTGAGCCAGGTGGAGAATTGCGAGCGTCTCTCAAAACGATTGAGGTTGCGATAGGCGGAGAGCAGGCCGTCCTGCAAGGCGTCTTCCGCATCCTCGGCGTTTCCGAGCACACGAAGAGCGGTCTGGAACAGCGGCCGGTGGTAACGGCGGAACAGCGTTTCGAGAGCGCTGTGGTCGCCGCGCTGGCCGGCGCGGATCAGAGTGTCTTCGTTCATGGTGATATTTGGTGCGTTTGGTGCGATGTTTGCCGCTACTGTTTGAGTTGCCATCTTTGTTGCCCCCCGTTTCGTGCAAAGCTTTTGAGACCTGGTAGATGCACGCGAAAACTTGTTGTGCCGTTAGTGCACAGGCACGTGGCCGGTCGGCGCTTTGCGCTTTTTCATCAGCAACATCACCGGAATCACCGCGAGAAACACGGTGCCCAACATTTTGAAATTGTCGAGAAAAGCCAACATTAAGGCCTGGCGCTGCACGGTGCCGTAGATCATTTCGTGCGCTTGAGCCGTCGCGTGAGTGACGTTCGAGCCAGCGGCGACCAACTTCGCCTGCATGCCGCTCATGGAGGTGTGATAGGCGGCGCTATAGTCGTTCACTTTCTCCATGAGGCGCGTTTGATGCGACTGGGTGTGACGGTCGAGCAGGGTGGTGACGGTAGCGATGCCCACGCTGGCTCCCACATTGCGGGCGAGATTGATGATGCCGGTGCCCATATTGGTTTTGTCCCGCGGCACGAAGGCGAACGCGGAGACGTTGATAGGAATGAACAAGAAGGCCAAGCCGAAGCTTTGCAGCATGCGGGTGCGCACGGCGTGGCCGTAATCCAGCTGCAGGTTCCAGCCAGCCATGATAAACAACGCGGAGGCCGAAACGATGCAGCCAAAAACAATGAGCAGTCGCGAATCGACGCGCGAGACCAGAAGGCCGACCACCGGCATCATGCACATGATCACGGCGCCGCCGGGGGACAAGGCCGCACCCGCCAGCGCCGCCGTGTAGCCGAGGAGTTGCTGCAAGAGTTGCGGAATGAGCACGGTGGTGGAGTACAGGACGAAGCCCAGAAAGAACATGGCGATGGTGGCGGCGGCAAAGTTGCGGTCCTTGAGCATGCGCAAATCGACGACCGGGTTTTTCTGGCGCAGCTCCCAGATAATTCCGCCAATGACGCCTACGAGCATGAATACAGCGAAGGCGCGGATAAAGTTTGACGAGAACCAGTCGTCGCGCTGGCCCTTGTCCAGAATGATCTGCATGCTCCCGAGCCCGAGACTGATCAGGCCGATACCGATGTAGTCGATGCGGAAGCCGCGTTTGAGCGATTCGCGCTTCATATGCGGCGGATCGCTGACCAAGAGCGAGGTGAGAATGAGCGATACGATGCCGACCGGGACGTTGATGTAGAAAATCCAGCGCCAGGAAAAGCTGTCGGTGATGTAGCCNNGGGAAGGTGTCGTTGAGGATGGCTTGTTCGCTGGGCTGCAGACCGCCGCCGCCGGCGCCTTGCAGGACGCGGAAGAAGACCAGCACGCCGAGGCTGGGCGCGAGTCCGCAGAGAAAAGAGCT
>PMOV01000141.1 GCA_003161195.1 Acidobacteriota bacterium | reverse complement strand
GGCAGCGAGCGCTGCGCTTACCGATTCAAGGCAGACGAGCAGCGATTGATCGGGCGATTCCGTGAAGTGGAGGTTTCCCGCTTCGACCCAGGCATAGATTTTGCGAGTGTTGACGCCGACGGCGCGGGCGGCATGTTCTGGGGCGATCATGGCCACCTGGCGGCACTTGGCACAGTAGGACCGAGGCGGCGGTTGGTGGCGTTTGATGAGGAGGATTTCATCGGTCTCCACGGTGATTTCCGAGCTTCGTTTTGTCCTCTTCCGGATCACTGGTTTCACACTGGAAGAAAACGACGTTCGTTGCCTCTGGCGACGCGTTTCACGTACAATCCGCGAAGTGAGTGCGCCGGTCTATGCGTGCGTCCCCGCCAGTCGAAAAGTAAGATTCCGTGCTCCGAGAAGTACTTAGGCGGGTATGAATTTTTTCTGAAGAGCGACGGAAGGCGGCGTATGTCCTTGCAGCCACAGCCCTTCTACGAGTTTGGGCCCTTTCGGCTGGAGCCCTCTGAGCGGCTGCTGGTGCGCTCCGGCAAGTCTGTCCCCATTCCACCAAAGGCTTTTGAGGCGCTGCTCTTGCTGGTGCAGAACAGCGGGCACGTTCTGAGCAAAGACCAGTTGATGAACAGGCTGTGGCCGAACACTTTCGTGGAAGAAAACAATTTGACGCAGCACATCTCGATGCTACGCCGAGCCCTGGAGGAAGGACCGGGGCGAAGCGAGTACATCGAGACGGTGCCTAAGCTGGGCTACCGGTTTGCGGCGCCGGTACGCGAAGTACCCGGCAATGGCGACGGCGACCTGCTGCTGCAGCGCCATACACGAACGCACATCGTGATTCATGAGCAGGAAGAGGAAGAGTTAGCGGAAAGCGAGGTACCTGAGGAGCGCGAACTCAGGCGGGAAAACGGCTGGTGGCGGCAGAAAAGCGCACGAGTTCGAAGGCGGATTCTTGTTGGCGGTGTGGCTGGCGCTTCCGTTCTGGCCCTGGGCGGGTTCCTGGTGCCGCGGCCCACGAAGATTTTGTTTACGCCGAAGCAGCCGAGAACGCTGGCGGTTCTTCCGTTTCGGAATCTCAAACAGGACGCGGAATCGCAGTTCCTGAGCTACTCGCTGGCCGATGCGATCATTAATCGGCTGGGGTACGTGAGCGAGATTGTGGTTCGCCCGTCTTCATATATTGTGAAATACCGCGATGGCGAAGCGGATCCTCGAGTGGTGGCGAAGGAACTGCACGTACAGACGGCGCTGGTGGGCAACTACATAAAAGAAGGGGAGCGCTTGCGGGTGTCGACCGAGCTGGTGGATGTGGCGAGCGCGGAAGTGCTGTGGCACGAAAGTCTGGATATTCATTACGATCAGCTGCTGACGGTGCAGGACCAAGTGGCCGATAACGTGATTCGTGGACTGCGGCTCAGCGTGCTGCCGCAGGAAGCGCAGCGGATGAAACAAAGCGTGCCGAAGAATCCTCTGGCATATGAATATTTCCTGCGTGGGGAGCAAGGCGGTTTTCCGGACGACTACCGCGTGTCGATGCAGTTTTTCGAGAAATCCGTGGCGCTGGACCCTAACTACGCACCGGCGTGGGCGAAGTTAGGGCAGGTGTATGGAGCGTACGCGAACTGGCAAGGCGGCGGGCCGGAGTTCATGGCCAAGAGCAGCGCGGCCTTTGACAAAGCGCTGCAGCTGGATCCGGATGTGCCGCAAATTCGGACATATTTGGCGATTCAGATGATGGAACGGGGCGAACTTGATGGCAGCGTCGCGGCGCTGCGGGAAGAATTGCGCCGCAATCCAAACGAACCACAGGCGCGCTGGTGGTTGAACGAAGCTTACTTGTATGGAGGGATGCTAAAGGAAGCGATCGCGGAAGGAGAGCGCGCGCTGCAACTGGATCCCTTTGTAAATCGAGGCTCGACATTTAACAGCTATCTGTACGCCGGCGACTATGACAAATTTCTTGCGAGCTTGCCCGCGGAGGCTGGCGCGCGCACGACGTTTTACCGCGGCTTGTGCTTTCTATACCGGAACGAGGCGGCGCTGGCCGGCGAGGAATTCGAGCATGCCTACGCGCTAGATCCCTCTTTGTTGCATGCCAAGTATGGCCAGGCTTTCTGGTATGCGCTTCAAGGGAAGGCGGCTGAAGGATGGCGCTACCTGAATGAAGTGGAGCGCGAGAACCCAACCAGCGATGGAGAAATGCTGTACAAGGTGGCACAAGCTTACGCGTTGCTGGGCGACAAGGCTTCCGCGCTGCGCTCATTGCGGGGGGCCATCAACCACAATTTTTACTGCCACGCCTGCTTGATCCGCGATCCGCTACTGGACCCGATTCGTGGTGAGACTGAGTATGCTGTCCTGCTCAAACAGGCGCTGAAACTCCACGACAGCTTTTGCCAAAGATACTTTTAACGGCCAGCAAGCGGGTGGTTGATTCGTTGTTCAGCGGGGGTGTGCAAAACAGGACAGCTTTGGTTCGTGGTGTGCCGTAGGATGCGGGGGTCAGGACGAGCGGAGCGATGATTGTTGTCTCCGGGCTGGAGAATAAGCATCGCTCCGTCTCGTAAATGATCCCGCAGAACCGCGCAATTCCCGTTTCGGCACCGCCAAATTCCCGTTGCGATTAATTTTAGTTGACTGTGCAGAAGAGAACAGCGTGCCCTACCAGAAAGACGGTATGGTGCAGCCCGAGGCATTTTTTATGGCCCATATCTGCAATCACTGCGAAGACTTCGAAAATCCTGTCACTTCTGAAAACGGCACATCACTCAAATATCCCGTAGAGACGCAACCAGGCGGACTTGAAGTGGATTTGTATCTACACGAGGGCTGCGCCGAGGCGTGGTCGCGCGATTTCAATATTCCGGTGTCACCTCGTGCGGTTGGTACCCAGCCGGAGCAAGTCACACCTACGAGCGTCGGCTGCTCGGTCAATTCCTGAAAAAACAGCAGGGGGGGCGGCGTGAACCTGATGCGAGACGACGGGCTTGCCGTTGCCACGCGGAACGCCAAGCGCGGTGGAAATAGCGTCTGTTAGCGCGTGCGCTTGCCGCTCAGCTGTCGAATCTTGTTCTGGACCAGGGAACTGGACCAGCAGGTGGCGCACAGTTTTTTGCTTCCTACAAAAACTTCCGCAGGGCGAGCGCAACGTAAACACATTTGCGGGGTGGCGAAGAGATTTACGGTGACGTTCATGCGTTCCTTGGCGGCCAGCTCGGAAATCGTGCAGGCTGCGTGAACTGCCCGGGGGCTGAATCCGTGAACAAGGCGCGCTTTCATTTTTCCTCTCCTAACGCCGGGGCTACGTAGCCATAAAGATACCCAAACAATGGAGAATTGTCACGCGAATTGACAGACGGGATGGGGATCGTGCGGAAGCGCCAACTATGCTGGGGCCAGAACGTGAGTTGTGTAGGGAGATGCTGGGAGAGATGGCAGGCACTCATGCTGCGCGGTGGCGCTTGTGCGCGGGGGCAGGAGAGCCACTATTGAAAGAAAAGGGGTTCGGCACTACTCTGCTGGCTCACCTTTAACGGCGGGATGAGCGGAGCGGCCGTATTGGTGTCGGTAAGCGGTCGAGGAGCATGGGTTGACGCCACCTGAATATGAGCGATCAAACGGCGGGCTCACGGAGCTGCTACCGCCGCTGACGAAGCACGAGGCGTTGGTGGAAGCGACGCGGTGCCTGATGTGTTATGACGCGCCGTGCACGCAAGCTTGCCCGACGCACATCGATATACCGCAGTTCATCAAGAAAATTTATACGGGAAATCTGCGCGGGTCGGCGCGGACGATTCTGGAGAGCAATTTGCTGGGGGCGACGTGTGCGCGGGTGTGCCCGGTGCAGGAATTGTGCGAAGGGGCGTGCGTGCTGGGGGCGGAACATAAGCCGATTGCGATTGGTCGGCTGCAGCGGCATGCGATGGATTATGCGTATGCGCAGGGCGGGCGGATGTTTCCCGTGGCTCCGGCTAGCGGGTTCGCCGTGGCGGTGATTGGGGCGGGGCCGGCGGGCCTTTCGTGCGCGGGGGAATTGGTTAAGCGCGGGCACAGCGTGACGGTGTTCGAACGGAGAGAGCTGGGCGGCGGGCTTTCGACGTATGGGATTATCGCGCTGCGCGAGCCGGTGGAGGTGGCGCTGGCAGAAGTGGCGATGATCGAGCGGATGGGCGTGAAGGTGGAACGCGGCGCGGACGCGGCGAGCTTTTCGCTCGCGGATTTGCAGGCGCGGTTCGCGGCGGTGTTTCTGAGTGTGGGGCTGGGGGCTACGCCGGAGCTCGCGATTCCTGGGGAAGATTTGGTGGAAGACGGACTGGAGTATATCGAGAAGAGCAAGGTGGGGGGCGAAAAGCTACGCATTGGGCGGAACGTTGTAGTGATTGGCGCGGGGAATACGGCGATTGATTGCGCGACGATTGCCAAGAGACTGGGCGCGGAGCGCGTGACCATGGTGTACCGACGGACGGAGCATGAGATGACCGCCTATCCACACGAGTATGAGTTTATTAAGCG